>PMDK01000085.1:17742-111730 GCA_003154425.1 Ignavibacteriota bacterium
AGGAAGTCCAGGTGAACGTGAACGGGACCATCGGCGACAAGCTCAATATCCTGGCCGACTGGAACACGAAGAGGACGTTCGAATACGAAAACCAGTTGAAGATCAAGTATACCGGCTACGAAGACGAGATCGTCCAGAGCGTGGAGGCCGGAAACGTTTCCCTTTCCACCCCCTCGGCGTTCATCGGGAGCAGCCAGGCCCTCTTCGGCATCAAGGCGAGATTCCAGATGGGCCCGCTCACGCTCACCGCGCTCGCGTCCCAGAAGAAAGGACAGATCAAGGAGGTTGCGGTCACGGGTGGTGCGCAGGAGCGCGCCTTCGAGATGCGGGCATACGAATATGCGACAAACCATTTCTTCGTTGACGATCAGATCTACCCTCCGCTCTACGAGCCGTACTACCAGAACGAGCCCCCGCAGATCAGCCGGCCTGACCTTCAGATCGTGGAGGCGGAGGTCTGGATCCTGCGCTCCGGCATCATCCCCGACCCGAATGAGCGGCAGGCTGTCGCATTCATAAGTCTTCCCCCGTACGATGCGGCGACCTATGACAGGATACGCGACTCCGCCGGCGTCCCGGGATTCGTGGAGACTGGCCCGATGGTCAAACTCGACAAATCGCAGTACGAGCTTGACGGTGACGGGTACATCGGGGAGATCTCCCTCAATGTCAATGTGGCCGACCAGCAGTTGGTGGGGATCGCCTACAGGACCGCCGGCTCCCTGCAGTACGGCGAGCTCACGAGGACCGTCGGCATAGCGGACACGTCGCTCCACAAGAGCCTCATATTGAAAATGGTGAAGCCGAAGAACCTCCTGGCCAACGGGCGGTCGTACGCGAAGGCGTGGAACCAGCTCCTGAAGAACATCTACCCGATCCCCGGGCTCGGCAGGAACCTGAAACAGCAGGGGTTCCAGCTCGACGTGTTCCGCCAGGTCCCGGGCTCCCAGGATCAGAACAGCATATTGAACGAGCCCATACTCCGCGTGATGGGCTTCGGGAAATACGCGCCGGACGGGACAAAGCTTCCTGTCGAGCAGCAGGGGGCGGCCTTCGACTTCCGCCCCCAGCGCACGGTAAGCATCGCGAGGGCGGAGATTATTTTCCCGTCGCTGCGGCCGTTCGACACGGGCATCGCCACCTATTTCAAATCGAAGTCGCCTCCGCCTCCGCAGCAGCCGGACAGCACCTACCTCTTTGCGGCCGTCTACGATACGACACAGACGTTCGCGCAGCAGAGCCTCGCGAACCGCTATGTCATACGGGGAAAAGCGACGGGAGAAGCGACGTCGCAGTTTTCGCTGGGGTTCAACGTGGTGGAAGGGAGCGTGTCGGTTCTGCTCGACGGCCGCCCCCTCCTGATCAACGTCGACTACACCGTCGATTATATCGTCGGGCAGGTCGTGATCAGGAACGCGGCCGCGCTCGTTCCGGGCGCGAACCTGTCCATCAAATACGAGCAGAACGACCTGTTCCAGCTTGCCTCGAAAACACTTCTGGGAGCGCGCGCGGAACTCGCCCTGGGGCAGAGCACGGCGCTCGGGTTCACAATCATGAACCTGAACCAGCAGACGCTGAGCGACAAGGTGCGCCTCGGCGAAGAACCGAGCAACAACACGATATACGGGATCGACGGTTCCACCACGATGAACCTCCCGTTCCTGACGCGTGCGATCGATGCGATCCCCGGCCTCAGCACGAAGGAGCCCTCCTCACTCAAGATCAGCGGCGAAGCCGCATTCATGCGCCCCAATCCGAACACGCTCGCGAGCACAATACCGAGCGACAACGGACAAGGGGTCGCGTACATCGATGATTTCGAGGGGGCGCGCCGGACGATCCCGGTGGGGATCAGCTACGCGGGATGGACCGATGCCAGTCCTCCCGCGGACCCCGTCTCCGACGCGCTTCTCGGAGCCAGTGATACCGCAAAGATGAACTCCAAAGGGAGGCTCATATGGTTCAACCGCCTCCCGACGGACGTCCGCCTCACGGACATCTACCCCCGCAAACAGGTGGGGAACCCGGCCAACGACATCGCGACCGTGCTCGACTTCTCCTATGTGCCGACACAGCGCGGAGCGTTCAACTACAGCATGGACAGGGAGCACACGCTGACGCCGACGAGGAACTGGGGGGGTGTGATGAAGCCCCTTTCCGTCTCCGCGGTCAACCTCCTGAAGGAGAACATCAATTTCATCGAAGTCTGGATGCGCGTCGACAGGGCTCCCCCTGACGCGAAAATGTATATCGATCTGGGGGCGATCAATGAGGCTGTCGTCAACGACGGGACGAACCGGCTCCACGGTGAGGACCTGTATCTCGGCACCACGGCTCCCGGCATACTCCTCGACGGCGAGGACGTCGGGCTCGACATGCTCCCTGATCCGCAGGAACAGGTGAAGTACGCGGCCCTCGTGAGCAGGTACCAGCAGGTGGAACCGAGCCTTCAGTACGACGCGAGCGGTGACAACTACATTTTTGACAACACAAAGGTCAACTCCGACCCGCACGCGTTCGACCGGATCAACGGGACTGAAGGGAATGCGAACGGCCCGACGGGCCGTTATCCGGACACGGAGGACATCAACCACAACGGGAACCTCGATCAGGCGAACTCGTACTTCGAGTACGAGCTCTCGCTGGACACCGTGGCCCTCCGCAATCCGCAGATAGTCGGCGGAGGGGGGATCAACCCGAGCAACGGGACCCCCGTCCTCTGGTACCAGTTCCGGATCCCGATCGGGGATTTCAAGACCAAGGTCGGAAGCCCGACTCCGGAGAACATCGAATACGTCCGTGTCTTTTTCCGGAACGCGACGGATTCGACGCATGTCCGGATTGCGGATTTCAACCTGGTCGGCAACCAGTGGCAGAAGCAGCAGGCGGTAAGCGGCGACAGCCTCTTCGACGTGAGCGTGGTGGGCGTGGAGCAGAACCCTTCGTACAACTCCCCTCCCGGCGTCATCGGCGAAAGGGACAAGACGCAGACCGACTACGTGGTCCGGGCGAACGAGCAGTCGCTCGACGTCATCCTCAAGGGAGTCCCCCCGGGACAATCGCGGCAGGCGGTGAAGTTCTACACGTACAAGGCGCTCGACCTGTTCGATTACCGGACGATGAAGATGTTCGTCCATGGCGATCCGGGCTTCAGATATATCGATTCCGCGAACTATGACGCCCGTATGTTCTTCCGGTTCGGCCTCGACAGCCTCAATTACTACGAGTACAGCGGGCCCGTGCGGCCAGGGTGGGATGCCTGGAACGAAGTGGTCATACATTTTGCGGACATCACGTCGATAAAACAGGTCCGCGACTCCGCGACCGTGGTCTCGAAGCCGAAACAGGTGCCGGATAAGCCCGCGGGGTATTACTACCGTGTCCTCGGGAACCCGTCACTGACGAATATCGTGTATCTCTCCATCGGCGTGGAGAACCCGCTGGGGAAGGGACCGCCGAGGCCCCTGTACGGGGAGGTCTGGTTCGACGAGCTGCGTCTCATCGACGTGGACAACACGCCGGGTGTGGCGTACCGGATGGACACGCAGCTCAAGCTGGCCGACCTCGGCTCCGTCGCGTTCAATTACACGCGCGTCGATCCCTATTTCCACACGCTGGAAGCCAGGTTCGGTTCCCGGGCGCTGACAACGAGCTGGGCGTTGAGTGCCAGCATGTCGCTGGACAAGTTTTTCCCGGAGGACTGGGCGGGGACGACGATTCCGGTATCCTACTCGCATTCGGTGTCGATGGTAAGCCCGAAATACCTCTCGAACTCGGACATCGACGTGAACTCGGCGGCGACCGATCTCCGCAAGCTCGTCCAGGACCACGGGGGGTCGGCGGCACAGGCGCAGGCCAGTTACGATTCTCTCGTCAACGTGTCGCAGAGCCGGCACACGTCCGACACGTATGCGGTGCCCGGGTTCCACATCTCTCTCCCGTCGCAGGCATGGTACATCAGGGATACGTTCAACAGGCTGAACTTCGGGTTCAACTACACAAAATCCACGGATCAGAGCCCGTCGGTGGTGTACAGCCTCGCCTGGGCCTGGACCGCGCGGATAAGCTATGCGGTGTCGCTCCCCCCCGATTACTTTTTCATGCCGTTCAAAAACCTCTTCGACGGCGTCTGGTTCCTCGACGAATACAAGAATCTGAAGATCTTCTTCCCCATAGCGAACTTCAGCTGGGCCCTTTCCGCCAACCGTTCCCGGGCCAACTCGCTCCAGCGCGTGGAGGGGGCGACCGAGATCGTTTCCCGCCAGTTCACAATGTCCCGCTCCATGGGGTTCTCCTGGAAGCTGGCGGAAGGGGGGCCGTTGAACTGGTACGGCGACTACAGCCTTGCCGTCGAGTCGAGCCTCCTGGGCTTCGAGCTCGATCAGTTCGGGAGCCAGCGCCCCTTCTCCACGATACTCAGCAGCATTTTCCTGAGCGACCATCTCATCAGCTTCGGGGACGATACGCGTTACGCGCAGCACAACGGGTTCAACACGAAACCCAACATCCCCAACATATTCAATATCAAGAAATTTCTGGACGTCTCGGCGGGCTACAGCGTCGACTACAGCTGGCAGAATACGCTCTCGGGGGGGGATCTGGGCAAGTCGGCGGGATGGTCCAACAGCATCAACTTGCAGCTGAACCTCAAGGTCAAGCAGCTGTTCGAACCGCTGTTCGAAGACAGGCCCTCCGGCGCGGCTCCCCCCGGCGCACCTCCCCCGCTCCCGCGCGGGAGGCGGGGGGGTGAAGAGACGGGTTCGGCGCCCAGGGACACCAGCGCGGCGGCCGATACGACGGCGAAGCCGAAGCTGGCGGGGATGGACAAGACCTTCTCCCAGCTCAAGAACCTGGCAAAGGTGTTCCTGAAGATACCGCTTTTCGATTATGACAACGTCAACGTCACGTTCACGCAGTCCAATCAGGTGCAGAACAGCGGCGTCCTGGGGAGCACGGGGTTCGTCAATTTCTGGGGGAGGGTCCCGTTCTTCCAGGAGCCGGACCCGAAATACGGCCCGTCGCGCCTCTACCAGCTCGGTCTCATATCCGACCCGGACGGCCGGTTGACCAACTTCGGCCCGCGGTCCTACTTCCCGTTCTTCGGGTGGGACGTCGAACCGGGTCCCCGGGCCATGGTCAACGGTGGCGCGATCGTGAACACGTTCCGGCAGACGAACAGGCTGACGTTCAAGACGAGCCGCGATCTCTGGGAGGGGGCCCGCATCGACCTGAACTGGAATGTCGGATGGTCATACAGCAGGAACCAGAACCTGGCGACGGATTCCCTGCAGCCGGTACCGACCCTCATCAACCAGACGATCACCGGGAGCGTCGACCGCTCCTTCCTGACGTTCCCGGATGTCCTGTTCCTCGGCATGTTCAAGANNGAAGGGGTTCGAGGCGCTCCCGTTCCTGAAAAAATTCTTCGGGCAGTATTACCCCCGTGTGAACTGGAGCTTCCGGTGGGACGGGCTGGAGAAGCTCCCGATCTTCACGGGGTTCGTCAGCAGGCTCTCGCTGGACCACACGTACAACTCGAATTTCAGCCGGCAGTTCGAGAACACGCCGGGGGGAGGGGGCGAAAGGACCGACGGGGAGCGTGTTGCGTACGGGTTCTCGCCGCTCGTGGGGGCCAATTTCACGTTCAAGGAGCTCCTCAAGGGGAGCTTCGGCGCCAATCTCCGTTACAACACGAACACGTCGTACGACCTCTCCGTGTCGTCGCGGAACATCGTCGAGACACTCACACAGGAGCTTGCCTTCACCGCGTCCTATTCCAGGAAGGGGTTTGAGATCCCGTTTTTCGGACTCTCCCTGAGCAACGATGTCGACGTGAGCCTCACGTACTCCGTGTCGAAGAACTCCCGTCAGACGTATGACGTCTCGCTGCTCGACGTGAATGTGACGGGCGTCCCGCTGGAGGGCTCGACCCGCACCCAGATTGAGCCGCGCATCAAGTACGTCCTGAGCCAGCGCGTGACAGCGTCGGTCTATTACCGTTACACGAGGGTGGAGCCCGATTTCGCCGGCTCGCGGATCCCCGGGACAACGGAGAACGAGGCCGGGCTGGATATACACATCGCCATCCAGTAATTGCATCTGGCTGCGCAAAATGCTATTCTTTCAACGAAAGGAATATGAAAAGGCATGGAAGAAGAGAAGGGGAAAGTCCTCTGGGTCGATGACGAGATCGAGCTCCTGCGCCCCCACGTGAGGTATCTCGGGGAGAAGGGGTACGCCGTGGACACCGTCACCAACGGCGAGGACGCGATTGCCATGGTGAAGGAAACGGAATATGATCTCGTCTTCCTCGATGAGATGATGCCGGGCATGGGGGGACTCCGCACGCTCGCGGAGATAAAGGAGCTCCGCCCCAGTCTTCCCGTCATCATGATCACGAAGAACGAGGAAGAGTCGCTGATGGAGGAAGCGATCGGCCAGAAGATCAGCGACTACCTGACAAAACCCGTCAACCCCAGCCAGGTCCTGATGGCGTGCAAGAAATTCCTGGAAGGGCGGAAGATCACCGGGGCGGCGGTCTCGAAGGACTATATTCAGGAATTCAACGACATCTCCCGCGCCCTGATGGGAGACCTGACCCACCAGGAGTGGATCGACCTCTACATCCGCCTTACCGGCTGGGGGCTGGAGCTCGACGATCACCCCGAGCTCGGTCTGAAACAGACGCTCATCGACCAGACGCGGGAATGCAACCTGGCGTTCAGCAAGTACGTCGAGAGGAGCTACCGGGACTGGGTGGAACGGGCGAACCAGAGGCCGGCGCTCTCGACCGAGGTCGTCGACAGGTACGTGATCCCCGAGTTCCAGTCCGGGAAGTCCGTCTTCTTCTTCGTCATCGACTGCCTCCGTCTCGACCAGTGGCTTGTGATGGAACAGGTCCTCCAGGAATACTTCACGATCGCGAAGGAATACTATTTCAGCATTCTGCCCACCGCGACCCCCTATTCGCGCAATGCCATATTCAGCGGATCGTACCCGAGCGACGTCGAGCTCCGGTTCCCGGAGCTCTGGGAGAAGAGCGAGGACGACGAGAACAGCCGCAACCGGTACGAGCGGCAGTTTCTCGACAAACTTCTCGAGAGGCGCAAGATCATCCTGAAGCCCGAACCCAAGTACATCAAGATCCTCGACGCGGAGTTCGGACGGAACGTCGAGAACACGATCAACTCGTACACCCAGTCGAAGCTGACCTCCGTCGTCGTGAATTTCGTCGACATGCTCGCGCACGGTAGATCCGATTCGTCGCTCCTGAAGGAGATCGCCCCCGACGAGTCCGCATACCGTTCCCTCACCCGGTCCTGGTTCCTTCACTCATCCCTCCTGGGGATGCTGAAGACGCTCTCGCGGAACCCGAACGTGATCGTGGTGCTCACGACGGATCACGGGAGCATCCGGAGCCTCCGGGGATCGAAGGTGCTGGGGGACAGGGAAGCCTCGACCAACCTCCGTTACAAGTACGGCAGAAACCTGAAAGCCGAGGAAAAGGCGGCGATATTCGTGAAGAACCCCGAGGACTTCAAGCTCCCCCGGCGGGNNGGAGATGATCCTCCCCGTCGTCCGCCTGGAACCGAGGGGATGAGACCGATCCTGTCCCGGTCGGCGGAGGAGACCGAGGCGGCGGGGCGCGCGTTTGCCGGGCGGCTGCGGCCGGGGGACATCGTGGCGCTGACGGGGACACTGGGGAGCGGCAAGACAAGGTTCGTCTCCGGCGTCTGCGGGGGGCTCGGTGTCCGCGGGCACGTCACCAGTCCGACGTTCACGCTCATAAACGAGTACCCGGCGGCCTTCGGTCTTGTGGCGCACATCGACATGTACAGGATCAACGGCATGAAGGAAGTGGCGGATCTCGGCATCGAAGAGTACTTCAACGGCCGGTGCGTCTGCCTCATCGAATGGGCGGAGGCGGTGCTTGACATCCTCCCTCCGGCCCACTTCCGCGTCTCGTTCGCCCACGGCGGATCGGAATCCGAGAGGGTTATCCAGATTGAGGGACCGCGGGAGCCCGCGGAGTGAACGTCCTCGGGATCGAAACCGCCACGACGGTGTGCGCCGCAGCTCTCGTCCGCGGGGGGAGGGTGGTCGCAGAATCGCTCCTCGATGCCGGCCGGGTCCATGCGGAAAAACTGATGTGTCAGATCGTCGCGGTCCTGGGTCCTGAGGGGGTGGGATCGCTCGGCGGCGTTGCGGTATCGATCGGTCCCGGCTCGTTTACCGGACTCCGGATCGGCGTGAGCGTTGCGAAGGGGATCGCATTCGCCAGGAATATTCCGGTGGTGGGCGTGCCGACGCTCGAGGCGCTCGCGCTGCATGCCGCGGAGACTGATCACGCGGAAACCGGGACGCGCATCCTGGCTGCGCTGGACGCGCGCCGCGACGAGGTGTACTGCCAGTTGTTCGACGTGAGGCCGGGCGGCCCCGTCCCCCTCTGGGACGTGCGCGACATGACGCTCGGTGCGCTGATGACAGAGCTGCACGGATCGCTCGCCCGCGTCACCGGAGAGGCGGCGGCCAAAGTGCTCTCATGGCCTGATGCGCAGGCGACGCTGAGCATGGTCCCGGCTGAGGCCTTGCGATGCAGCGGGGGGAGTGTGGCGCGCCTCGGCGAGAGGCTGCTCCTGGCGGGGAAGGCGGACGACCCGTCCACGCTGGAACCGCGCTACATCAAGGATTTCTTCCTCAAAAAACGTTAACAAGAAGGACGAAGAGGCCATGTCGTGGTTCAAACGGTCAAAAGAGAACATCGCCTCGGAGACTCAGAAGAAGGAAGTCCCGGACGGGCTCTGGACGAAGTGCGAAGGGTGCGGCGAGATCATCCACAAGCTGGAGCTCGAGAAGAACTTCTTTACCTGCGCGAAGTGCAACGCACATTTCCGGATCGGGAGCAAGGAGTACATCGGCATACTTCTTGACGAGGGGTCGTTCAAGGAGCACGACGGGAGGATGCGTTCCGGGGATCCGCTGAAGTTCGTGGACACGAAGCGGTACAGGGACAGGATCCCGGAGGCGATCAGGAAGACAAAGCTTCATGACGCGGTGCGGTGGGGGACAGGCACGGTCAACAAGCTCCCCCTTGTCGTGGCGGTGATGGACTTTTCCTTCATCGGGGGGAGCATGGGATCGGTTGTCGGCGAGAAAATCGGCCGCGCCATCGATCGTGCCTGGAAGTCGAAGGCACCTCTCCTGGTGATATCGGCGAGCGGCGGGGCGAGGATGATGGAGGGCGCGCTCTCGCTCATGCAGATGGCAAAGACGAGCGCAAAGCTCGCCCGGCTTTCGGAGGCGGGGGTCGGCTTCATCTCCCTGCTCACCGATCCGACGACGGGGGGGGTGACCGCCAGTTACGCGATGCTCGGCGATGTCATCATCGCCGAGCCGGGTGCCCTGATCGGGTTTGCGGGGCCCCGCGTGATCAAACAGACGATCGGCAAGGACCTCCCCCCCGGGTTCCAGCGCGCGGAATTTCTGCTCGAGCACGGTTTCGTCGACATGGTCGTCCACAGGAAGGACATCAGGCAGACTGTTGCACAGCTTCTGACGTACATCGGATCCTGAACATTCCCGCACCACGTCCGCATCCCGAAGAGATGAAGACGATCCGTGAACCGCATCTGATGCAACGGCAGGCGGATGACCTGCGCTTGGGGGGGAAGAGGATCGCACTCGTCCCCACCATGGGTGCGCTTCACGGCGGCCACGCGGCCCTCATCCGCGAGGCCCGGACCCGGGGGGACGCGGTGGTTGTGACGCTCTTCGTCAACCCTGCGCAGTTCGGCGAGGGGGAGGACTACGGCCGCTATCCGCGTGACATTGACGGGGACGTCCGCCTGGCCTCGGGTGCCGGGGGGGACATTCTGTTCGCGCCGGAGACGGCGGCGATGTACCCGCCCGGATACCGGACCTTCGTCAACGTCGAGAAGCTCTCGCTTCCGCTTGAGGGGGCGGTGCGGCCGGGACATTTCCGGGGCGTGGCGACCGTCGTGACGAAACTCCTCAATATTACGAAGCCGCACTGCGCCCTCTTCGGGCAGAAGGACGCCCAGCAGGTCGTCGTGCTGCGGCGCATGGTCCGGGACCTTGATTTCGGCGTGGAGATCGTCGTCGTCCCCACCGTGCGCGAGGAAGACGGGCTCGCGATGAGCTCGCGCAACGCCTACCTGACTCCCGCCGAGAGGGGGGAGGCGCCGGCTCTGTACCGCTCCCTCAGGATGGCAGAGGAGCTGGTTCGCGCCGGCGAGCGCTCGGCCGGCGCGGTGATAGCGGCAATAACCCGGGAGATCACCGGGCGATCCTCGGCGGCGATCGACTACGTCTCCGTCGCCGACGCCGAATCGCTTGAACCCCTCTCCACGCTTTCCCCGGGGGCATCGGTCCTTGTTTCTCTTGCGGCGAGGTTTGGGACGACCCGCCTTATCGACAACATACACATAACACTCTAGCTCATCGATGGACGCGAGACTTGCCGTCGTGGTGATGGCCGCAGGGAAGGGGACGCGCATGAACAACCCCTCGGTGGCGAAAGTGATGTACACGATCAACGACCGCCCGCTTATCGGGTGGGTGGTCGATCTGGCGGCCCGCCTCGATTCTTCGCGCACGGTGGTTGTCGTGGGATGGCAGAAGGATGCGGTCATCGCACACCTTGCCGGAACACACCCTTCCGTGAGGTGTGTTGAACAGAACCCGCAGCTCGGGACCGGGCACGCCGTGATGCAGACAGAGAAGGAGCTTCACGGGTACGCCGGGGACGTGCTCGTTCTCTCCGGGGATGTCCCCATGCTCACATACAGGACGGCGCGCGCGCTTATCGACAACCATCGCGCCTCCGGCGNNAAAGACGCGACGCCGGAACAGCGGGCGATACGGGAGATCAACTCCGGCATCTATGTGTTCGACGCGCGGAGCCTCTTCGACGGGCTCCGCAACATCACGACCGACAACGCCCAGCATGAGTACTACCTGACGGACGTCTTCCGCCATTTCTGGCGAAACAAACTTCCCGTATCGGCTGTTGTCGCAGATGACCCCCTGGAGGTGGGAGGGATAAATACCCCCGCTCAGCTCGAGGATGCGCGCAGGATACTGGCGGGAGGGGGGAGTTGACAATCAGCGCCGTTTTCTGTACTATTTCGGCAGCGGAGAGGAGGAGGATATGAAATTTCTGTCGTGTGCGGTCACGCTGTGTCTTGTGTTCCTGGCCGCGGGAGGTGCGCGGGCCCAGTTCAAGCCGGACGCCGCGCGTCAGTCCGAGTCATCGGGGGGTCTCATTACGCAGCCCTCTTCCTCGATGATGTTCGGCTGGTTTGACCCGAACAAGTTCACGATGCGGCACAGCATCGAGTTCTCCTACCAGTCGTTTGCGGGCCAGGGGATGTCGCTCGGGACGTACACCAATTCGATGATGTACCAGTTCGCGGACAACCTGGACGCCCGGGCGGACGTCAGCATGAGTTTCTCTCCGTCGAATTCCTTCTCGTCGTTCGGCGGGAAGGGATCGAACAATTTCAGCGGCGTCTACCTGAGCAACGCCCAGCTGAGCTACCGCCCGTGGGAGAACTTCCAGGTCCAGCTCCAGTACAGCCAGCTCCCGTACGGATCGTATTACTATTCCCCCTTCTACCACCCGATGTTCCGGGAGAACGGATTCTGATCAGAAGATTTCTGCATCGATCCCACAGAGGCAGGGTTGTGCCGAAACGTGAAAGCCGGGAATGCCCCGTGGAAGGGGCCCGTCCCGGCTTTGTCGCTCCGGCCCGGGCGCGATGAAGCTGGCGCGCTCCACGACGACCGTTCCCGGCCGACCCGTTTCCCCGCGGAAGGACCCCCGCACCGTTGTCCTTGACGTCATCATCGCGGCCCTCGGGCTCCTCGTGCTGGTCCTCGCCTATTCGTTCGCCAGCAGGATGATATTCCGTCCCCCCGTCGACCCGGTCCGGTCCGGGGCATCGACGCCGGGGACCATACAGCTCGACGTGCTGAACGGCTGCGGCGTTCCGGGGGCGGGGACCTCGATGACCGCATACCTCCGCGCACGGGGGTTCGATGTGGTGGAATACAGGAACTACCGGAGCTTCGATGTCCGGGAGTCGCTCGTGATCGACAGGGGAGGCAACCGGGAGAATGCGGAAAAAGTCGCGTATGCACTCGGCATCAGGAAGGGGAACATCATCCAGCAGATCAACCAGGACTATTACGTCGACGTCTCGGTGCTCATCGGCCGCGACTATCCGACGCTCAAACCATCACAATAGGGGAAGCGCGCATTGAAATCACAGGTACTCGCACACGCCGTCGCCCGGCTGGCCCTCTCCAAGAAAGCCGGAGATATTGTGATCATGGACCTCCGGGGACTCACCACGATGGCGGATTACTTCGTGGTATGTTCCGCTGATTCCGATGTGCAGATCCGCGCCATCGCTGCGGCGGTGGATGAGGGGATGCAGCAAAAAGGCGCCGCCGCGTGGCACAAGGAGTCCGGCAGTTCGAGCTGGGTGCTGCTGGACTTCGTCGACGTTGTCGTGCACATCTTCCACAGGAACACGAGGGCCTTCTACAACCTGGAGAAGCTCTGGGGCGATGCCAGGATCCGGCGGGTGGCGGACGAGGCGAAGGAACGGCCCGCACCCCGCCGTCCGGTGCTGAAACAGCGCGGGGCAAGGAAAGCCGCGCCGGCCCGCAAGAAAGCGAAAGCCTGAAAGCAAGGGCATGAAAGCATACCTGAGGGAAAAAATCACCGCGGCGCTCGCCTCCATGGGAATTACACGCGGTGTCCCCCGTGTCATTCGAGAAACCCCGCCAGGCGGGACACGGCGACCTGACCACGAACATCGCGATGATCGTCGCGAAAGGGACGGGGAGAAAGAGCCGCGATGTCGCCGCGGAGATTGCCGCCCGCCTCGATCCGGATACCTTCGCTTGTGGCGGGCGTCGAGGTGGCGGGGCCGGGCTTCATCAATTTTTCGTTTGACGGGGAATTACTATCCTCCGCCAGCTCGAAGAGCTCGTGCGGGCCGGTGACACCTACGGGAGATCCTCGCTCGGGAAAGGGCGGAAGGTCCAGGTCGAGTTCGTGAGCGCCAACCCCACGGGCCCGCTCACCGTCGGACACGGTCGTGGGGCGGTCTTCGGCGACACGGTCGCCAGGATGCTCGAATGGACGGGGCACGAAGTCGAGCGTGAATACTACTTCAACAACGCCGGGCGGCAGATGCGGATCCTGGGAGATTCGGTCCGCCACCGCTACCTCGAGCTCCTCGGGGATCGGGTGCAGTTCCCGGAGGACTATTACCAGGGAGAATACATCCGGGATATCGCGCGCCACCTTCGTGGAATCGGACGGTGACCGTCTGCGCGGCGAGCCTGCGGAGGGGAAGTTCAAGGAGCAGGCGGAGACCGAGATATTCGCAGACATAAAGAAGACTCTCGGCTCGCTTGGAATCGTGTTCCGCTCCTTCTACAACGAGAACTGGCTGTATGAACAGGGGAAGATCTGGGAGGTCGTTGACGAGCTTCGCACAAAGGGGCTTGCCTATGACAGCGAGGGGGCGGTCTGGTTCAGGACCTCCGCCCTCGGCCTGGAAAAGGACAAGGTGATCGTCAAAAGCACGGGGGAGCCGACATACCGGCTCCCCGATATCGCGTACCACCGCGAGAAGTTCCGCCGCGGGTACGACCTGATGATCGATGTGTTCGGTGCGGATCACATCGCGACGTTCCCCGATGTCCTGGCTGCGCTGAAGGCGCTCGGGTTGGACGAGCGGCGCGTCACGGTCCTTATCCACCAGTTTGTCACGATACTGCAGGACGGGGAAGTCGTCAAGATGTCGACACGGAAGGCGAATTTCATCACGCTCGATGAACTCATCGCCGAGGTCGGTGCGGATGTCGTGAGGTACTTTTTCCTCATGCGGACCATCTCCAGCCATCTGAACTTCGACCTGGGCCTTGCGAAGAAGCACTCGGACGAAAATCCGGTGTACTATCTCCAGTACGCGCACGCGAGGATATGCAGCATACTCCGCTACGCGGGGGAGGCGCCAGCCGGAGAGGCGCCGGCGGCGTTCGACCCGGTTCTCCTCTCGTCCCCGGCGGAGACCGATCTCATCAAGACGCTCCTCCTCTTTCCTGAGACTGTCGAGTCCTGTGCCCTCTCCTACGAGCCTCACCGCCTCGCGGACTACCTGCAGGGGGTCGCGACCGCGTTCCACAGATTCTACCACGAATGCCGCGTCGTGACCGACGACGCGCCTCTGACCCGCTCGCGGCTCTCACTCAGCCATGCGGCCCGATGTGTGCTCCGCAACGGATTTGACATACTGGGGATATCCGCGCCCGAGCAGATGTGAGGGGGGCACCCCCCCCTTGAAACCTCCCGCCGACGATGATTCGTCCTCTGTCCTGCCGGGCGTCAACGTGACCGGGTAAATCCGGAGCAGCGCGTTGACGTGCGTCACGTTGAATTGTATGTAATTTCACGTACATTACATCCTCAAACAGATTCGTACACTTGCCCCCAAACCGACATGCAGTTCCGAGAAGACATCCTGCGCCTTGACCCTGAGGCGGAAATCGCGGCTATGACCGCCGGCATTCGCGAAACCGTGGTGAAGACCCTGCACAGAAAGGGAGCTGTTGTTTCTGTGTCAGGGGGGATCGACAGCGCCCTGTGCGCGGCAGTGTGCACACAGGCTCTCGGGAAAGAGAATGTTCTGGCGCTCTTTTCGCCGGAGCGGGATTCCTCTCCTGATTCCCTCCGGCTCGGCCGGTTGCTTGCCGAAAAGCTGGGGATTCCCTCCCACACCGAGGACATCGCACCCATCCTCGAGGCTGCGGGGTGCTATAAGTACCAGCGGGACGCGGTGCGGATGGTCTTCCCGGAATACGGGGAGGGCTGGAAGTTCAAAATCACGCTCCCGTCCATCATCGAGGGGGACAGGCTGAACGTGTCGCGTCTGACGGCCCTGACCCCGTCGGGAGAGGCGCGCAGCGAGCGGATGTCCGCTCAGGCGTACCTGCAGCTCGTAGCCGCCACGAATTTCAAGCAGCGGACGAGGAAAATGCTCGATTACTTTCATGCCGACCGGATGAACTTCGCGGTCTGCGGGACCCCGAACCGCCTCGAATACGATCAGGGATTCTTCGTCAAGGGGGGAGACGGCCTGGCCGATTTCAAGCCCATTGCGCACCTGTACAAGACCCAGGTATTCCAGCTCGCGCGCGCCCTGGGAGTCCCCCGCGAGATCTGTGACAGGACGCCGACAACCGACACATTCTCCCTCCCGCAGACGCAGGAGGAATTCTACTTTGCCCTGCCGTACGCGCAGATGGATCTCTGCCTGTACGGCCTCAACCACGGGGTGCCGGCCGCGGAGGTCGCCCCCGTCATCGGACTGACCCCCGAGCAGGTGGAGCGTGTCTACAGGGACATCGATGTCAAGCGGCGGACCACGCGCACTCTTCATCTCCCCGCGCTGCTGATGAAGGATGTCCGGGAAATTTCGGAGATGAAGACGGCCGTTGTCGGCAAAACGAAACGAGGTTGAATGCGGGCACCGTGATCCGGCGGCGGGCCGGGCGGACCAATGTCAGACATGTGCGAGAAGGTATGTGCGGGATAGCTGGCATAGTGAACACCGGGGATCGGCATGAGCCTCCTTCCAGGGAGCTGCTCACACAGATGGTGCGTGCGATCAGACATCGCGGGCCGGATGAGTACGGCATGTACCGCGACCGGCGCGCCGGGCTTGTGCACGCGCGTCTCTCGCTGATCGATCTGGCCTCCGGGCAGCAGCCCCTCGCCAACGAAGACGGGACGCTCTGGATCGTCTTCAACGGCGAGATCTTCAATTACGTCGAGCTCCGCAGCGACCTGGAGGCGCTCGGACATCGTTTCAGAACGCATTCCGACACCGAGGTCATTGTCCACGCGTACGAAGCGTGGGGAAACGGATGCTTCCCCCGGTTTAACGGCCAGTGGGCGCTGGCCCTGTGGGACAGCCGGTCGCATCGGCTGGTTCTTTCGCGCGACCGCATCGGCGTCAGGCCCCTGTATGTCCGCGAGCATGGGGGACGCGTCTGGTTCGCCAGCGAAGTCAAGGCCATATTCGCCGATCCGTCCGTCCCCCGCGAGATCGATCCGGCGGGGCTCGACCAGACGTTCACGTACTGGACATCGCTCGCTCCGACGACGCTCTTCAAGGGGATAGAGGAGCTTCTCCCGGGTTCGATCCGGGTGTACGATGCCGACGGTTCGAAGCATGACGTTGTGTACTGGCGTCCTTCCTACCCGGTGACGCCTCCCGGGGACTATCCGCTCACACTCGATGAAGCGACGGAGGCGCTTGCGGAAAAGCTCGAGACGGCCACGCGCCTGAGGATGCTGCGGGCGGACGTGCCCGTCGGCAGCTATCTTTCCGGCGGTCTCGACAGCTCGCTCACCGCGCGGATGGGCAGGAAAGCGAAGGAAGGCGTGTTCCAGACGTACTCAATCCGCTTTCAGGATGCCGAGTACGACGAGACGGAGTTTCAGCGGGCGATGGCCGCCACCATCGACAGCGATCATCAGGAGCTGGTGGTCACGCGCGGCGATATCGCCCGCGTGTTCCCCGAGGTCATCAGGCATACCGAGCGCCCGGTGCTCCGGACCGCACCCGCCCCGCTCTATCTCCTGTCGCGCTTGGTCCGCGAGTCCGGAATCAAGGCTGTCCTGACGGGGGAGGGGGCCGACGAGATGCTGGCCGGCTATGACATATTCCGGGAAGCAGAGATCAGACAGTTCTGGTCGCGGGAGCCCGCTTCGGCCGCAAGGCCGAAGCTGTTCGAGCGGCTGTACCCGTATCTTGCCCGTTCTCCCGGGCAGGCGAAGGGAATGGCCCTTGAATTCTGGAGGCAGGGACTTGACCGTGCCGGCGAGCCCGGCTTCTCGCATGCCCCCCGGTGGAGGACCACATCGCAGCTCAAGCGTTTTTTTTCGCCGGACTTCCGCTCCGCAGTGGAATCTCATCCGCCGGCGGACGTCCTGTCGGATCTCCCTCCCGAGTTCGGGAAGTGGGATACGCTCGCCAGGGCGCAGTACCTCGAGGTGGTCACTCTCCTTTCCGGTTACCTGATCTCTTCCCAGGGAGACAGGATGCTGATGGCCAATTCGGTGGAGGGGCGTTTCCCGTTCCTCGATGCGGAGGTGATGGAATTCTGCAACGGCCTGCCGGCGCAGTATAAGCTCGCGGGGCTTGATGAAAAGTTCATACTCAAACGCGTGGCCCGCGGGCTCGTCCCCGAGAAGATCATTCACCGGCCCAAGCAGCCCTACCGGGCGCCGGATGCGGTCAGTTTCGTTGAGAAGGGGGCCCCCGCCTATGTGGAGGAAATCCTCTCGGAGAGCGCGCTTCGCGAAGCCGGGATATTCGATGCGCGCGCCGCACGGGGCCTGTACGCAAAGTGTCAGATGCGCGCGGGCGGATCCGCAAACGATATTGCATTCAGCAACTCGGATAACATGGGGATCGTGGGCCTGCTCTCGACGCAGCTCGTGCACAGCCAGTTCATCCGAGGAGACGGTATCGCCCCGGGGGGAGAGATCCTCTACAAGACGCTCATCGACCGGGTATCGATTCAACAACTTCAGGGAACATCATGAAACATGAGGAAGTCAGCACGAAGGTTCATCAATTCATCAGGAAGAATTTTCTCTTTGACGATACGGCGCAGCTGGGTGACGACCAGTCGCTCCTCGGTTCGGGCGTCGTCGATTCCACCGGCATTCTCGAGCTGATCAGCTTTCTGGAGGAGACCTGCAGGGTGAAGTTCGAGGACAGCGATCTTGTGGCCGACAACTTCGATTCCATCAATAAGATATCTGCCTTCATAATGACCAAACTCCCTCCCGGAAAGGACGGAGACCATGCTGTTACATGAGTATCTCACTGCGTCCGCACGGTCGAGGCCGGACAAGGTTGCGCTGGTGTGCGGGGCGGTGCGTTCGACATACGGGGAATTGGCGAAGGCTGCCTCGGCGTTTGCCGGATTCCTGGCGGAAAAGGGGCTGAAGAAGGGGGACAGGGTCGCAGTCTACATCGACAGCAGCATGCAGACGGTTGTGTCGATTTTCGGCGCGCTTGAAGCGGGGGGCTGTATCGTCGTCATCAACCCGGCGACGCAGGCCGAGCGGCTTGGCTACATCCTGCAGAACTGCAATGCGGAGTTCCTTGTCTGTTCCGTCGAGAAACGATCGCAGGTGCAGCAGGGGGTCGCTTCCTGTGCCGTCCGTCCGCTCACCATATGGACGGGCGCCGGCGAAGAAAAGGAAGAAGGGGTCTCTTTCGGCCGGATCATGGAGGAGGGGAGAGGTTCGCCGAACGTCCGCCTTATCGACAACGATCTGGCGGCGATCATCTATACCTCGGGGTCCACGGGAAAGCCCAAAGGGGTCACACTGCTCCACCGGAATCTCAACACCGCGGTCGAGTCGATCGCAGAATACCTTGAGAACAGCGCCGAAGACGTGATCCTGGGGGTTCTCCCGCTTTCATCCAGCTATGGGCTGCTGCAGGTCCTTGTGACGTTCTGGACGGGGGGGACGGTCGTGCTCGAAAAGGGCTTCGGCTACCCGTACGAGATCATCAAGCGCATGAAGGAGGAGAAGGTCACCGGGCTGGCGGGTGCTCCCACGATCTGGGCGATCATCCTCCGGCTTGAAGGGCTTGAGAAGGAAGACTTTTCTTCGCTCCGGTATATCACGAACGCGGCCGCCGCGATGCCGGCGAGTTTTGTCCCAAGGCTCCGCAAGGTGTTTCCGACCACGAAAATCTTCCTGATGCACGGCCTGACGGAATGCCTGCGGACGACGTTCCTCCCTCCCGGAGAGGTGGAGACGCGGACCACCTCGGTCGGGACGGGAATGCGGAACATCGAGCTCTGGGTCGAGGATGCTGACGGCAAGCGGCTCCCCCCCGGCCATGTCGGGGAGATGATCGTGAGGGGATCGACACTGATGGCGGGGTACTGGAACGATCCCGAGGGGACGGCCAAAGCCCTGATTCCCGGTCCCCTGCCGTGGGAAAGAGTCCTCAGAACACGGGACCTCTTCAGGATGGATGAGGAAGGCTACTTCCATTTCGTGGCGCGCTCCGATGAACTCATCAAGAGCCGGGGGGAGAAGGTGAGCCCGATCGAGGTTGAGGACGTCATTTACACGATCGAGGCGGTCAACGAGGTGCGGGTGATCGGCGTCCCCGATCCGATTCTCGGGCAGGCGATCCGGGCGGAGATCGTTCTGAAGGAGGGGCGCGAGCTCCCCGTTCAGGAAGTGAAGGCCCACTGCCGGCGGTTTCTTGAAGATTTCAAGGTGCCGCACAGCGTCGAATTTGTTGCTTCACTGCCAAAGACTCAGGGGGGGAAAATCAAGAGGACGACATAGCGCTCGAGGGACGTTCATCCCCCGGGAGCCTGCCCGGGGTCCTTGCGGGAGTACTGTGAGGGGAAGGTGACGGATCGTACGGGGGCGGTCTGAACCAGGGCATTGTCCGGGACGTCTCTGCTGACGACTGTGTTCGCTCCGATCCTGACGTTGTTGCCGATTCTGATTCTTCCGGAGACGTTCGCGCCCGGCGCGATGTAGACATTGTTTCCGATGATCGGTGCACCTCGTCGCTTCCCTTCGCCGGCCAGCCCGATTGTGACATTGTGGGATATACTGACGTTGTCTCCAATGACAGCTTCAGGACCGACGAAGATCCCCCCGTAATGGAAGATGAGGAAGCCCTCGCCGATCCGGGTTTCCACGCCGATCTGAATGCCCCATTTTGACATCATGCGATGGTTGAGGACGACGTGGAGCGGTTTCAGAAGAAGTTTGACCGGGAGTGATTTTCCCAGGAGCCAGTGCCCGAATCGAAAGATGACCACGGCGTGCAGGCCTTGAGCACGGCAGCACATGATGATCCTGTGGAGCCTGCTTCCTTTGGTCAGCTCATACTGACGGAGGAGGTCTTTCTTCACCATCGAAACGGTCTCTCGGGAAACTGGGAGGAGTCGATCACGCAGCAATGTACGTCGTTCATCGAACAATTACAAATACAATCCGCCCCGGGCGTTCACCGGAGGACGCCGCGTGCGGAGAGAGTCTCACAACACACTGAGCCGGTCGCATGAGCACGATGGCGTCGCCGCCGAGAATGTCCCTCGGGACATTGAGCGTTCTCCTGTTGATCCTCGCGTCATGCGCAGACCAACAACACGGGGGAGGAAGTCGGATGGATGAAAACGCGCTGCGGAAAGATCTGGAATGTATCGCCGGGAGACGCATATTCTTCGGCCACCAGTCGGTCGGAGCGGACATCATGCAGGGAGTCCGGGAGCTGAGCGACGGGATGCCGGGGTCGCACCTGAACCTGCGGCGGATCGCCGACAGCGCAGGTTTCCGGGGTCCGTATTTTGTGGATGCCATGATCGGCCGTAATTCAGACCCGGCGTCAAAGTGCGCTGCCTTCAGCGACGACGTTGACCGTCTGTCGAAGGACTCTCTCGACGTGGCAGTGATGAAGTTCTGCTATGTCGACATGAAACCGGAGACGGATGTCGGGGAGATGTTCCGCACATACGAGCGCACAATCGGGGAGCTGAAGGGAAGACACCCCGGGGTCACCTTCGTCCACGTCACGGTCCCCCTGACCGAGCGGTCCGTCTGGTGGAAACGACTGATCAAGAAGGTCATCGGTCGGACCGACACGGGTGAAATCGGGAACGGGAAACGGTCGGAGTTCAACGGCATGCTTCTCGAGCGATTCAAAGGCGAACCTGTCTTCGATCTCGCGCGGATTGAATCCACCTTCCCCGACGGGACGAGGAACAGCTTCGAGTACGGTGGCCGGACGTCGTATTGCCTCGTGAGCGCGTACACGCGTGACGGAGGGCATCTCAACGACACGGGGAGGAAGATCGTTGCGGGGGAGTTCGTCCAGATGCTCTCTGATGTCATTCGCAGGGAGGGGAAATGAGCCCGGGCGGCATCAGGAGCCTGGTCGTCGTCTGCGCGCTCCTTGCGCAATCCGCCCTCGCTGCGGGATATCACGTTGCGACCACCGGTTCCCCGTCGGGCACCGGCACGCTGGCGCGCCCGTGGGACATCCGTACCGGGTTTTCCTTGGCGAACCTCACGGGGGGAGACACCCTCTGGGTACACGGCGGGACGTACGCAGGAAACGCGTTTCAGGTCACCGTCAGCGGCACGTCGGACAATGCCCCGTTTGTCGTCAGAAACTGGAACGACGAACACGTCGCGCTCCTGGACACCTCCGGGACCGAAATGATCCTTTACATCAAGGGGAACTACGCCTGGGTATGGGGGCTGGAAATCTGTTCCAACTCCCTCAACGCTCAGGCTCCGGGCCCCGCCGGCGTCCAGATGACGGGTTTGCACAGCAAGCTCATCAACTGTTACATCCACGATACGCAGTCCGTCGGCATCGCGTGTCAACAGGTTGTCGGGACGGAAATCTATGGGAACATCATTAATTATTGCGGGATCGTGGGGGGGGCGTCCGAGCCTCACGGGTATGCAATCTATGCCCAGAACGTCATAGGCGCGGAACCGAAATACATCACCGACAACCTCATCGGCTTCACGTGGGCGTACGGTCTTCACATCTACACCGAGGGCGCCAGCATCGACGATATCGTGCTTGAGGGGAACACCGTCTACAACAGCGGTCTGTTCTGGAGGGGAAACAGGTTCGAGGCGAATCTCCTCTTCTCGTCCCCGAAAACCTCAGGCCAGAATGACATCGTGCGGAACGGCAATGTTTTTTACCACAGTCCCTCTCTTCCCTATGGAAAGAACTACTTCCAGCTTGAGACGCCGTGCACACTCGGAACCGTGACCGGAAGCTACTTCGTGTCGACCAATCAGGGGCTGGCGCTGGATTTTGAGGGAACGGGGACTCTCTCCGGAAACGTCTTTGTCGGCTCAACGAATGTCACTCAGCAGCCCAACACGTTTTATGCGGGCTGGCCCAGTGCCAGGACGACCGACGTCGTGATACGGCCGAACAAATACGAGCCCCGGAGGGCGAACATCACCGTCCTGAACTGGAGTGGTTCCGCATCTGTCAGCCTTGACCTGTCGGGGGTTCTCTCCTCGGGCGACCAGTTCCAGATTCAGGACGCCCTGAATTATTACTCGACCCCCGTGGCGTCGGGCACCTACACGGGGGGGGCGGTTACTCTCCTGATGACAGGGAGGAGCGCTGCAGCACCGGTGGGGAGCCCCGCCTCCGGTCCGTTTGAGGAGCCGCAATTCGGGGCATTTGTTCTCCTCGTGGGCCAGGCCGCCGCATCACCGCCGACGGGCTCGCTGCTGGTGCACCCTGACACGCTGCCGGCAGGGGGTGGTGCCGCGACGCTGACATGGACATCCCAGAATGCCACATCCGCCGCGATCGATCAGGGGGTCGGGGCTGTGCCGACGAGCGGCACCACGAGCGTTCAGGTTCAGGCGAGCAAGACGTTTACGTTGACGCTGTCGGGGCCCGGGGGCGATGCGACATTGAGCGCGAACGTCGTTGTCCTCTCAAGCACTATCCCGAATATCCTCTCAAAACTCCAGATTCTCCTCCCCGGAGAGACGGCGGCACCCGGGACACCGGCGGGGAAGACCGGCACGCCGGCGGCCCAGACAGCCGGGACGCCGTTCACCGTGACGGTCAACGGGGTCGATGCGAACTGGAACCTGGTGAACACCGCGGCGGACGTAGTCCATATTGCCTCGAGCGACGGGAATGCGACGCTCCCGGCGAATGCCGCGCTCGCGGCCGGAACCCGGAAGCTCACCATCACGCTCAGGACGGCGGGGAGTGCGACCGTGACGGCTTCGAATGTCACAAACGGCGCGATCGCTCAGAACGCGAGCCCGCCCTTCGTCGTGAACGCGGGCGGTCTGGCGAGGCTGCAGCTCCTCCTCCCCGGAGAGGCGGCGGCCCCGGGGACGCCGGCGGGGAAGACGGGGACGCCGGCGGCCCAGACGGCCGGGACGCAGTTCACTGTGACGGTCAACGGGGTCGATGGGAACTGGAACCTGGTGAACACCGCGGCGGACCTGGTCCATATTTCATCGAGCGACGGGAATGCGACGCTCCCGGCCAATGCCGCGCTCGCCGCCGGGACCCGGACGCTCGCCGTCACGCTCAGGACGGCGGGAAACGCCACCGTGACGGCTTCGGATGCCACGAACGGCGCGATCGCGCAGAACGCGAGCCCGCCCTTCGGTGTGGGTGCGAGCGGACTGGTGAGGCTGCAGATCCTGCTGCCGGGGGAGGCACCGGCCCCCGGGACGCCGGCGGGCAAATCTGGCGCGCCGGCGGCCCAGACAGCCGGGACGCCGTTCACCGTGACGGTCAACGGGGTCGATGCGGCCTGGAACGTGGTGAGCACGGCGAATGACATCATCCATATCGCCTCGAGCGATGGCAGCGCGGTGCTTCCTCCGGATGCTCCTCTCTCGTCAGGGACACGATCGCTCGTTCTCACGCTCAACAAGGCTGGAAATGCAACCGTCGGAGCGTCTGATGTCGCCAACGGGGCGATCGGCGCATATGTAACCCCTCCCCTCTCAGTCGCCCCCGGGAACGCGGCGGATTTCGTTCTCCACCAGAACTTTCCGAACCCGTTCAATCCTTTTACGGTGATTTCCTATACTGTGCCGGCTCCCAGCGACGTCACCCTGAGGGTGTTCGACATGCTGGGGAAGGAAGTGGCTACGCTCGTCGACATGCACCAGCAGGCCGGAGACTACCGGGTTGCATTCTCCGGGCAGGGGCTGTCAAGTGGGACGTACTTTGTTCTCATCAGGATGGGATCGTTCCAGGATGGGAAACGGATGCTGTTGTTGAAGTGAGCCCCCCTTTCATTTCTCTCACCTGCTTTCCACATTTTCGTGTTCCTTCCTCGTAGTCGAGTCGTAGTTCCTCCCACGCAGAACACGCGTCAATATCTTCCGCTTCACATCTAAAAGCTCCAAACTGATAGAAATTGCAGGGAGTCGGACTTTCCTGCATCATGAGGATATCCAATGTGCGGTTCGCGGCAAGCCTTTGCTATTTCGCATTTTTTTCTCTACTATTAAATACTGAATATCAAGTGATGTGAGGGCGACATGCCCGTCACCGTAAGGGCTTTGATCGCCGTCACA
Organism: Ignavibacteriota bacterium; assembly: GCA_003154425.1. Taxonomy (GTDB): domain Bacteria; phylum Bacteroidota; class Ignavibacteria; order UBA10030; family UBA6906; genus Fen-1273. Next base: position 41,942 of record PMDK01000085.1, read on the forward strand.
ATCGTCACCTCAAAGAGGTTTGTGAGAGCGGACACGGCGGAACGATGCATCTTTCCGCACATTGAATGTAACGCGGGAAAGTACTGTCGTTCTTTCCAGTCACCCATGTAACAGAATCAGGACCCCCGATGAACTTTTTGCAGACATTTCACAGCCGCTTTCGGCCTCTGCACTACCTCCTCGTCGGGGCGTTGCTATGCGACTGCCTCCCTGTGCAGCGTATGTGGGGGGCTGATGGACCGGCTGCGAAGAATGTGGGGTTCAAGGTGCACGGCGTCGTCGTGGAAATCTTCTACGATATCGTTGCTCCGGTGGATCAGGTCTATAAAGTCTCGATACAGCTGAGGCGTCGATTCGACAAGGCGTACGTCTATTCTCCCGTAAGGGTCTTCGGTGATGTGGGGTCTGCCGTCCCCGCAGGAGAAGGAAAGCGGATTACCTGGGTGCTCTCTGACGAGTTTCCCAATGGTCTTCCCGGCGAAGATTGCTTTTTCGACGTTGGGGTGGAAGAGGGGGGTGCCGCCCCCAGCGGGATAAGTACGTACATCTGGGTTGCGGGAGGCGCGGTTGTTCTCGGGGGTGTGCTGGCGGCGGTGCTCCTTTCAAAGGGGAGCGGGCCTGGTCCGGCGGCGGTTCCTTCGGCATTCCCGATGCCTCCCGGGCGCCCGTAGTGTGAGCGACGGGCTCTCGTATGAGACTGTTTCGTTGATGTGAGCTGTAGGCTGCGCTGTTCGCGTGATGGTTACCCCAGGGGACCGGGCTCGTTGCTGGCCTTGGCCCCCCTTCTGTCCGGGGAAATGCAATCACAACTCAAGAATCCTTGATCTTTGACGGTGTTATGAGGAACGTGTTTCGATTTTCCGGATTTTTTGCTCTCTGCATCTTCTGCGGTGCACTCGCCCATTCGCAAACGCAGCTCCAGGTAATTCTCCCGGGAGAAACAGCAACACCCGGCGTTTCGCCGGGGAAGACAGGCACGCCCACGGCGCAGACAGCCGGGACGCCGTTTACGGTGACCGTGAACGCAGTCGATGCGCTCTGGAACGTGGTGCCATCCACCGACATTGTGCAGATCTCATCGAGCGACGTGAACGCTGACCTCCCGCCCGACCCCGTGCTTTCGGCAGGGTCGCAAACGTTCAGCATGACGCTCAACACGGCAGGGAGCGCGACAGTAACTGCATCGGACGTCACGACCCCCGCGGTCACTCCGAATACGAGCGCATCGGTGGCCGTGAACGCGGGAGCATTGGTGAAGCTCCAGCTCCTGATGCCGGGAGAGACCGCGGCGCCGGGAACGACGACGGGAAAGACAGGCGCGCCGACGGCGCGGACGGCGGGAACGCAGTTCACTGTGACTGTGAACGGTGTCGACGCTAACTGGAACGTGGTGAACGCGGCGACGGACGTTGTGCACATCGCCTCGAGTGACGTGAATGCAACGCTCCCGGCCAATAACACGCTTTCGTCGGGGACAAGGACATTCAACGTCACGCTGAACACGGCGGGAAGCGCGACCGTGACGGCATCGGACGTCACGACCCCCGCGGTCACTCCGAATACGACCCCTTCGGTGAGTGTCAGTGCGGGGACGCTGACGAAGCTGCAGATCCTGATGCCGGGAGAGGTGGCATCGCCCGGTTCGGGGACGGGGAAGACAGGTGCACCGACGGCGCAGACGGCGGGGACGCCGTTCACTGTGAGTGTGAACGGTGTCGACGCGAACTGGAACGTGGTCTCTTCCAGCGACATTGTGCACATCGTCTCGAGCGACGTGAATGCAACGCTCCCGGCCAATGCCGCGCTGGTGGGCGGGACGAAGACGTTCAGCGTCACGCTCAACACGGCGGGGAGCTCAACCGTGACGGCATCGGACGTCTCCAACGGCGCGATCGCATCGAACGTGAGCCCGTCCACGACAGTCAGCCATGGGACTTTCAGCAAGCTGCAGATCCTGGTGCCGGGAGAGGTTGCATCCCCCGGCTCGGTGTCGGGAAGAACGGGATCACCGAATGCTCAGGGAGCGGGGACGCCGTTCACTGTGACGGTGAACGGTGTCGATGCGAACTGGAACCTGGTGAACACAGCGACGGACGCTATTCACATCGCCTCGAGCGACGTGAACGCAACGCTCCCGGCCAATAACAATCTGGCGTCGGGGACGAGGACATTCAGCGTCACGCTCAACACGGTGGGGAGCGCGACCGTGACCGCTTCGGACGTCACGAACGGCACGATCACGGCGAACACGAGCCCCTCGGTGAGTGTCAGTGCGGGGACGCTGACGAAGCTGCAGATCCTGATGCCGGGAGAAGTTGCGGCGCCGGGCACGACGACGGGAAAGACAGGCGCGCCGACGGCGCGGACGGCGGGGTCGCCGTTCAATGTGACTGTGAACGGTGTCGATGCGAACTGGAACGTGGTTTCATCCACCGACGTCGTGCAGATCACGTCGAGCGACGTGAACGCGACGCTCCCTGCCAATGCTGCGCTCGCGGCGGGGACGCAGACGTTCAGCGTGACGCTCAAAACGGTGGGGAACGCGACCGTGGGGGCATCGGACGTCACGAACAACGGGATCACGTCGAGCACGAGCCCCTCGGTGAGTGTCGGTGCGGGGACGCTCACGAAGCTGCAGATCCTGATGCCGGGAGAGGTGGCGGCGCCGGGAACACCGACGGGGAAGACGGGGGTGCCGACGGCGCGGGCGGCCGGGTCGCCGTTCAATGTGACGGTGAACGCTGTCGATGCGAACTGGAACGTGGTTTCATCCACCGACGTCGTGCAGATCACATCGAGCGACGTGAACGCGACGCTCCCGGCCAATGCCGCGCTCGCCTCGGGGACAAGGACATTCAGCGTCACGCTCAACACGGTGGGGAGTGCGACCGTGGGGGCATCGGACGTCACGAACAACGGGATCACATCGAACGTGAGCCCGTCGGTGACCGTGAATGCGGGAGGACTTGTAAAGCTTCAGCTCCTTATGCCGGGTGAGGTAGCGGCTCCGGGAACGCCCACGGGGAAGACGGGAGCCCCGACGGCGCAGACGGCGGGGACGGCGTTCACTGTGACGGTGAACGGTGTCGACGCAAACTGGAACGTGGTGAACTCGGCGACAGACGTTATCCGCATCGCCTCGAGCGATGTGAACGCGACGCCCCCGGCCAATGCCGCACTCGTAGCGGGGACGAGGACATTCAACGTCACGTTTGCTACGGCTGGGAGCGCGACCGTGACGGCATCGGACGTCACCAACGGGACGATCACGTCGAACGTGAGTCCGACCACGACAGTGAACCATGGCGTTTTTGCGAAGCTCCAGCTCCTTATGCCGGGAGAGGTGGCATCCCCCGGTTCGGGGACGGGGAAGACGGGAGCACCGGCTGCCCAGGGAGCCGGGTCGCCGTTCAATGTAACGGTGAACGGTGTCGACGCGAACTGGAACGTGGTAAACACGGCGACGGACGTTGTGCAGATCACAGCGAGCGACGTGAACGCGACGCTCCCGGCCAATGCCGCGCTCGCCTCGGGGACAAGGACATTCAGCGTCACGCTCAACACGGTGGGGAGTGCGACCGTGGGGGCATCGGACGTCACGAACGGCACGATCACGGGAAACGTGAGCCCGTCGGTGACCGTGAATGCGGGAGGACTTGTAAAGCTTCAGCTCCTTATGCCGGGCGAGGTAGCGGCTCCGGGAACGCCGACGGGGAAGACGGGTGCCCCGACGGCGCAGACAGCCGGGACGCCGTTTACGGTGACGGTGAACGGTGTCGACGCGAACTGGAACGTGGTGAACACGGCGACGGACATTGTACACATCGCATCGAGCGACGTGAACGCGACGCTCCCGGCCAATGCCGCACTCGCGGCGGGGACCAGGACGTTCAGTGTCACCGCCAGGACGGCGGGGAGCGCGACCGTGGGGGCATCGGACGTTACGAACGGCGCGATCACGTCAAACGTGAGTCCGTCCACGACAGTGAACCACGGCGCATTTGTAAAGCTCCAGCTCCTTATGCCGGGAGAGGTGGCATCCCCCGGTTCAGTGACGGGGAAGACGGGATCGCCGGCTGCTCAGGGAGCCGGGTCGCCGTTCAATGTGACGGTAAACGCTGTTGATGCGAGCTGGAATCTGGACAACGCGGCGACGGACATTGTGCACATCGCCTCGAGCGACGTGAACGCGACGCTCCCGGCCAATGCCGCGCTCGCCTCGGGGACGCAGACGTTCAGCGCCACGCTCAACACCGTGGGGAGCGCGACCGTGACGGCATCGGACGTCACCAACGGCGTGATCGCATCGAACGTGAGCCCGTCGGTGACCGTGAGTGCGGGGTCAATGGTGAAGCTGCAGCTCCTGATGCCGGGTGAGGTAGCGGCTCCGGGAACGCCGACGGGGAAGACGGGCGCCCCGACGGTGCAGACGGCGGGGACGCCGTTCACGGTGACGGTGAACGGTGTCGACGCGAACTGGAACGTGGTCGGCACGGCGACAGACGTTATCCACATCGCAACGAGCGACGTCAACGCGACGCTCCCGGCCAATGCCGCGCTCGCGGCGGGGACCAGGACGTTCAGCGTCACGTTTGCTACGGCGGGGAGCGCAACGGTGACGGCATCGGACGTCACCAACGGGACGATCGCGTCGAACACGAGTCCGTTCGCGACGGTGAACCACGGCGCTTTTGCGAAACTCCAGCTCCTGATGCCGGGCGAGGCGGCGGCGCCGGGGACGCTGACGGGGAAGACAGGCGCGCCGGCGGTACAGACGGCCGGGTCCCTTTTCCAGGTGACCGTGAACGGTGTCGATGCAAACTGGAACCTGGTGAACACGGCGGCAGACATTGTCCACATCGCATCGAGCGACGCCAACGCGACGCTCCCGGCCAATACCGCACTCGTTGCGGGTACCCAGACATTCACCGTGACGCTCAGGGCGGCGGGGAATCAGACCGTCACCGCTTCTGATGTCTCGAACGGGACCATTACGTCCAACACGAGTCCCTCCACGTCCGTCGTCCACGGGGCTTTTGCGAAGCTGCAGCTCCTGATGCCGGGAGAAGTGGCTTCGCCCGGCTCGGGGACGGGAAAAACGGGAGTACCGACGGCGCGCACCGCGGGGATCGCCTTTACGGTCACGGTCAACGGCGTCGATGCGAACTGGAATCTGGTGAACACCGCGGCGGACGTCGTGCACATCGTCACGACCGATGGGAACGGGGTTCCACCGCCGGATGCAGCGCTCTCGGCGGGGACACAGACATTGATACTCACGCTCAACACCGTGGGAAACGCGACCGTGACGGCATCGGATGTCACGAACGGCGTGATCACGCCGAACACGAGCCCGTCGGTGACCGTCAACGCGGGGGCGATTGTGAAACTACAGCTCCTGCTGCCGGGCGAGGTTGCGGCGCCGGGGACGCCGACGGGGAAGACAGGGACGCCGGCTGCGCAGACGGCCGGGACGCCGTTCAGCGTGACGGTTAACGGCGTCGACGCGAACTGGAACGTGGTCGGCACGGCGACGGACGTTGTGCATATTGCTTCGAGCGACGTGAACGCGACGCTTCCGGCCAATGCCGCGCTGGCGGCCGGGACGCGGACGTTCAGCGTCACGCTCAAGACCGCGGGGAGTCAGACGGTCACCGGCTCTGACGTCACGGCCCCGGGCGTAGCCTCCAGCGTGAGTCCCGCGGTCGCGGTGGTTGCCGGAAGCGCTTCGAGGCTCGCGTTCGTCCAGCAGCCGACAAACGTCGTTGCGGGCGCCCAGATAAGTCCGCAGGTGACCGTGCAGCTCCAGGATTCGCTCGGGAACAGTCTCACGACGGGCGGCGTCACCGTGACGCTGACGATGACGGGGACAGGAACGCTCGCGGGGAACACCTCACAGCAGACGATCGCGGGTCTGGGAGTTGCAACGTTCGGGAACCTGACGGTGAATCTTGTCGGGTCCAAGACGCTGACTGCGTCAAGCACGGGGTTGACACCGGCGACGAGCACCGCGTTCACCGTCTCCCACGATGTGGCCAGCAGGCTGGTATTTGCCACGCAGCCGACGGGCGGGACGGCAGGCCTTCCTCTCTCACAGCAGCCGGTGGTAATACTCCAGGATCAGTGGGGAAATCCGGCCACCGGGACGTCGCAGTCAGTCACGCTCTCCGTACAGGCCAACCCGGGAGGTGACACGCTGCGCGGGACGGTCACGCAGGCGGTGAACGTGTCCGCGCAGGCGATATTCACCGGGATCTCCCTGAACAAAGCGGGGATCGGCTACACGCTGACCGCGACCGGGAACACGGTGCAAACGACGCCGGGAGTTGTCGTCAGCACTCCGTTCAATGTGACGACGGCTGCACCCAGCAAGGTGCGCGTCGAGAATCAGGCCGATGGGAACGGCGTCGTATTGAACTCCCAGAACGTCTCCTCGGGCACGTCGATCACCGTGTATTCAATCTGCCGCGATGCGTACGACAATTTTATCAGCGACACGGTGGCGACATGGTCACTCTCGAACCGCACGGGGGGCGTCCTCCCCACGGATCTCGCCGCCAGCGTGGACAGACGGAGCGCCACATTCACCGGTGGAGTGGTCGGCACCGCGCAGATCAATGCCACGGTCACCGGGCTGTCGTCGGTGGCCTCAGGCACATTGACGGTCATTGTGGCGGGCGCCCCGACAAGAATACGGGTCGAGACTGCCGCAAACGGCACAGGCGTGGTGCTCCCCGACACCACCATCACTTCGGGGAACAGCGTCACCGTCTATGCTATTGCGCGTGATAACGCCAGCAACTTCATCCGCAACGTCATCGCGAGCTGGAGCGTTCAGAGCGTGACGGGGGGGATCGTGGGGGGTGACCTCGTTCCCGCCAACGGGGGGAGAAGCGCAGTGCTGACCGGGCACCTGAAGGGGACCGCTCAGGTTCGCGCCGATTCCGGGGCGCTCAGCGCGACCCTCTCGGGAACGATCCATGTCGTTGCGGGAAGTCCGGCGAGCGTGACAGCCACCGCGGGATCGGGACAGAGCACGCAGATCAGGACCGCATTCGGGACAAATCTTCAGGCGACGGTGCGGGACGCTGCCGGGAATCCCGTGGGAGTCGTCCCCGTCCAATTCGGGGCCCCGGGGTCCGGCGCCAGCGGAACGTTCACGGGGGGATCGAGTCCAGTCGTTCAAACAGACACATCGGGGGTAGCGACGGCGCCCGTGTTCACGGCGAACGGCGTTGCCGGGACGTACAGAGACAGCGCCAGGGTCACAGGCATTGCAGTCCCCGCCTATTTCACGCTCACGAACATGTCCGGGGCGGCGGCGAACATCGCGGCGACAGGCGGGACGCCTGATAGCGCGCAGGTCCTCACCACCTATCTCAGGAGAATGGTGGCAACGGTGCGGGACTCGCTGGGGAATCCTGTCCGGAACGTCACGGTGACGTTCACGCCTCCCGTTGCGGGGGCGACGGGCACATTTGCGGGGGGGAACACCGCGGTGACGGATACGAACGGCGTCGCGACGGCGAACCCGTTCACGGCCAATGACACCGCCGGCTCATACACGGTGAGCGCCGCGGTTTCCGGAGTTGCAGTGCCGGCGGCATTTTCGCTGAAGAACCTCCCGGGTGCGGTCGCGGGCGTCACTGCGACCGGCGGGACCCCCCAGTCTGCCCAGATACGGACGCAGTTTGCGGTGAGGCTGTCTGCCACTGTCAAGGACGGCATCGGAAACCCCGTGAGCGGCGTCCTGGTGACGTTTAACGCGCCGACGAGCGGGCCCTCGGGGACATTCCTCCGGGGCGCGGTGGACACCGCCAGAACGGGGATCAACGGGGTTGCCACCGCCTCGGCGTTCACTGCGAACACGATTGCGGGATCCTATTCCGTCACAGCGACGGTTTCTACCGGCGGATCGCCGGCGACGTTTGCGTTGACAAACAACCCCGGGCCCCTTGTGAGGTTCACCGTCGAGGCCCAGCACGGGGGGACGATCGGCGCGCAGATCGTGGGAACTCCGTTCGTCATCCTGATCACGGCGCGCGATTCGAGCAATAACGCGGTGACAGGCTTCACCGGATCCGCGAACGTTACCGCGACGGGACCTCTCAGCGACGGCGGCGGAACGGCGGGTCCGTTCGAGAACGGCGTCTTCACGCCGGCAATCGGTTTTTCGCTGGCGGGAACTTTCACGATCACCGCGACAAGAACGGGTGGCACGGAGACAGGGACGAGCAATTCCTTCGCCGTGACCAATCCCGTCCCGACCGCCACGTCGATCGTCCCCCCCGGAGGACGAAGGGGAGAGACGCTTGATGTTGTCATCACGGGGACCGGATTCCTGGCGGGAGTGACGAACGCGGATTTTGGGAACAGCATCTTCCCTCTGTCGACGGTGATCAATGGCCCGACACAGCTCACGAAACGGATAAGGATTGACTCGTCCGCTGTCGAGGGGACCCGGAACGTCGTCGTCTTCAATGCGCCCCCGGGCGGCGGGACGGCGACAGGAACGCTTGTCTTCACGGTGGGGAATAACCCCGTGCCGACGATCACCGGCATCTCGCTGGCGGGCGGCACCAGGCTGCAGACATCCAATCTTGTCATCAAGGGGACGAACTTCATCAGCGGCGTGACTCTGGTCAACATGGGTCCGGGCATTACAATAAACGGGACGACGGTCGACAGCGCGACACAGATTACGGCGAATTTCACGATCACCGCGGCGGCACCCACCGGAGCGCATACCGTCACTGTCACGAACACTCCTCCGGGAGGCGGGACCGCAGCGCTCGTCAATGCTTTTACAGTCAGCAATCCGTCTCCCCAGCTGACCACGATTGATCCTTCCGGGGGGAACCGGTTGCAGAGACTGGCGCTGACGGTGGACGGAATCTTTCTGATCGGCGGCGTGACGACGGTGAGCTTCGCCGACACCGGCATTACTGTCGACTCGACGGTGGCGTTGAGTTCGGTCTCTCTGACGGTGTACATTTCCATTGGCGCGACGGCGGCGCTCGGTCCGCACGATGTCCGGGTGACAAACCCGGCGCCGGGAGGCGGTTCAGCCACGCTGCCGGGTGCGTTCTCCATCAGCAACCCGGTGCCGGTCCTGACGTCCATCCTGCCTGCAGGCGGCGTGAGGTTCCAGACGTTCAATGTGGTGTTCCGGGGGTCGAACTTCATCAGCGGCGTAAGCTCCGTCCAGTTTGACGCCGGGATCAAACTCAATTCCACGAGCGTCGACAGCTCCACGCGCATCACCGCGAATATCACCATCGGGGCGGCCGTGGCAGCAGGACCGACAAACGCCCTGGTGCACAACAGCGTTCCCGGCGGCGGGAACTCGTCGGGACTGGTCTTCACGGTCGCCAACGCCGTGTATCCTGCGACGTACACCGTGAAGGACACGGTGGCATTCCCCACGCACAGTCTCGCCGCGGATTACAGCGCGGCGGACTACAGGATCGTCGGGATCCCCGGCGCCAGCGGTGCTCAGGTGTCAACTCTCGTGCCGGGAACAGGCGGCACGGACTGGCAGATGATCTGGGACAATGGAGCGTCGAGCAATTACTTCATCACGTATGACGGCGGCGCGAATTTCGTGTTCTCCGCCGGGCGCGCTTTCTGGCTCCTGAAGAAGGGTCCCTGGATCCTCAGCGCGACGGTTCCGACCGCTCCGCTGGACACCAACGGCGCCGTGCCCATTCCACTCCATGCGAACTGGAACCTCATCACCAACCCGTTCCTCGTCTCCATCCCATGGGCGCAGGTTAAGGCCGCGAATGTCGGTTTTTCGGACGGCCTCTGGATCTGGACCGGCGGCACGACGTTCATCGCGGCGACATCGTTCGACCCCTATGTGGGGTACTACTGCTTCAACACGCCCAATCTGACTTCTCTGAAGATCCCGTACAGTCAGTCGTTGTCCCGGACGGTCGTCCCGCCGGCCCCCGGAACCTGGAATGTGGGGATCGCGCTGCAGGCGGAGGGGTTCACCGACCGGTCGCTGATGTTCGGCGTCGTGCATGGTGCCGGATCCGGTTTGAACTCCTTTGATATGCGGAAGCCGCGAACTCCGGGGAAGATCCCCTCGGTATATTTCAATCGTCCGGAGTGGGATCCTGTCTTCAGCACGTTCGCCACGGATTACCGGGGTGACATTCAGGATGCGGGACAATGGCAATTCGATGTGTCGTCCACGGCCCGGGGGAACCCGGAGCTGTCGTTCACGGGGATCGGTGATGTCCCGCCGCAATTCGATGTCTTCCTCATCGACGAGGGAAACGCACGCTCGGTGAACCTGCGAACCCAGGCACTCTACCGGTTTGCGCAGACGACCGACAGGGCGAAATTCAGCGTTGTCGTCGGAAGCCCCGCGGCCGTCCGGACGATCGTGGATGCCGTCGTCCCCAGGGAATTTGCGATCGGGTACAACTTCCCGAATCCGTTTAACCCTAGTTCGACGATCCCGGTGGATATCCCCCGGAATGCCTACGTGACCCTCGTGGTGTACAACACATTGGGCGAGGAAGTGAAGAAGCTCCATGACGGCGTCCTGGAGCCGGGACGGTACTGGTTTGTCTGGGACGGAAGGGGAGGAGGAGGGAACCAGGTCGCGACGGGAGTGTACTTCGCGCGTCTCAGCGTGAGCACCGGGGAGCATTACACGCGAAAAATGCTCATGCTCAAGTGACGGGGGGAAAGACCGGGATGCAGTGCCCTGGCGCACACCGGGACGACGCTGTGAGAGGTAAATTGTGAGTTGAGCCGGGGGTGCGCCCCGGGAGGATGTCCCGTTTTTTTTACGTCAGGCGGACGCCGCTTCCATGGAAGAAAGCGAAAGAATGGATGAGATCGTAACGGACCAGATTACAGAGACACTTCATAAACAATTACAGAGGGTGAAGACATGGTAAAAGCTGTAACGGGTCATCTGTTAATTGCAGCGCTTGTCCTGTTTGCTGCCGGGACTGCCAGCGCTCAGGTTACAAATATATCCCATCCGGCAGGCTCCCCCTGGGCATCGATCCAGGCGGCTGTCAACGCCGGGGTCACGGTCAGCGGGGACACCATAACGGTGGGGCCGTCCTATTCACTGGGTGAAGCTGTGGTGGTCAGCAAGCCATTAACATTCCTGGGGATCAGTAGCCCGGCTGTGGGGTCATTCACGCTCACGGTCTCCCCTGTGAAGGTCTCGGGGATCAGAGTGTACGAGACGACCGCCAGCGGGACAGGGAAGATCCAGGAGGCCATCGATGCGGTCGTCGCCCCGGGGACGGTTGATGTCGAGACGGGGACGTATTTCGAGCATGTCGTCATCAATAAAGAGGTCCTCTTCATCGGAGCCGGCGGGAATTACCCGACCATCGACGGAGGGGGGACCGGCAACTGCGTGACACTGGCCGCGGCCAATATCAGGATAAAGCAGTTCATCCTGACGCACGCCGTGAACGGGATTGCCGGCACGACGGCGAATGCCCAGTTGCGGCATATCGTCATCAACAATAATACCGGGAGCGGCATCACACTGACCAATTCCGATTTCAATTTCATCCATGCCAACACGATCTCTGGACAGACATCCGTAAACGGGTGCGGCGTTGAGCTGATAAGCTCCCGCGGGAACACGATCGTGGGGAACGACATCCACGCCAACTCGTACAACATCAGAATAAGCGGCACGGTGTTCCGTGCCTCCGCGGCCAACATCATCCAGGGAAACACGCTCGTCGATCCGTCGAACTGGAGCATACAGTTATCTTCAGGATGCAGCTCGTCCAAGGTCGATTTTAACGTCTTCAGCACGGCCGTGACATCGGGCAAGTTCGTCAGCAACACGTCGACGCCCCTGGACACCATCCATACGAACCACAACTGGTTCCAGGGTCATCAACCTCCCGGATACCCCAACCATGGCGGGGACTTCCAGGGCGCAGTCGACTCCAACGGCTACTTCGACAACGCCGCGAACACGTATGTGACCGTCACGCCGGCCGGATACAAGATGGCCGTTGGTGACCCTGTCTTCCTCGCGGTGATGGCAATGGTCCCTGCGGGTGAACAGGTCCGGATAACCAGGACCACGCTGGCCTGGAACCCCAACCGGGCTCCCCTCGAGCTGGGAGAGATCCCCGGGGCGTTCTTCCAGATGAAGATGGCTTCCGATCAGACTGAAGGTTTCTCGTTCGAGCCTTCGAACCCCGTCGACCATGTCACGGTCTTCGATACTCTGTACGGGGGAACGGGAGGAGTCGGACCGTCGGGAAGCATCCCGTACGTGGGGACGCTTTTTGTTATGCAGTACAGGGCCGCTCAGGCGGGGATTGACACGCTCTGGCTGTCCGGAACCGACGTCAAAGATCAAAACCTCAATGAAATCCCTCAACTGGTCGAGCTGGGTCCCAATGCGACGCTCAACATCAGTCAGAACGGCGCTCCGGGTGTGATCGTCGATGCCAAGGCGTTCCTCCAGGGTGCCTACAGGGGCGCGACAATGGACACCACGCTGCGGCACATCAACGCAATCCCGCCGGCCCAGCCGTACAATACCGCGCCATGGAATTATGCGGGGAATGAGAAGGTCACGGCATTCCCGGCGGACGTCGTGGACTGGGTCCTCCTGGAGCTGAGAACCGGCACCACGGGGAGCACCGCGTTTGCCACGCGGGCCGGCTGGCTGAAGTTTGACGGATCGATCACCGATATCGCGGGGCTTGCTCCGGTTGTGTTTTCCGGAATCGACGCGGGGAATTATTACGTCGTCGTCCGTCACCGCAATCACCTGCCGATCATGAGTGCCGCGCCTCTGGCGCTCGACAACAACAGCCCCCGTTATGATTTCACGACGGGACAGGCAAAGGCATTCGGGACGAACCCGATGGCGAGCCTGGGGGGCGGGGTCTTCGGCTTGTATGCCGGGAACAGCAACGGGGATAACGTCATCAACGTGCTCGACTACAATGCGGTCGGATTGCAGATCTTCCAAACGGGATACCTGAGCGGAGATCATGACATGAACGGGGTCGTGAACGTCCTGGACTATAACCCGGTCGGTCTGAACATATTCCAGTCGTCCCAAGTGCCTGCGACCGTGCGGGCGGCGACGAAGCTGGGCGCAAGCAAGTAAAATCGTGATTCGTACATCCAATTCATGGAGGAAGTAATGGTGAAAAGACTGCTTGTTGTTGTGGCCGCTCTTCTGGCGCTGAGTTCGTTCGCGTCCGCACAGTACACGCTGACGCTGCAGAACGACGCGCTCACGGGATCGGGATATGAGTTCGAAGTCTGGATCGCGAGCACGTCCGGGACGATCGTTATTACGTCGTACCAGATCGTCCTCTCGTACAATACGGCCATCGCGGGGACCGGGACGCTCGGCTTCAGTTATATTGCCGGGACGACGGCACTGAATAATGCCCCGGCTGGGGGGGTCGGTATCTCGGCCCACGACGGGGATGTTGGCGCAACAGTCATACCCCACCTGGTAGCAGCTTCGAGCATCGGGTCTGACAATGTCACGACGACCGCTGTGCGTGTGGGCCGGTTCAGAATCACCAATACGGTCGCGTTTCCGATCCTGCACGCAAGCATCGGGTGGGTCGTCAGTCCCACCGCCAGCGTGATAGGCGGGACGCTTGTCAATATCAACAACGTGTCCACCTCGGGGAATCACACGAACACGCTGACGGATGCGCCGCTTCCGATCACGCTCGCGTCGTTCACCGTGGCACCGAGCCAGAACAGCGCGGGTGTCCGCCTGTCCTGGATGACCGTCAGCGAAACGAACAATTTCGGCTTCTATGTCCAGCGCCGGGTTGCGGCTGACCAGGTGTTCGCTGATGTTCCCAACAGCTTCATCCCGGGGCACGGGACGACGCTCGCAGAGCAGCAGTACTCCTATGTGGACAATCCGCCCAAGTCGAGCTCGCTCGAATACCGGATACGGCAGGTCGATCTCGACGGCCAGATCCACCTGAGCGAATCGGTCAGCGGCGGAGCCGCCGCCGTCGCAGTGGCGGCCGCGCCCGCTGTTTTTGCCCTGTCGCAGAATTACCCGAACCCCTTCAACCCCGCGACCGAGATACAGTTCACTGTCGCGACGACGGGCCACACGACCCTGAAGATCTACAACATGATCGGACAGGTGGTGTCGACGCTCTTCGACGGCATTGCCGAAACGGGGAAGTACTACCGGATGACTCTCAACGGCTCGCAGCTTGCCAGCGGCGTGTATTTCTACAGGCTGCAGGGGGTCAACAAAAGCGACCTGAAAAAGATGGTGCTCCTGAAATAGTAGTATCACCTTACGTTCTGTAGTTTTCCCAAATACCCCCACCAATGTAAACGCGTTGGGGGGGTATTTGCTTATTCTCGACTCCCCCCCGGTGTGCCCGGAGGGGCAGTCGGGCGAAGAACACACCAGCAAGGGACACCACGAGACCATGAAAAAACTCTGCGAGGCCGCCTCAGGGCTCATCGCCCTGGCATGCCTGCTCCTCCTGACGCCTTCCGGGGGCAGCGCCCAACTGCTTGAGCACGGGGTTGCCATAACCCCGCCGCCGTCCGCAACGCCGGCGTATTATACGCTGGCGAAGCCGGGCGAGCTGACGATGCAGGTGAACGTCTGGGGGTACATCACCCACCCGGGCCGCTACGAGATTTCCATCACGACGGACCTGGTGCAGCTCATCTCGCTTGCGGGGGGTCCGATCGCGGACGCCGACATGAGCCAGGTGCGCGTGACACGCTTCCTGAAAACTGACGTTGGCATCTCCAGGGGACAGTATGTGGTGGATCTTCACGACCTGTACCGGGTCAACGAGGCGAATCTCATCCTGCAGCCCGGGGACACGATCATGATCGATCAAACGTCATGGGTGGGCATTCGCGACATCATCGGCGTCGTGACGTCGGTCGCGGTCATTACCGTTTCGGTCGCGACGGTCTACCAGTACACACGCCCGAAATAGGGTGCGCGCGCAACTAACGAAACACGAATACCACATTACAACGGGAAGTGTGTTATGAAAACAGCGACTGGCGATCCATACGACGGGCTGATGAGTGATTCCGGTCCGGAGTCGACGATTCAGGACTACGTGTCGACTCTGCTCCGCGGGAAAATGACGATACTCATTTCCTTCGGCGTTGCCGTATTCGCGATGGCCGTGTACACCTTCGTCTCAAAACCGGTCTATGAATCGAGCTCCCTCGTGCTTGTCAATCTCAAACAGCAGGCGGGTGGCGTGTCGATCGGTGAAACCACCAGGGAGGTCGCTGACAGCAAGATCACAAACGAGCTGGCGATCCTGAAATCCCGGCTGCTCGCGGAGGCCGTGGCCAAGGTCCTCCTCGAGAGTCCGTTCCTCGACGATGCAAAACAGGCTGCGATGCCCATTGTGAAGACGGGGGGGTCCGCCGGGGATCAGAACGCCCTGGCGGCTCAGTCGACGGTCGCCACGAGGCTCTCCCGGGCGATGGATTTCGTCCCGGAGCGCGAATCCGATGTCATCCGCATCCTGGCAAAGAGCTCGGACCCCCGGGAAAGCGCGGTCCTTGCCAACACGTACGCGGACGTGTTCCAGGAGCACGAGCTGAGCATCACCAAGACCCGGTCGAAATCCCTCCGGGAATTCCTCCAGAATCAGCTCGCGGCGAAGAAACAGGGGCTCGAATCGGCGGAGAGCGAGTTGAAGAGGTACATGGAGGCGTCCGGTGTCGTGTCCCTGGATGCCCAGGCGAGCAGGGTGACGCAGCAGCTCTCCCAGCTGGAGGCAAACCGGGACGCCGTGGATATCGACATAGAGTCTCTCTCCAAGACACTCACGACGTACCAGGAGCGGCTCCCCGAGCAGGAGCGCGAAGCCGCGAAGGTCATGAAGCAGGCGAACGACCCGTACATCAAGCGGATTCAGGAACAACTGGCGAATCTCCAGGTGCAGAGAGACGTGTTGATGAATCAGGATCTCACTGCCGTGGGGAAAGAAGTGTATGCGCAGAAACTGAAGGAGATTGAAGGCCAGATCAACAACCTGCAGAAGAAGCTCGACGAGCGTGCGTCGACCTTTCTTCAGGGGGGGGCATCGGGTGAGGTGGGCTCGATGCAGGCCGACCCTGCGGGGTATCTGACGCAGGCGAGGCAGAAGATATTCGAGACCCAGATGGAAATCCAGGCCCTGCAGTCGAAAAAATCCGCCCTCAACAATGTGATACGCCAGTACGAGAGCGAATTCGGCCAGATTCCCCAGAAGAGCATCGAGCTCGCCAAGCTTCAGCGCAACAGGATGAGCGCCGAGAAGCTGTACATGGTGGTCGATGAGAAGTTCAACCAGATCTCGATTGTGGAGAAATCGGAATTCGCCAACGTCGGCGTGATCGACAAGGCGTCGGTGCCGTTCTTGCCCGTTTCGCCCGTCCTGTCCATCAACCTCTTGCTGGGAGCCCTCTTCGGGTTCACCATCGGCGTCGGCATCGTGCTCGTGCGGGAATACCTTGATATTCGCATCAACACGCCTGACGGCCTGAAGCAGCGGGGCTACGCGGTCCTTTCCTTTGTCGGCAGGCTCGAAGGCAGGACGCCGGAGGTGCCTCTTCCTCTGACGCTGTCTCAGGGAGGGAAAGGCGACCATCGTTTCCTCGTCGCGCTCACCGAGCCGTTTTCTCCGGCCGCGGAGGGATACCGGCGCCTTCGGTCGAAACTGGAGTATGCCCTCCCCGAGAGCCAGACGAGGAGAATCGTTGTGACGAGCCCGAATGCGGGGGAGGGGAAAACGACATCGATCATCAACCTCGCCATCGCCTTCGCGCAGGCGGAGCGCAGGGTGCTGCTCGTCGACGGCGATCTCCGCCGCCCGAAGGTCCACACGGTGCTCGGCTTTGACGTCTCGCCCGGGCTCGGCGAGCTTCTCGCCGGGAACGCGACGATGCAGCAGGTGATACACACGAACGTCATCCGCCACCTCGATGTCATTTGCGCGGGGGAGCTCTCGACGCAGGCCCCGGAGATCCTCGGCTCCAAGCACATGGCGAGGTTCCTCAAGGAGGTTGACCGGGTCTACGACTGGGTCCTGATCGACACGTCGCCGATCCTGGCGGTGAGCGATGCCGCGACGCTTGCGGTCATGGTCGACGGAGCGGTGCTGGTGGTCTCGGGGGGCGAAACGAGACTGGTGGCTCTCGAGAGGGCGGTCGAACAGGTTGTGGGCACGGGGGGGAAAGTCCTCGGCGTCTTCCTGAGCAAATTCGACGCGCAGAAGGCCTACGGAGGTTTCTACGGAGGGGACAAATACGGGTTCCATACGACCGCCTACGGAAAGAAGGAAGAAACCAACGGCGAAGACCCGTCGAAAAAGAAGCTCATAGTTCACGCTGCGCGGGGTGCCTATCGCACCATCAAACAACAACTCTCACTCAAGCGACAACCGAAGGAACAATGAACTCAACACTTCTGTCCAAAATCGACCAAAAGCAGGCCGTGATCGGCGTCATCGGTCTCGGCTACGTAGGCCTCCCCCTGCTCCTGTGTTTCGTGGAGAAGGGATTCCATGTCATCGGTCTGGATATCGACGAAAAGAAGACCGGATCGCTTCTGAAGGGAGCATCGTACATCAAGCACATTCCGGCGTCGCGGGTTTCCCGGGCGTCGGCGTCGGGGCTCCTGAAGGCGACGACGGATTTCTCGAAGGCAAAGGACTGTGATGCGCTGCTGATCGCGGTTCCCACGCCCCTCAACAAGAATCGCGAACCGGACATGACGTTCATCGTCTCCACGTGCGAAGCGATCGCGCCGTATGTCCGGAAGGACCAGCTCATCGTCCTCGAATCAACGACGTACCCCGGAACGACTGTCGAAGTGATGGTCCCGATCCTCGAGCGTACGGGCCTGAAGGTCGACAGGGATTTCTACGTCGCGTTTTCTCCCGAACGTGAGGATCCCAGCCGGACGGACTATACGACGGAATCGATCCCCAAAGTGGTCGGCTCGACCTCGCCGGAAGGTCTTGCGGTCGCGGAAAAGGTCTATCAGCAGATTGTCGTCCGCACGGTCCCCGTCTCCTCGACGCAGGCCGCGGAGGCGACGAAACTGGTGGAGAACACGTTCAGGGCGGTCAACATCGCCCTTGTCAATGAGCTCAAGACGACGTTCATGCGCATGGGGATCGACGTGTGGGAAGTGATCGAGGCCGCCAAGAGCAAGCCGTTCGGTTACATGCCGTTTTATCCCGGGCCGGGACTCGGCGGACACTGCATCCCGATCGNNCATCGAGCTGGCCGGTGAAATCAACGCGGGGATGCCCGACTTCGTCGTGCACTGCGTCATGGAGGCGCTCAACACGCTCGGGAAGCCCCTGAAGGGGGCAAAGATTCTGATGCTCGGACTGGCATACAAGGCGAACGTTGACGATGACCGCGAGTCGCCTTCGTACCATCTGATGCAGAAGCTGGAGGAGCGCGGTGCCGTGGTCAGCTACAACGATCCGTACATCCCCGTGATCCGTCCGTCGCGTGAATTCTCCAACTACGCGGGGAGGAAATCCGTGCCGGTCGGGAAGGGATTCGATCTGATACTGATCTCCACGCCCCACGATGAGTACAAGACAATGGACCTGACCGGACTCAATATCCCCATTGTTGACACGCGGAACGTGGTCAAAGGTTCGAGCCCGCTGGTGTTCAGAGCGTGACCGCCGCCCGTCCGGCACATGGACGATCCATCAGGCACCGGAAGAGCGCGTGATGGGAATTCCGCCACCCACAGGTCCCGGAGGCACGCCCTCCGGGCGCCCAATCCCCCGGCGTGACCGCCAGGATTCGGCCCTGGTGCCGTCGTTCGCGCAGCAGCGGCTCTGGTTTCTGGACCGCCTTGAGCGCGGGAGCGCCGCGTATAATATCCCGCGACTGTACAGGATCCGGGGGAGGCTGGAGCCCTCCGTTGTGGAGCGGTGCGTCGGTGAGATTGTGCGGAGGCACCAGATTCTGACGGCGGTGATCGCGGGGGAGGGGGAGCCGGTGCTTACGCTGACGGAGAATCCGCACGATGTGTTTCGTGTCGAGGAGGTGCCGGGGAGCAGTGCCAGGGATCGGGAAGAAACGGGGAGGCGCAGAGTGGATGAAGAGGCCCGCCGTCCGTTCGACCTGACGGCGGGGCCGCTGGTGCGCGTTCTGCTGCTGCGCCTGGGGGAGGAAGACCAGCTGCTGTTGATCGTGATGCACCATATTGTCTCAGACGGGTGGTCGGTGGGGATTTTTGTCAGGGAGATGGGGGAATTGTACGGAGCGTTCGCCGCCGGGCGGGCGAGCCCGTTGAACGATCTGCCGGTTCAGTATGCCGACTTTGCCGTGTGGCAGCGGGAGCGGCTTCAGGGGGAGTTCCTTGCCGAGCAGATGCGGTACTGGCGCACCGAACTGGGGGGAGCGTTGCCGGTGCTGGATCTGAGCACCGACCATCAGCGGCCGGGGACGAGACGGTCGCTTGGCGCGACGTACAGGTTCGTGGTGCGCAGGGAGGTGATCGAGGGGTTGAAATCGCTGAGCCGCAGGGAGGGGTGCACACTCTTTATGACGCTGCTCGCGGCCTACGGCGTGCTGCTGCACCGTTACAGCGACCAGGACGAGGTCATCATCGGGACGCCGATTGCCGGGAGGACGCGGGTTGAGACGGAGGAACTGATCGGGTTGTTCGTGAACACGCTCCCCATCCGGGTCGACTGCGGCGGCAGGCCGACGTTTCAGGAGCTGCTCAAGCGTGTCCGCGCCCGGGCGCTCGGGGCGTATGAACATCAGGAGGTGCCGTTCGAGAAAATCGTGGAGGAGGTGCAGCCCGAGAGGTCGCTCAGCCGGACCCCGGTCTTTCAGACGTTGTTCGTCCTTCAGAACACCCCGGCTCCCGCCATGAACGTAACGGGAGTGCGGGCGACGAAGGAGGAGATCGACACCGGGACGGCGAAATTTGACCTGACGATGTCGATTACGGAGACCGGAGACCAGGGCGAAGGGCTGCTGGAATATGACACGGATCTCTTTGAGCACGCCACCGTCGTGCGGATGGCCCGGCACTACGGGATGCTGCTGGATGAAGTGCTCGAAAGTGCGGGGAGGCGGATCTCGGAATACTCGATACTCACCCCGCACGAGCGTCATCAGGTGTTGAGGGAGTGGAATCGCCCGGATGCCGCCCCTGTTGCCGGCGAATGCCTCCACCGGTTCTTCGAATCACAGGCGGCGCTGGCGCCCGCTAAGACCGCGCTCGTCTGGGAATCCGACCGTGTGTCGTACGCTGAATTGAATGAGCGGGCCAACCGCCTGGCGCACTATCTGCAGCGCCACGGGGTCGGGCCGGAGGTCATGGTCGCCGTCTGCATGGAACGGTCGACCGCTCTGATCGTGGCCCTCCTGGCCGTGAGCAAGGCCGGCGGCGCGTTCGTCGCGCTGGATCCTTCCTATCCGCCTGAGAGGAATGCGTTCCTCGTCAGCGATTCCGGGGCGGCGCTCGTCCTGACACAGGCCCGCGCGCGCGATCGTTTTCCCTTCCTGGCGCGCACTCCGGCTGTGCAGGTTCTCTCTGTCGAGGCGGATGATCCTCTGCTCCGGACGGAAGAAAGCGGGAACCCCGCATGCGCGGCGACAGGCGGGAGCCTTGCGTACATCATTTACACGTCGGGCTCCGCCGGCAGGCCGAAAGCGGTGGCGATTGAACACCGGCACACGACGGTGCTGATCGAATGGGCACGGGGAGTCTACAGCCCGGAAGAACTTGACGGGGTGCTTGCCTCGACGTCGGTGTGTTTCGACCTCTCGATATTCGAGATCTTTGTCCCGTTGAGTCTGGGGGGAAAGGTCGTTCTGGCCGAGAACGTCCTGCAGCTCCCTGCCCTGCGCGCGGCGAAGGAGATCACGCTGTTGAACACCGTCCCTTCGGCGATGAACGAACTGCTGCGCATCGACGGGGTTCCGCCGTCGGTGAGAACCGTCAACCTCGCGGGCGAGCCGCTGACGCAGGCGCTCGTGCGGCGCATCTACGGCCTGGGATTTGTGCGCAAAGTGTATGATCTCTACGGCCCGTCGGAGGACACGACCTATTCGACGTTCGCGTTGCGGGCTCCGGACGGCCCTCAGACGATCGGCCGTCCGTTGACGGGCAAACGCGTCTATGTTCTCGATCGGAATCGTCAGCTTGTTCCCGTGGGAGTGAAGGGTGAAATATATATCGGGGGCGGCGGCGTGGCCCGCGGCTATCTCGGGCGGGCAGAACTTACGCAGGAACGCTTTGTGAAGGACCCGTTCTCGGATGATCCCGGCGCCCGTCTCTATCGTACCGGCGATATAGGGCGTTTGCTTTCGGACGGGACCATCGAGTTTCTGGGCCGCATGGATGGCCAGGTGAAGCTCCGGGGATACCGTATCGAGCCGGGGGAGATAGAAAGCGTTCTCGGCGCGCTCGCCGGAGTCCGGGACGCGGCTGTCATCGTCCGCGAGGACGTGGCGGGCTTCAGGCGCCTGGTCGCTTATGTCGTTCCCGGGGAAGGACACCCCAGGTCCGGCGGAGAGCTGCGGTCGGTCCTGAAGGGGATGCTCCCGGAGTATATGGTTCCATCGGTGGTCGTGATGCTGCAGGCGCTCCCGCTGCTGCCGAACGGGAAGGTCGACAGGACTGCGCTCCCCGCGCCGGAGGGAGTGCCCGATCCCGGCGCCGGGGGAACCTCTGCGGCTCCCCGCACGCACGTCGAGAAGGTCATAGCGGACATCTGGAAATCTGTGCTGGGGGGAAAGGGAGTCGGCGTGCAGGATGATTTTTTCGATCTCGGGGGGCACTCATTGCTGGCAACGCAGGTGATCTCCAGGATCCGCGAATCGCTCCACGTCAATCTCCCGTTGATCAGCCTGTTCGAGTCTCCGACAGTCGAAGCGCTTGCAGCCGTCGTCGAAGGAAGCCTTCGCCGGGAGGTCGAAAGAAAGCGACACAGTCCGGAGCCCCTCTCATCGTGAGGGAGTAGACCGGCGTTTCATCGGGAGCACGGCTGTGCAGGGCCGTCTCCCGGGCCGTCCGAAGAACATCAGCGGGGATCGCTTGTCCACAATGTATGCTCTCTTCGCGCAGCAGGCTGCGCTCAGGCCGCGGGAGACAGCCCTGGCCGCACCCGCCCGCCCGCCGTTGTCCTTCGGGGATCTCATGACGCTCGTCGATGGTGTCGCCGGCATCCTGTCCGCGATGGGCGTTGAGAGGCACGATCGCGTGGCTGTTGCCCTCCCGACCTCCGCCGAGCGGCTGGTCGTCCAGGCTGCGGTGTCCTGCTGGTGCGCCGCCGCTCCGATCAACCCCGCACTCCGTCCCGGCGAGATCGAGGCTCTGTTATCCCGCCTGGGCATCAGACTGGTCATCGTTCCGTCCGGTGAAAACTCGGCGGCCCTCGCCGCGGCGCACAATCTCGGCATCGCAAGCCTCGAGCTCACTCCCCTCCCGGGTGCGCCGGCGGGGATGGCCCGCCTCGGCGCGGCTGACGTGCTGGGGGCGGGGGCGCAGGCCGGTCGCCGCGGTGCGGGCGCCGGCCCGGAAGATATCGCGCTCCTTCTGCCGACCTCCGGGACGACAGGGAGTCCCAAGATTGTTCCTCTGTCCCAGGCAAATGTGTGCGCGGGCGCGGCCAACATCGTCCGGGCGATGAACCTGGGTCCGGGGGACCGGTTGCTCAGTCTGGCGCAGCTTCACCATATCGCGGGGATCAGCCTCACGCTGGCGGCCCTGAGTGCCGGGGGGAGCGTGTACTGCACGCCGGGTTTCCATGCCCCTGATTTCTTCCCGTGGATGGAAGAAGCGGATCCAACCTGGTTGTGGGTGGCGCCGGCGATGCTCCATGAAATCGTGGGGCGGGCGGCAGCTTACCAGGAAGTGCTTGCACGATCGCGGCTGCGATTGATCAGGGTCGGATCCGCGCCTCTTGCGGAGAGGTTGAGGGCGGAAGCCGAAGAGCTTCTTCACGTCCCCGTGCTGGAGAACTACGGCATGACGGAGGCGGCGCCGCAGATTGCCAGTACTCCCCTCCCCCCCGGGAAGCGAAAGAGGGGATCCGTAGGCCTCCCGGTCGGCGTGGAAGTGGAGATCGAAGGGGAAGGGGGAACATTCCTCCCCAGGGGGTCGGCGGGAGAAATCGTAATCCGGGGTCCAAGCGTCATGGGCTGCTACCTGGGAGGAGAGGACGCCGCCGACGGGTCGTTCGTCCGGGGCTGGTTCAGGACGGGAGACCAGGGCTACCTCGACGAGGAGGGATACCTCTTTCTTACCGGGAGGATCAAAGAGATCATCAACCGCGGCGGCGAGAAAATCTCTCCGCTGGAAGTCGACGGCGTTCTCCTCAGGCATCCGGAAGTGGAGAAAGCGGTGACGTTCCCCATCCCGCATCCGTCTCTGGGAGAAGAGATTGCCGCCGCCGTCGTCCTGCGTCCGGGGCGTGCCGTCACTGAGCAGGAATTGCAGGAATTTGTTGTCCGCGAACTTTCCGTGTCGAAAGTGCCGCGGCGCGTGGTGATCCTCGAGGAGATCCCCTCGGATGAACGGGGCAAAGTCCGGCGGCTCAGGATGGCGGAACAGCTCGGTCTGACGCGGCCGGCATCCGTCTCCGGTGACCGGCCGTCCGGCGATGACGCCGCCCCGCGGACCCCCGTTGAGCGCGATCTCGCAGCGATGTGGAAGGACGTTCTGAGGCTGAAGGAAGGGGAGGTCCTGACGAACGCCCGCTTTCTGGATCTGGGGGGGGATTCGATATCGGCTGTCCTGATCATCTCCCGCGTCCGCGGTTCCTTCAACGTGGACCTTTCCCCCGTGACTTTTTTCGAAGCTCCGACGATCGCCGGGCTCGCCCGGATCATCGAAGAGAAACTCGGATCGGGGCCGGTTGCCGGCCCGCAGCCGGAAGGTTGAAAATGTCCGGAAGGAAACTGACGTGATGCCACTGGTGGACATCTGCCGCGCAGCTCCATGGGGGACGCTTCGCAGCACAGGGGGTGAATGGCTCCCCCTGCCGGCGCCGCTCCCGGCGGACCGGGACGAAATCCACGTATGGCGGGCCTGGTTGCCTGTTGATCGATCGCGGCTTGAATCGCTGGCGGGCGTGCTGGACAGGAGCGAAAGGGAAAAGGCCGGAATGTACCATTCGTCGCGGGACGGTGACAGGTACGTTGCTGCCCACGGTATGCTCAGAGAGTTACTGGCCTCCTACCTGGGGGTCGCTCCGGAGAGTATTGCTTACCGGTGCTCGGAGAGGGGGAAGCCTGACCTTGCGCATTCTCTTTCCGGGAGATCGCTTGGATTCAACATGACCCATTCTCTCGATGTCGCGTTGTTCGCGGTCGGGGAGTCCATAGACCTGGGGGTTGACGTGGAATGCGTGTCGGGCGCTCTGGACATTGAAGAGTTGGGACGGGCCTGCCTTTCCGCCTGCGAGCGGGAGGCGCTGGATTCTCTTCCCGGCCGGGATCGGCGGGAGGCGTTATTCCAGTGGTGGACGCGCAAGGAGGCGGTCGCCAAGGCAGCGGGAGAAGGTCTCGCTGCTTCGTTTAAGCGGCTCTCTGTTATCCCGCCGTATCTTGAACATCCCGGCCTGGACCCGGGGGGGGAGCCCGCCGTGGAGAGGGATGAATGGAGCGTGTGGGACCTGACTCCGTGGCCGGGATATGTCGGGGCACTGGCCTCCCGGGGCGAGCGCAGGATGCTCCGCCTGTTCGAATTCCGCGCCCCGGCGGCGCACACCGGGAGGCGTGTTGCATGAGAAACGGCATGGACCACGAAATGCTGCAAAAGCGCATATCCCGGGGCGCCGTTGAAGGGGCTCCACCCCTTTCGTTCGCCCAGCAACGGCTCTGGTTCCTTGATCAGCTCGACCCGGGCAATTCCGCCTACAACGTTCCGGTGCTGCTCCGCGTCGACGGGCCGCTGAACATCGCGGTCCTGAAGCAGAGCGTTGAAGAAATCGTCCGCCGGCATGAAGCCCTGCGGACGGTCTTTCGTTCGACCGACGGCCAGCCCGTCCAGGAGATCCTCCCGCCCCGCTCTCTTGATCTCGCCGTGACGGATCTTCAGGCACTGCCCCCCGGTGACCGTGAAGCCCGGGGAGTGCATCTGGCGGGGGAAGAAGCGATGAAACCGTTTGACCTCTCCCGCGGGCCGATGATACGTGTGAACCTGTGGCAGGTGGACGCGGAAGCGTTCCTGCTTCTCGTCACCATGCACCACATTTCCTCCGACGGGTGGTCGATCGGCGTCTTGATGACGGAGCTCGTGTCTCTGTATGACGCCTACGTCGCGCAGAAGCCGTCACCGCTCCCGGATCTTGAAATCCAGTATGCGGATTACGCGGCCTGGCAGCGGTTGTGGCTCCAGGGGGAAGTCCTGGAGAGGCAGCTTTCGTACTGGAAGCGGCAGCTTGCGGGTGCTCCGCCCGTGCTTGAATTGCCGCCTGACCGGCCGCGTCCTGCAGTCCAGAACATGCGCGGCAGACAGCAGCCCGTGGTCCTCTCACGGGAGCTCACCGAAGGGTTGAAAGCCCTCAGCCGGAGGCACAACGTTACGCTGTTCATGACATTGCTGGCAGCCTTCGAGACGCTGCTCCACCGGCATTCGGGCCAATCCGACATTCTCCTCGGCGTCCCTATCGCCGGACGCGTGAGGGCCGAAACGCAGGGGCTGATCGGTTTCTTTGTCAATACGCTGGTCATGAGGGCGGACTTCGCTGATGACCCGACATTCGCCGAGTTGCTGCGTCGCGTCCGGCGGACGTCGCTGGAGTCATTTGAGCATCAGGATCTTCCGTTTGAAAAGCTCGTCGAGGAACTCCATCCGGAACGGGACCCTTCGTACAACCCGCTGGTGCAGGTGATGTTTGCATTTGAGAACGCTCCGATGCCTGCCGCCCCTTCTCATGTGCTGAAGCTCCATCCTCTGAGAATCGAGAGCGGGACGACGAAATTCGATCTCACGCTGACGCTCTATGATGAAGACGGCTTGAGGGGCTTCTTTGAATATGCAAGCGACCTCTTTGATCCCGACACTATCCGCAGGATGGAAGGGCACTTCCAGACGATGCTGAGGGGCATCATCGCGGACCAGGAGCAGCGTGTGTCGATGCTCCCATTGCTGACTGAATCCGAGCGGCAGACTTTGATCGTCGATTGGAACAGGGCCGGGACTGCCGCTCCGACGACGGCGACCGTGCAGGAGCTGTTTGAGGCGCAGGTGAACCGGACCCCCGATGCCGACGCCCTCGGGTTTGGGGACCGCCGCCTGACGTACCGGCAGTTGAACCGCTGGGCCAACCAGCTCTCGCATGCGCTCCGGGCGCAGGGGGTGGGACCGGAGGTCCCCGTTGCACTGTGCATGGAGCAGTCTCTTGAAATGATGATGGCGGTGATCGGCATATTCAAGTCCGGAGGGGCGTACGTCCCGGTCGATCCGCAGAATCCCCCCGAGCGCATCGCGTTCATCCTCACCGATACCCGCCCGGCGGTGATCCTGACTCAGCGCGCGTTGCTCGATCGCCTGCCGGCGGTCCCCGGCAGGGTGCTGTGCATAGAACCGGATTTCTCATTCCCCGGTCCGGATTCCGGAGAGAACCTCCCGCTGGAAGTAACGCCTGACAATCTGGCGTATGTGATCTACACCTCCGGTTCGACAGGCAAACCCAAGGGGGTGCAGATCACCCACAGGGCGCTTGCGATACACTCTCTGGAGACTGTTCAATGCTACGGGTTATGCCCGACGGACAGGATGCTCCAGTTTTTCTCTCTGAGCTTTGACGCTTCCCTCGAACAGATCTTCCCTCCGCTTATCTGCGGCGCGATGGTCATGGTGCGGGATGTGGAAGTCTGGAGTCCCGCGGAGGCCTACCGCAAGGTGGGTGAATTGGGGCTGACAGTCCTGCACATGTCCACCGCCTACTGGCACGAACTGGCACAGGGCTGGAGTTCCCTGCCCGGACCATCGCTGCGCCTTCGTCTCGTTCTCGTCGGGGGGGAAGCGATGATGCGGGCCAGCGTGGATCTGTGGCAGCAGGGTCCCACGGAGGGAGTGCGTTTGCTGAACGCCTACGGTCCCACCGAGACCACTATCGCTGCGACCACGTATGAGGTCCCCGCGCGGGACCCGAAGACGGCCGCCGTGGCGGCCCGGGGGATTCCCATCGGCAAGCGGCGTGGGGACAGATCCCTTTACATTCTGGACGGCCACCGACAGCCCGTCCCGATAGGCGTTGCCGGCGAGCTGTACATCGGCGGTGATACTGTCTCGCGCGGCTATCTCAACAGACCCGAGCTGAACGAGCAGGTGTTTCTACCCGATCATCTCTCGGGGACTCCCGGGAAACGTCTGTACAGGACAGGCGACAGGGCGAGGTTCCTTGCCGGCGGCGACGTCGAATTCCTGGGACGCAACGATTCGCAGATCAAGATCCGAGGGTTTCGCGTTGAGCTCGGTGAAATCGAGAGCGCCCTCGTCAGCCATCCCTCGGTGGCCGAGTCCGCCGTCCTCGTCGCAGGGGAAGGCGGCGTTGAGAAAATGCTGGTGGCGTATATCGTCTGGAAAGAGGGTGCCGCTGCGTCGACTGCGGAGGTGCGCGCCTACCTGGGGGACCGGCTCCCCGGTTACATGGTTCCGTCCGTTTACGTCCCCCTCAAGGCCATGCCGCTGACGTCGAACGCCAAGATAGACCGGCGTGCTCTCCCGGCCCCGGACGCTTCGAAGGTGGAACGTGTGACCGACTACATCGCCCCGCGTGACCCCCTTGAACAGCAACTGACGAATATATGGCAGAAGCTTTTCGAGAAACGACCGATCGGTGTCCGGGATAACTTTTTCGAACTCGGGGGGCACTCGCTCATGGCGGTGCGCCTCTTCTCGCAGGTGGAGAGGCTGACAAAGAAGACATTGCCCCTGGTGACCCTGTTCCAGGCTCCTACAATAGAACGGTTGGCGGGCGTCTTGCGCCAGCAGGGGTGGGAGGCGCCGTTCTCGTCGCTGGTCCCCATCAAACCGGGAGGCTCGCGCCCTCCCTTTTATTGCGTGCACGGGGTGGGGGGGAATATCCTCGAGTTTGAGCACTTCTCGCGCTATATCGATCCTGACCAGCCGCTCTACGGGCTGCAGGCTCAGGGACTCGATGGGAAGCGCCCCCGGCATTCGAGCGTGGAAAAGATGGCCGAGCATTACATCGCCGAGATCCGTCAGTTTCAGCCTGAAGGTCCCTACTATCTGGGCGGATCCTCATTCGGGGGGATGGTGGCGTTCGAGATGGCGCAGCAGCTGAACGCGGGGGGGCAGGGGGTGGGTCTGCTCGTTCTGTTCGACACGAATGCCCCGGGCTACCCCAGATACCTCCCGACGACTACCTCGCTGAAGAGGATGTTTGACCACATGAGATTCAGGGTGGAACTGCACTGGGGGAATATCAAAGTCGCCCGGCCTGCGATCCGGCGGGAGTACATCGTAGCGAAATCGAAAAGATTCGTGAAGCAGTACAGGGCCAAAATAAAGCACAAATCGCGCGGGGCCGTCAAGAGCCTGCGGGAGAGGATTCTCCCGCGGGCGATACGTCAGGTTCAGAAGGGTGGGCATCAGGCGCAGAGGAAGTACGAAGCGCGGCCGTACCCCGGCAAAGTGACGCTTTTCAGGGCGACGGAACAGCCCTACGGAGTCATCCCGGATCCGGCAAACGGGTGGGGACGATTCTGCCCGGGCGGGCTGGAGATCCTCGACATTCCGGGGCATCACGGCGCGATCATGCGGGAGCCCCGCGCACAGTATCTTGTGAAAACGCTCATGGACTGCCTCACGAAGGCGCAATCGGGCGCGCATGGACGAGCGGGCGAACACCAGAAAGGAGACTCATAGTGCAAAGTGATCCGGTGATTGCATCGGGGGAAATCCTCGACGTTGCCAGGGCCACGCTCCTCGCCGAGGCCGAAGCGATTCGGGTGGCCGCCGGGCGGATTGACGAAACGATGGCGCGGGCCGTGCAGTTGATTCTCTCGAGCAGCGGCAAGGTCATTGTCCTCGGCATGGGGAAATCGGGGCAGATCGGTCAGAAAATCGCCGCGACGCTCTGCAGCACGGGAACCCCCTCCGTGTTTCTGCGCGCGGCCGAGGCGACGCACGGGGACCTGGGCATATACACGCCGGGCGATCCGTCAATTCTGATATCGAAGAGCGGAGCGACGGCGGAGCTCGTGAACCTGATACCGACATTGCGGCAGTTCAGAACCCCGCTGATCGGGATCCTGGGGAACCTGACGTCACCGCTTGCGCGTCAGGTGGATGTCGTGCTCGATGCGCGGGTCGCACGGGAAGCGGATCCCCTGAATCTCGCCCCCACATCGAGCACCACGGTGGCGCTTGCCCTGGGCGACGCGCTGGCCGCGGCGTTGATGCAGGTGCGGCGGTTCAGCGACGAGGATTTTGCGCGCTACCATCCCTCGGGCCAGCTTGGACGGAACGTCCTTCTTCATGTTGCCGATGTCATGCATGCCGGCGAGGATGTCGCCTGGGTATCCCCCGCGGACAGCCTGCGCAAGGTCGTGATTGCGATGTCCCGGCATCCGTTGGGCGCCGCATGCGTTGTGAATGAAGGAATGGAGTTGGCCGGTATCATCACCGATGGGGACCTGCGGCGCGCACTCCAGGCTCACGACGATATCCGGCCGCTGAGCGCAGCGGACATCATGACCGCCCACCCGATATCGGTGTCTCCGTCCGCTGCGCTGAAAGATGCCGCGCACATCATGGAGGACAGGCCGTCGCAGATTTCCGTGCTGCCTGTCATCGACGAAGGACTGCACTGCGTCGGACTCCTGCGCATCCACGATATCTACCAGACCGGCCTGACGTAGGAGAGCGAGTGCACCATAGAGCGATCCTGATGAACGCGGGTCTGTCGGCGGCGGGCGCGACGGCCCGGCCCGGGAGACCGATATCGCGATGACATCCGCCATCAAGCATTCGCGGACGAGGAACTTCATCGCCGGCATCTTCAGCGGGTACGTGATGATGTTCGCCACCGTTGCGGTGGGGCTGTGGCTGACCCCCTTTACGCTGCGGTTCCTCGACCGCCAGGAGTACGCGATCTTCGCGCTGATGAGCGACGCGCTCATGTGGCTCGGGCTCCTTGACCTTGGCATAACGGCGGGACTGCGCGCCAAGGCGGCTCATCTGGCCGGTGCACCGGACCAGGAGAGGCTCAACAGGCTCGCGAGCACGGCGTTTTTTTCCCAGAACGTCATCGTCGCGGCCGTCCTGCTGGTGGGAGGAGGTCTGGCGTTCGCCTTCCCGCAGTTTTTTCCGGTCCGGGCGGACCTCCACACCGAGGCCACGAATCTGATGTTTCTGATGGTGCTGGCGCTCGTGTTGTCCATGGGGACGCAGACATTCTCGGCTCTGCTGATCGCGCACCAGCAGATGTACATGGACAATGCCCTGGGGCTTCTGAACATCGTGACGCGGACCGTGCTCACGGTCGTTCTCCTGAAAGCCGGCTGGGGGCTGTACAGTCTGGGGATCGCAAACCTCGCCGCGAAGGCGACCTCTTCGGGACTTGCGGTCGTGCGGACGTTCCGGCTGATTCCCGGGCTCCAGATCCGCCGCCGCTTCGCCTCCTGGGAGGTGCTCCGTAGCATCGGGAGCCTGGGTGTGTGGTTCAGTCTGGGGGGGCTGGCTCAGATCATCATCGGCGGTCTGGATCGGATCGTCACTGCCAAGCTCGTCTCGATGGAAATGGTGACGACGCTGACGCTCACGAGCAGGCTCTACATGTTTTCGGGAGGGCTGATCCTGCTCGTGACGGACACAGCCCGCCCCATGCTGGGGCAGCTGATCGGCCAGAAGAAAATGGGGGGCGTGTTGAAGATCTACCGCGAGCTGTTTGCGGTGTCTCTCGGCTGCGCAGTCGTTCTCGGGTACAGTATCTGGGCGGGGAACGAGAGCTTCATCAAGACATGGGTGGGCCCGGCAAACTACGGGGGGATGGCGCTGGACACTGTGCTGATCATGAACTTCGTCGTCGGTTTCTGGGTACGGCCGAACCGGGCGGTCCTTTCGGCGTCCCTCATCGTCCGTCCCCAGTCGCTGAGCCAGATCCTGGAGGGAGGTCTGAACCTCCTTCTCTCCATCCTGCTCGCGCGCCCGTTCGGCGTCGTGGGTATCGTGATTGCGGACGGGATCGCAAGCATTATGGTGTCGTGCTGGTACATGCCGTACCTGACGGCGAAGTTGTTCGGTATTTCGTTCGCCCGGTTCGTCTGGGACGATATTTCGCGCATCCTCCTTCTCGGGCTCTGCCTGGCGCCGATTGCATACTGGGCGAGGCTCATGGCGAACAGCGTGTCGGGATACGGCGGGGCGTTCCTCGGGGCCTCGATAACGGGGTGCGCGGGGCTCCTGATGCTCTGGTTCGTGGTCTTCACCAGCGGGGTCCGCGGGAGGGTCATTGAGTACGCGGTAAAACTGAGGCAGACGGTCCTGCCGTCCTGACCGTCGTACGAGGACACAACAAACGAGGAAGGTCGCTGCTTCGTATGCCTGAAATCGTCATGATCACAGCCCGTGGATCGGTGCATCACGCCCGACCCCTGCTGGAGCACTTCGGGGGGCGGGCCGTCGCGGAATCGGACCGGCTTCCGGCGAGCCTTGCCGCGCATTCTCCCGAGCTTGTCATCACGTTCGACGAGCACGACTGTGAGCTCGGCATGCTTACCGGGGAGATGGCGCGGCGGAACGTCGCCACGCTCCAGATCATGGACGGCATACTGGAGTGGCGCAGGACCTGGCAGTACCCGACGTCGGCGCAGAAACGCCCCCTGAACCAGCCGGCGCTTGCGCACAAGATCGCCTGTCTGGGACGGGCCGATGCACGGATCATGGAATCGTGGGGGAACGTCGGGAAGTGCGAGGTCGTTGGGAGTCCCCGTTTTGACCACCTGGTGCGCGAGGGAAGAGCGATGCGGCTGAGTCCGGTCGCCGGACGCCCCCTGCGTCTGCTCGTCATGACCGCCAAGACTCCCGGGTTCACTCCCGCGCAGGTTGAAACGACGTTCGCCTCGCTGGCGGATATCCGGGACACCGTCGGTCAGAGGCAGGACGTCGAGATCCTCTGGCGCGTCACGCAGAACATGCACAAGGATCTTGGCGTTCGTGACACTGTGCGCGATGTGACGGGGGGGGAGCTGCATCAAATGCTCAGGAACGTGGACGCGGTGATCACGACGTCGTCCACCGCGATGCTGGAATCCATGCTGTGCGGGTTGCCGACCGCGCTTCTCGACTATCACAACTGTCCTCACTACGTCGCCGCAGCGTGGCGCATCTCCTGCAGGTCGCAGATAGAACCGACGGTCGAGGCGTTGAGAGTTCCGCCGCTCGAGCGGATGCTGTATCAGGACTACTGCCTGCACGACGGCCTTGCATGCGCGACGCCTGCGCTGCCGAGGATGGTCCGGCTCATCGAGGAGATGATCCGGATCCGGAGAGAACAGTCGGGTTCGGGGAGGGGGGAACTGGTGTTTCCCCACCGTCTCGTGGAGGATCCCGCGGAGCATGTCTCCTGGCCCAGCAGGGAGTTTGACCTCAGCAAACTCTATCCGGGCCATCCTGTGTTCGGCCGCACCGACATCGTTGCCATGCAGAATGAACTCGAGGCGGCTCTCGGAACGGTGGAGCGCCTCCACGGACAGGTCGACGTGCTGACCCGCCGGCTTCACCGGATCCCGGGGTACCTGCTTGCCGTCCGTCTCGGGAAGAAACTACGCCCGCGGTGGCCGCGATGAAGACGATCCTGATAGCACATTCGCTGCCATACGCGGTGAGCGGTGCGGAGCTCGCGATCGCTGACATGATCGACAAAACCGGAAAAGACTTTCGGTGCATCATGCTGACGCCCGGAGAGGGGGACCTGTCGGCGTACTACCGCCGGAGGGGGTTTGAAGTCATTGCGAAGATGATCCAGACCAGGCGGCGCCGCTACCCCGGCCTCCACCTGGCGCAATCGGCCTATTACGCGCGCTACTTCCGGAAGCGCGGCATCGACGGAGTCGTGTGCAACACGTTTGCCGCCGCGGCGCGCGTGGGGACGCTGTGCAGAATGGCGGGGATCCCGCACGCGGTGTACGTCCGTGAGTACATCCGGAACATCCCGCTCCACCGGGCGATCCTCCGGAACGCGGATCTCGTGTTCGCCGTCTCCGCGGACATGGCAGCGTACCTGCGTGAGTTCATGGACCAGCGAAAACTGTCCGTGGCGCACGACTACATCAACGCTGAGCCGTTGATGCGTCGCGTCGAGGAACATCGGCGGGCGGGAACACGGCTGCTCCCGTGTGATCCGGGCGGACCGGTGGTCGGCTTCGTCGGCCGGCTCACGCCGTACAAGCAGCCTGAAGTGTTCATCGCGATGATCCCCCATGTGGTCAGGGCGGTGCCTGGCGCCCGGTTCGTCGTTGTGGGGGCCGCACACCCGTCGTCGGGCGACTACGAGGAAAGCCTGAAGAAGCTTGCCGTCACACTCGGGGTGGACCGCGTCGTGCACTTTATGGGCCAGCGCAGTGACGCCGTGGAGATCATCTCGGAACTCAGCGTCCTGTGCCTCACGTCGGACCGGGAGCCCTTCCCCCGGACGGTTCTCGAGGCCCAGCTGGCGGGATGCCCCGTCGTCGCGGCGAATTCCGGCGGGTGCCCTGAACTCGTGGAGGAGGGATCGACCGGCCTCCTGTTTGATTCGACAGGCCCGGATGCCGCCGCGGGGCTGGGAGAGCAGGTCATCCGCCTTCTGCGGGACTCCGGACTCGCGGCGACGTTGTCGGGAAAGGCGAAGCAGAAGGTCCTCGGGGCGGAAGGAAGTCTGGAGCCCGTGAAGAATCTCGAACGGCTCCTGGATCGCCTGACAGTTCCCGGGACAATGGATCACCTGACGGGGGAGGACCGATGAAGGTCGGGATCGTGGTCAGGCTCACTGAGCCCGGCGGAGTGCAGTCCGTCGCCCTTTCGCTCGCCAGGGGGCTGAACGGAAAAGGGATCGTTCCCGACATTCTCTGGGATCTCCCCCCCTCCGCACCGCTCGTTGCCTCCTGGGGGGTCAACGTCGGGTTCCGGCGGGTCAAATTCCCGGTTCCCACACTGCGGATCGACAGGATGTTTCTCAGCCTCCGGTATCTCGCCTATCTGGTGAATGCCGTCGATGGAGAGCGCTTCCGGGGTCAGTATGATTTTGTGTACACCGTCAACCAGGTGTTCGTCTTTCCGGCGGATTTCCCGCACCTCTACTATCTCTCGGGTCCTCCCTTACTTCCGCAGCTGGAGAGCCCCCCGCCGGGTGTCAAAGGCGTCCCTCTTGCGGTGTTCAAATGGGTGTACAGGACATTCTGGAGAAGATACCGGCCCATTTATGACTATCAGCCGGGAAGCGACTTTGTGATCAATTCGGGCTACACCGCGCGCCTGTTCAAGGAGGCCCACGGCGTGGACCTCCCTGTCGTCCATCCGCCGATAGATCTCTCCGGACGGAGTTTTGACGACGGGGATCTTTCCCGCCGCGATTCGCTGGTTTTCTTCTCGAGGATTGTGGCGTACAAGCGCCCTGAAATGGTCATGGATCTCGCCGGGCGGCACAGGGATCTCCGGTGCGTCATCATGGGCGGCGTGCAGCCTCACCGCCGACCGTATTACGAAGGGCTCAAAGCGAAGTCCAGGGAAGCGGGGCTCGATATCGTGTTCCTTGACAACCCGTCCGATCAGCGCGTGCGGGAGGAGCTTTCGCGGGCGAAATTTTACGTGTTCCCCGCGGTCAATGAGCATTTCGGCATGACCACGCCTGAGGCGATCGCCTCCGGGGCAATCCCGTTCGTGCATGATTCAGGCGGGCAGCCGGAGATTGTGAATGACGAACGACTGCGGTTCGCCGACCCGGAGTTTTTCGAGAAGTTCCGGCGGCTGGCCGAGAGTCCCGAGCAGGAACTCAGGTCGATACGGCAGCGGCTCGTGGCGCACATGAGTGATTTCTCTGAAGAAGCATTTCTTTCCAAAATGCTTCCCTACCTTGAAGGGAAGCGCTTGACCGCCACCCCGGCGAACGGGGCGGGAACTCTCCTTTCCGGTGAAAAGCATGGCAGGTAGCGCGGGGGAAATAACGATGGACGCGGCCGGGCAGATTGCCGGCCGGCCCTTGAACATCGATGATGCCAGGAGCAGCATGGCTCCCGGCTTGTACCGCCGCTTTCGCAGGCGGCTGATCGGCCAGACGCTCCTGTGCGTGATCCCTTCTTCGATCGTCCTCTGGTTTGGGAACGCCAATCTTGCCGGGGCGGTGTTCTGGGCGTTGTTCTGCTTTCTGTATTTTCGGCTTCTGTTTCTGGGGAGACCCCTGGAACTCCTCTGTTTCATCATTGCGCTCGCGCCGCACATCACACTGCTCCGGGGCATCTCGTTCTATTATAATGCCGTGGTGATCCTGCTGTTGATTGCCCTGGTGGCGTACGGGGCCCGATCCCGCGGCGAACTGTGGGATCTCTTGAGGAGTAATCCGCTCGTCATCGGCCTGCTGGCGTTCATGGTCCTGTATTACGTGGCCACGGTCATCCTGATCCGCCAGTACGACACCAACCTGCGGCTTATCGACTTTGCGCTGATGGTGGTCGTCGTGATCGTCGTGTCGCGCGTGCGGGGATTGCTTGCCCCCGCCCTCCTGGGACTGCTGTTTTCCGCCTGGGGAGTGGGCTTTGCGATGATGGGGAATATCAGTCAAAGCTCCGGTTCGAGGCTGGGGGTCATGGTGATCGACGATTACAGCATCGGCAACCCCGTGTCGCTGGGGACCCCCCTGGCGCTGGCGTGCCTGGCCCTGATTCTGGACCGGGGCCGGTGGCTCCACCTCCAGAAGAAACCTCTCGTTCGCCTCATTCTCGTTATTCCCACGTTCGCGCTCCTCGCGCTGACGACGTCGCGCGCGGCCTGGCTGGTGACGGCGGTGGGGTTTCTTGTGGCCCTGTTCCTTGACAGGCGTTCCCGCGTGAGGATCCTCCTCCTCATCGGGATGGGGATCCTCGTCATGCAGATCGTTCTCCTCAGTCCGTTCGGCACCGGTTTGCAGGCGGGGCTGGACAGGACGTTCAGCGACGAACGAACGACTGCAAACAGGACGAGCGGCCGCAGCGATCAATGGCGCGTATCGTACAGGGCGGTCAATGCATCCGTCGGGAGTATGGTTCACGGTTACGGGCCGGGGATCGGTCCTCTGGTCTATGCCAGGTTATCACGCGACACGAGAGGCGTTGTGTACGACGTCGGCGGCGAATCACAGCTGCATTCATTGTATATGCAGATCGGCGTTGAAACGGGCCTGATAGGAATCTCCTTGCTCCTTTTGTGGCTCTTCCGGGCCGGCTTCCGGATCCTCCAGTGGTGCAGGCGGAACGAGTCGGTTTTTCCCCTGGTCTGCCTGCTCGGGTATATGATCATCATTGCGACCGTCAGCGGGAACGACCTGGTGTCCGGGACATTCCTGGGACTCGCGCTCTTTGCGACGCTGCGGGGGCACACTGCGGTGAAAGAGACATAAGAGGCGGCGGCGCGGGACATCGGGGACCGGCCGGGTCTCATAAGTGCATGGGCCGCCGGGGGTGTGCAGGGCAAACGTGGATTCACTTCGGATCGGGGATCGGACATGAACGAGTCAGCGCGTTTCAAAATGAAGCTCGGAGTCATCGGCGCCCCCCCCCACTGGAAGGGCCCGGACGGGGCCCTGTGGGCCTTCGAACCGTATGTGCGCGAAATGCGGGTGTGGGCGGATCTCTTCTCTGATGTCGAGATCTGCGCGCATGCCGGCGAGGGAGAGATGAAGGGGAATCTGGCTCCCTATGAACGGGAGAATATCACGATACGTCAGGTGCGGTACACGACCGATCACGGATTTTCCGGCGCCCGGCGCCGGCTCTTTCAGCTGCCGGGGCTCACGTGGCAGGCTCGCCGCACACTCCGGGATACCGATTTCACGCTCCTCCGCGCTCCGAGTCACTTCGCCCTGGTGGGTCTGGTTCTCGTCTGGCTGATGGGGAAGCGAAGCATCACGAAATGGGCCGGCGGCAACGCTTCGTTCCGCGGAGAGAGGATCCCCACGCGCGTCAACCGGTGGCTTGAAGCGCTTACCACGAAAGATCACTTCACCCTGGTGTACGGCGAGGCCCGCCGGCCGCACCACATAAGTTTCATCCCGGCGCTCATGACCGCCGGGGAGCTCGCGGCGGGGCGGCGCGCGGCGGGTGCACGCCTGTGGAATCCGCCCTGGAAGATATTGTGCGTCGGCCGCCTGGAGCTTGTGAAGAATTTCGATCTCGTGCTCCGGGGCCTGGGAGAGCTCAGCCGGAGGCGCCCCGATCTCCCGTGGACGTTTACGCTGGTTGGAGGAGGCAGAGAAGCGGAGAATCTGCGCGTTCTGGCCGGAGAGTGTGCCATCGCCGATCGGGTGACATTCACGGGCCCGCTGCAATTCGGGGAGGTCCAGAAGCGCTACGGCGCGTCCCACGTCGTGATCATGCCGGGCATACAGGAAGGCTGGCCGAAGGTCATTGCGGAATCCTGGGCACACGGTGCGATTCCGCTCGGAGCCAGGGCCGGGATAGTGCCGTGGATCCTGGCGGACCCGAAGGCCGGCGCCGTGTTTGACCCGACGCCGGCGGGTCTTGCGGAGACGCTCGCCCGCGTGCTCTCGG
This sequence comes from Ignavibacteriota bacterium, assembly GCA_003154425.1. GTDB lineage: Bacteria > Bacteroidota > Ignavibacteria > UBA10030 > UBA6906 > Fen-1273. Next base: position 79,673 of record PMDK01000085.1, read on the forward strand.
CGCCGTCGACGATGTCCTCCATGTCGGAACATCTCTACGCGCACGCCGAGGATCTGTCGCTGGACCAGTTCAGGGTGCGCCTGGAAAAGGTGTTGACGGAACGATACGGACTCTCCTAAGGACGGCGCGATGATCTCCACACGCACGACGTCGGGAGGGAAGGTACCGGGTGGGCCTGCCGTGAAAATTGCAGTGTTGCAGGTGTGCGATTCGCTCGATGCGGGGGGGATGGAGCGTGTCGCGGTCAACGTGGCCAACTGTCTCCCCCTCGAGAGATTCGAGTCCCACATTTGCGCGACACGCCGCGAAGGCCCGCTGGAACGGTGTATTGCTCCCCACGTCCGGCGTCTGTGTCTGTGGCGGAAGAACACGCTGGATGCCGGGGCGGTGCGCCGGCTGATCGGCTATTGCAGGGAGAACGATATTTCCATTCTCCACGCCCATGCCTCATCACTGTTCATTGCATCCGTGGCGTCGCTGTTTGCGCCGTTTCCCAAGTTGATCTGGCATGATCACTACGGCGCGCACGAGACGAAGGAGCGGCCGGCGTGGGCGTACAGGCTTCCCGCAACCCGGATCGACGGGGTGATCGCCGTGAGCCGGGCTCTGGCGGAGTGGTCCGTAGCAGCGCTGCACATTCCCGCCGGCAAGGTCAGGTTCATCCCGAATTTCGTCGCGCCCGCGGAAAGGACCGGGGATGTTCCGGATCTGCCGGGAACGCCCGGAAGCAGAATCGTCTGCGTTGCCAACCTCCGGCCGCAGAAGGACCATGTGAATCTGCTCCGTGCGATGAAGCGCGTCGTGCGGCAGTTTCCGGCGGCACACCTGCTGTTGCTCGGCGCTGCCGATGAGCCCGGCCACCTGGAGCTGATCCGGCGGGAGATAGGGCTTCAGGACCTCGGCGCAAACGTGACGTGGCTCGGCTCGCGTGATGACGTGGACGCGGTGGTGCGGGGGTGCGACATCGGCGTCCTGAGTTCCGCCTCGGAAGGGTTGCCGCTCGCGTTGATCGAATACGGGATGTCGGGCCTCCCCTCCGTGGCCACACGCGTCGGACAGTGCGAGGACGTTCTTGAAGGCGGCCGGGCCGGCATCCTGGTCCCCCCGTCATCGCCGGACGAGCTCGCGGATGCGCTGCTGGCCCTCCTCCGTTCCCCCGAAGAGCGCCGGAGATTTGGCAGGGAGTTTCAGCAGCGCGTTCAGCGGGAGTACAGCGCGGATGCAGCGATGGGCCGCATCGTAGCGCTGTACGATGCGGTGTTGGGCAAAGAGATCTGACCGGAGGAGAAGTGCGCCAAAAAAGCCGCGGGAAAGAAGGAGAACCCGGAATGTCGCATGTTCCGCCGCGCCTGTGCATTGCCGGCCCGATGGTAGGCCGGGTTCCGGGATCTGTAACGACCCAGGGAGAAATTCTTGCCGATCACTTCGCCGCGGAAGGCTACGAAGTGATATCCACGTCGACCGTCCCGAACAGGTTCCTCCGTCTTGCCGATATCGCGTGGACCCTGCTGCGCAGCCGGCACCGGATCGATATCGTCATGGTGCAGACGTTCAGCGGCCGGAGTTTTGTGGTTGCCGACGTCGCGAGCTGGCTGGGAAGGCGCCTGGGATTCAAGGTGCTCTTTCATCTGCATGGCGGCGCGCTCCCCGAATTCATGAAGCGCTTCCCGCACTGGTGCCGGCGCGTGTTCAACCGCGCCGATGCTATGGTGGCGCCGTCGGGCTTTCTGGCGCGGGAGGTGGGGAATCGCGGGTACAGGGCACGGATCATACCCAACAGCCTCAACCTTGCGGACTACGAGTACCGGCCGCGCTCATCGCTGCGTCCGAATCTCTTCTGGATGCGGAGTTTCCACCCGATCTATAATCCGGCGCTCGCGGTCCGCGTTCTTTCACGGCTCCGGTCGGACGGACTGGATGCGACGCTGGTCATGGCCGGCGGGGACAAAGGGATACGGGGCGAGACTGAGGAGCTTGCGCAATCGCTCGGCGTGTCCGGCGCCGTGCGGTTTGTCGGTTTTCTGGACATGAAGGATAAAGCCCGTGAGGGAAACGCCGCGGACATTTTCATCAACACCAATAACGTGGACAACATGCCGGTGGCGGTGGTCGAGGCCTGCGCCATGGGACTCCCGGTGGTCTCGACCGCGGTGGGGGGTATTCCCGACCTGCTCGTCGACGGGGAGACCGGGCTGCTCGTTCCGGTCAACGACGAAGCGCGGATGGCTGAAGCGGTAGAGCGCCTGATGCGCGAGCCTGCCCTTGCGGCCCGGCTTTCCGCGAACGGGCGGCGTCTGGCCGGCCAGTCGTCCTGGGTTGAAGTGAAGAAACAGTGGGAGAATACCATGGCGGAGCTCTGAGAAGATGAAAGGCTGGATGCAAAATATCTACTGGGCGTTGCCCGGGCCCGCACGATCTCTGGCTGCCGGCGTTCGCGGGCGGTATCTGAACTCCCTGCGCTACGACCGTGACACCGACAGGCTCGTGGAGATGGCGCTGGCCCGGGAACAGTGGAGCGCGCCCCAGTGGCAGGCGTGGCAGGACGAGAGGCTTGCCTTCATATTGCGGCGGGCCGCGACGAGGGTACCGTTCTACCGTGAAGCGTGGAGCAGCCGGCGCCGCAGGGGCGATGAGTCCTCCTGGGAGCACCTCGAGAATTGGCCGCTGCTGGAGAAAGACTCGCTCCGGGCGCAGGCACAGAGTTTTGTGGCCGATGATGTTGATGCCCGAAGAATGTATCATGATCACACCAGCGGAACAAGCGGGAAGCCTCTGGACATCTGGCAGACTCACGGGACGGTCCGCGCATGGTATGCCCTGTTTGAAGCCCGCTGGAGACGATGGTACGGGGTCTCCCGACATGATCGCTGGGCGAACATCGGGGGGCAGCTCGTGACGCCTCAGCGCCAGCGGAAGCCCCCGTTCTGGATCTGGAATCCCGCGCTCAACCAGCTCTATATGTCATCGTACCACCTGGCGCCGGACCTGATTCCGTCGTATCTCGACGCACTCCGCCGGTACAGAATCACGTACCTGCTGGGGTACACCTCCTCGCTCCATGCGCTGGCACGGGAGGTGCTGCGGCTGAATAGGAAGGACGTTCCGATGGCGGTGGTCATCACGAACGCTGAGCCGTTGCTGGAACACGAGCGCCAGGTGATCGCCGAGGCATTTCAGTGTCCGGTGCGCGCGACCTACGGGATGACGGAAATGGTGACGGCTGCGGGGGAGTGCAATGCCGGCCGCCTCCACCTGTGGCCCGAGGTGGGCGTCGTTGAGGTACAGGACCGCGGGCAAACGGCGGCACCGGGGACGCTGGGCGATCTCGTGTGCACGGGCCTCTTTAACGCGGACATGCCGCTGATCAGGTACAATGTCGGCGACAGGGCTTCGCTCTCGGGAGCCGCGGATGAATGCAGCTGCGGACGCGGGCTGCCGGTTCTCCGGTGCGTCGAAGGCCGGTCTGACGACACGCTCTTTACCGGGGACGGCCGCCGGATCGGCCGCCTTGATACGGTGTTCAAGGATCGTCTGCCGATCCGCGAAGCGCAGATCATCCAGGAGAGCCTGCAGCGCATCCGGGTGAAATACGTGAGCGCACCCGGGTTCACCCCCGAAGCCGGGAATTCGATCGTCAGCCGCTTGAAAGCGCGCCTCGGCGACATCGAGGTGGTGCTGGAAGAAGTCGACCGTATCCCCCGAAGCGCGAACGGCAAGTTCCGGGGGGTCGTGTGCATGCTGCCAGCCGAAGAGCAGCGACGGCTCGCGGAGGGTGCGATCGCTGAAACCGGGGGGTCCTGAAACTTTGGAACGAGCATGCATCTGATCGCCGGGCGAGGCGGGGGTTCCGGGGACGGTATTCTGCTCCGTGAGCCAGTGCTGCGTTATGCGGGTCCGCTCTCTTCTTCCGGTCACGGGGGGACGCGAAGGGAAGGGCCGGTCTGGAAGTGCGGAGATGATTCCCGGTGGACGTACAGTGACGGAAGTCTCATCCTGGGAGCCGGGATTGACGCGGCTCCGGACCACTTCCCCGCGGGCTCGAGTATCCTCCGCGTCACAGCCACGTCGCTCGAGCCCGTAAGTGTGGGTCTGTGTGCTTTCGCATTTGAAGTGCGGAGCCTGACCCCCCCGTATTTCGCGGACAGGCGTCTGCGCTGGGGCCGGCTCCGCGGCACGGCGCACGTGAATGACTTTGGCCCGTGTGCCGTTCGCTGGAACCCCTCCGGGGGGACGGCGATGGAACTGCGCATGGTCCGGGGGACGGTCTCCTCCCGTCTGACCTGGAAGAGACGCCGCCTGGAGATTGCCTTCACACTCGACAGCGCGGCCCTCCATCCCCGCTGGCAGTTTTCGGCCGGCGCAAACATATCCACGGCGGCACACTCATGGGAGGCGGGGGAGACCATGACGCTGAGTTTCCTCTTCTCGGGTGCCGACGGCGTTGAGGCGGCGCCTCCGATCGCGGGGCGTTTCCCCGACGGAGCGGAAGCGGGCTTCGCTCTCACCGATCATTGTGATTTCGACAGCAACGATCGGCTTCACGTCTTTCTGGAGGGGGATGAGCGGCACAACGGCTGGCTGGGGCGGGGGCTGCGCATGACCAAAGGGGTCTTCACGCTCACCTCGGCCGTCCCTGACCGGACGCCGGTTCCCACGCTCGCCGACAGCAGGTACCGGGAATTGATTCAGGCACTGCGCCGTGACGGGAGTGAGATTGCGCCGCACGCCCTGAGCGAGGTGGGGACCGTGTCCCCTCCCGTGTTCCGTGAGGCGGTGCGGCAGTTTTCCTCCAAGTGGTCTCCCGCCACGTGGATAGACCACGGCAACACCATCGGCTACTGTTACACGATGGGAGGGGCGGCCGACCCTGCGTACGACCTCCTGGGAGTCCTGAGGAGCAACGGCTTCACTGCGCTCTGGTCGTATCATGATATCCCCGTGCACGGAAGCGCGACGCTGAACCTGCTCGATGCGCCGCACTCCGCCATGGGCGCAATGGGACGGCGGTCCGCGTCCCATGCGCGGCGAGGCGAGGTCCTCGTCGCGATGCACTATCTGCGCTCGATGCTGGAGCGCGGCCTGCGCGGGAGATGGGGGCGCGTCGTGATGGTGGTCATCCCCGCCCTGCGGGGTTACGGGATGAAGGTGGCCAGAACGCGGAAGATCGCGCCGGGGGAGCTCATGCAAACGCTGCGTCAGGTTCGCACCCGCGCACGGCAGGCGCTGGGAGCGCCCGGGCCGGAGCTTCGGGAGCCGTACACGCGGCGGGAGCTCGCGGAGTGCGGTGCCGTCGTGTACCCCGAGCGCGGGGTGCCGCTCCATCAGGCCTCTGAAAGCGAGCAGCTGCTTTTTGCGACAATCGAGGGGGTGCACACGCGTGACATCTACACGCCGGACGCCCTTGATCGTCTGCTCTCCGAGCGTGGATTGCACGTGGGTCACTGCTACCTGCTCAATCGTCTCCCGTACATCGCGGGGGTTTTTGAACGCGGGACGGAGCCCGGCCGGTTGACCGATGCGTGGACGGAATTCATCGCCTCCCTCGACCGGTCGGTGGCGTCACGCCGGTTGTGGAACCCCACCGCGGGAGATCTCTCTGCGTGGATGAGGGATATGCAGGCCATTTCGGTGATTCCCGGGAAACGGGGCCGGGTGGACCTCCACCATCCCGGCTCCGGGCCCGTCCGGGGGTTCACCCTTCTCCTTGCGCGCACAGTCCCGCCGGCAAGCGTCCGCTGGGGGGATGCAGCCGCTGCGGGGTGGAGGTACTGGCGCGATTGGCTCGCGGTCTGGGGCGACCTGCCGGCGGCGAGTCACACGGTTGTTCAATGGGAAGATCCCATCCCGTGACGCAAATCATGAATTAAGAAACCCCGCAATGGTATATTTAAGGAATTCATCCTCGTTCTCAAGGCACATGAAGATCGTTTTCCTGACCCAGTACTATCCGCCCGAGACGGGAGCCGCGCAGCGAAGGCTCTCCGGGCTCGCTGCGAGGATGGTCGTGCGCGGACATGATGTCACCGTGCTCACGGCGATGCCGAGCTATCCCCGGGGCAAGATCTATCCGGGCTACGGTGGGACCGTGCAGAGGGAGGAAATTGACGGCGTGAAGATCATTCACACGCTTATTTATCCCACCCAGAAAGCGGACTATGTGCGGAGGCTGACGAACTATTTTTCATTCATGGTCTCCTCTTCGATTGTCGGGGCGCTGCTCCTGGAGAGGCCCGACTACCTGATCGTGGAGAGCCCTCCGCTGTTTCTTGGTCTGACCGGCTTTGCGTTGTCGCGCCTGAAACGTGCGCGCATGATATTCAACGTCTCCGATCTCTGGCCGGAAAGCGCGGTTTCGCTGGGGATCCTCAAGAGGGAAAGCCTGGCCTACCGGCTGAGCCAGAAGCTCGAAGAATTCTGCTACCGGCACGCGTGGCTCGTCACGGGGCAGGCCAGGGGCATCCTCGATGATATATCCCGCCGCTATCCGGAGGTCCCTACGTATTTCCTTTCAAACGGCGTGGACACGGCCCGGTATGATGTTCACCCCGGGAAAGCCGGCGGGAAAGGGGACTGCAACGTCCTCTATGCCGGATTGCACGGCCTGGCGCAGGGTCTCGATCAGGTGGTCGACGCCGCGGCGATTGTTCGGGAGAGCGGGGGATGCCGTTTCCTCCTGATCGGAGACGGACCGGAAAAGGAGGCGCTGCGCGACCGGGCACTGAGCCTGAAGCTCCCCAACATTACGTTCGGCGACTCGCTCCCCTCCGGCGAGGTGCCTGCGCTGGTGTCGTCCGCCGACATCGTCCTTGTGACGCTGAAACTGTATATCCCCGGCGCGGTCCCTTCAAAGCTCTATGAGGCGATGGCCGCAAGCCGGCCCGTCGTACTTGTCGCTGACGGGGAGGCGGCGGATATCGTCCGTACTCACCGGGCCGGACTCGTGGTGAAGCCCGGAGATACCCGCGAACTCGCCCGGTCGATCTGCCTGTTGCGCGACCAGCCTGAGCTCCGGCGGGAGATGGGAGCGAACGGCCGCCGTGCCGCGGTGGAGTTCTTCGACAGCGCCAGGATCGCCGACCACTACATCGACCACCTGGAGGAGTGCAGGCGACCATGATCTGCTCAGTCGTCGGAGCTCGTCCCAATTTCATGAAGATGGCGCCGGTGGTCATCGAGATGCGCCGCCGCGGGATGCCGAACATGCTCGTTCACACCGGCCAGCACTACGATGCCGCAATGTCCGCGGTCTTCTTCGACGAACTCGGCATGCCCCAGCCTGACGTCTTCCTGGGCGTGGGCTCCGGGTCTCACGCGGATCAGACCGCCCGCATCATGGTGGCGTTTGAACAGGTGTGTCTGGATCGTCCGCCGGAGCTTGTTATCGTCGCCGGGGATGTCAACTCCACCCTGGCGTGCGCCCTGACGGCCGCCAAGCTCGGAATCCCCGTCGCCCATGTCGAGGCGGGCCTCCGCTCCTTCGACAGGTCGATGCCGGAGGAGATCAACAGGGTGCTGACCGATCACATTGCCGATATCCTTCTGACCTCCGAGCCGAGCGGGGCCGTCAACCTGCGGCAGGAGGGGATTGCCGGAGAGAAGATCCACTTTGTCGGCAATTGCATGATCGACAGCCTCCGCTCTCATCTTGCGCGCGCACAGGAGAGGAAGCCGTGGGTCCATCTCGGGCTTGAACCGGGCTGCTATGGTCTTGTCACGGTCCACCGGCCCAGTATGGTGGACGACCCCGCAAAGCTCGAGCAACTCCGGGGTGCATTGTGCGAGGTGGCACGGTCTCTTCCCCTTGTATTCCCGGTGCATCCGCGGACGCGGAAGAGGATGGAGGCCCTTGACCGGCGGTGGGATCCGGTGAAGCTCGTCGACCCGCTGGGCTATCTTGAATTCCTCGGACTCATGGCGGACGCGCGGTTGGTCCTGACAGACTCCGGTGGTATACAGGAAGAGACGACAGCGCTCGGCATCCCGTGCGCGACGCTGCGCGACAACACGGAGCGGCCCGTGACGGTGGAGCTGGGGACGAACCGCATTGCCGGGACGACCCGGGAAGGAATCGTATCTGCTGCCCTCGCCCTTCTGGCGTCCGGAGGCCCCCCCCCCGGCATTCCGGAATTGTGGGACGGGAGGGCGGCACAGCGCGTGATAGACGTTATTGCGCGATGGCAGGATTTGAGCAATCGGAGTGAACAATGAATCATAACGGTTCTGGGCCGAAGACATCCGTCTCGGTGATTATGCCCGTGCGGAACGAGGCTTCCTTTATCCGCTTGAGCGTCGGTTCCGTCCTTGCGCAGGACTACCCGGGGGACGAGCTGGAGGTGATCATTGCGGATGGGATGTCCACGGACGAAACCCGCACGATCGTCGCCTCGATGCAGGCGGAGCATCCCAACATCCGTCTGATCGATAACCCCGGGCGCAAGGTATCGACCGGTCTGAACGCCGCGATCACGCATGCGACGGGAGAGGTCATCATCCGGGTGGATGGCCACTGCACGATAGCCCCGGATTACGTCCGGCGGTGCGTGGAGCATATCGAGCGGGACGGCGTCGATTGCGTGGGGGGGAAGATCCACACGATCGGGAGAACGACCCTCGGCGAGGTGATCGCGGAAGCGACAAGCTCCCGCTTCGGCGTCGGGAATTCCGCATTCCGGACCTCGAACGATAGCACCAAGCTCTCGGACACCGTCCCCTTCCCCGCCTACACGCGGGCGATCATCGAGAAGGCGGGCCCATACGACGAAGAGCTCGTGCGAAATCAGGACGATGAGTACAATTACCGGCTGCGGAAACTCGGCGCTAGGATACTGCTCGCGTCGGATATCTTCTCGACGTACTATTGCCGGTCATCGCTCAGGTCCCTCTGGCGGCAGTATTTCGAGTATGGCTACTGGAAAGTCCGGGTGATGCAGAAACACCCCCGGCAGATGCGGTGGCGCCAGTTCGTCCCGCCGGTGTTCGTGGGCACGGTCATCCTCTTCATCCTGCTGTTGCCCGTCTGGCTGCCGGTTGAGCTGCCTCTTCTCGTCGTCGCAGGGACCTATCTGGCGGCGAACATCATCGCGTCGTTCGTCATAGCGATGCGGTCGAAATGGAAGCTGTTCCCGTTCCTGCCTGCGGCGTTTTGCGCGATCCATTCTGCGTTCGGATACGGATTCCTTGTCGGAATGGTCAAGTTTCGAAACCGCTGGGGAACGCCGGCGGACGGCAATCTTCCCATTGAACACACACGGTAATACATGACACCCATGCGGTTTTTGGTTACTGGTGGAGCGGGGTTTATCGGGTCAAACATCGTGGGAGAGCTTCTGCGACGGCAGTACGCCGTCCGGGTCTTCGATAATTTCTCGACGGGGAGAAGAGAAAACCTCCGCGAGTACGGTGATGCCCCCGAAATCATGGAGGGAGATCTCCGGAGCTACCATCTGGTCCGGGAGGCCATGGCGGGTGTCGACGTCGTCCTCCATCAGGCGGCGCTGCCTTCGGTGCCCCGCTCGGTGCGCGACCCCATCACATCCAACGACGTCAACGCCGTCGGAACGCTCAACGTTCTCCATGCGGCGAGGGACGCCGGCGTCCGGCGCCTCGTGTATGCGTCGTCGTCGTCGGTCTACGGCGACACGCCCGAGCTCCCGAAACACGAAGGGATGGTCCCCAACCCCCTTTCTCCCTATGCGGTGTCGAAGCTGGCGGGGGAGTACTATTGCCGGGTATTCTCAGGCGTGTACGGGCTGGAGACGGTGTGCCTGCGGTATTTCAACGTGTTCGGACCGAGGCAGGACCCGGCCTCGCAGTACTCCGCCGTGATCCCGAAGTTCATCGCCGCGATGTTGAAGGGCCAGGCGCCTGTCGTGTTCGGAGATGGCGAGCAGACGCGCGACTTTACGTATGTAGAGAATGTCGTCCAGGCGAACCTCCTGGCGGCCACCGTGCGCTGCGAGTCGGGTCTGGCGATCAACTGTGCCTGCCACGAGAGAATATCTCTCAACAGTCTGCTGGCGGAGATCAACAGGATCCTCGGATTGCGGATCAAGGCTTCATATGCGGAGCAGCGCAAGGGTGATATCCTCCATTCGTTTGCATCGATAGAACGGGCACACAAGATTCTCGGTTACTCCCCCGTTATCGATTTCAGGACGGGGTTGGAGAAGACCATCGAATGGTACAAAAGCCGGGTTCCGGCGTCCGGGAACACATGAAAACGGTCTCCTGCTCCAATGTGAGTGCGGAGACCATGGAAGTGCGGAGGCTGTGCCCGAAATCACACCTTCTCACCAGCCTTTTTCAGATCTTGACATAGAGATATGGTCTTGATGGCCCCTGTGCAGCTCAAATTGCGCCTTTTTTCGGCTTCTGACGGATTCATTCATGCTCAAGCGGTTGTTTGACGTCCTTGCTTCGCTCCTGGGTTTGATAGTACTCTCCCCGGTGCTCGTTGCCACTGCGGCAGGGATTCTCATCCTGTCGCCCGGCCCGGTTCTCTACCGGGCGGCGAGGGTCGGGAAGGGGGGACGGGTTTTCACGATGTACAAGTTCCGGACAATGGTGGTCGATGCGGACAAGAACGGACCGCTCATCACGGCCTCGGGAGATCGGCGCGTGACGTCGATCGGCCGGTTCCTCCGCAAGACCAAGCTGGACGAGCTCCCGACGATCTGGAATGTCCTCATGGGGCAGATGAGCTTCGTGGGGCCCAGGCCGGAGAACCCCCTGTCGGCCTCACAGTACAACGAAGAACAACGCAGGATCTGGTGGGTGCGCCCGGGGGTGACGAGCCTGGCGACTATCAAGTACCGGCACGAGGAATCACTTCTGGGGGGAGCGGGGGAACTCGAATCCCGCTATTTCGAGGTCATGCAGGACAAGCTCCGCATGGAATTGGAGTACGTTGATCATCACCCGTTCTCGATGGATCTGGCGATACTCTTTCGGACCATTCACGCAATTTTTAAAACTGAGGTTCCAGGTGCGTAAGACGTTCCTTCCATTTTCGCTGCCGACGATTGGTGAAGAGGAAATCGCGGAAGTTGTTGACGCGCTTCGTTCCGGATGGGTGACCACCGGGCCGAAGACCAAACGGTTTGAGGAGCAGCTGGCGGCGTACGTCGGGACGGGGTTGGCCCTTGCGGTCAATTCCTGCACCGCGGGTCTGCATATCGCGCTCTCGGCGCTCGGCATCCGTCCGGGCGACGAGGTGATCGTTCCTACCCTCACGTTTTGCTCGACGGCAAACGTCGTCGTGCATCTGGGTGCCCGGCCGGTGTTCGTCGACGTCGGGGAGGACTTCAATGTCACGGCCGGCGCCATCGAGGCCGCGATCACGCCCCGGACGAAGGCGATCATGCCGGTGCACTTCGGCGGTCAGTCGTGCGATCTTGACAAGATCTATGCCGTTGCCGCCGCGCACAACCTCCCGGTTGTCGAGGACGCCGCGCACGCCATCGGCAGCTCGTACCACGGTATGAAACTGGGGTCGGACGCCCTCTCCTCCCGGGGGATCCGGCGGGCGACGGTATTCTCGTTCTATGCGACCAAGAACATGACCACCGGGGAAGGTGGCATGATCACGACGGACGATCAGGACCTTGCTGACAGGATGCGGCTGTACGCCCTCCACGGGATGAGCCGGGACGCCTGGAAACGGTACACCAGCGCAGGGTCATGGTTCTACGAAGTGGTCGTCCCGGGATACAAGGACAACATGACCGACATCCAGTCGGCGATGGGGATCCACCAGCTGCGCAAACTCGACGGTTTCATCGCGACGCGGCAGCGGTACGCCGGGATCTACGACCGGGCGTTCTCCGGTCTTGCGGAGGTCGCCACGCCGATCGTGCATCCGGACAGGAATAACGTTTACCATCTGTACGTGCTGCGGCTGAATCTCGAAAAGCTGACCATCGACCGGTCGCAGTTCATCGAGGAGCTGAGGGCGCGGAATATCGGCGCCAGCGTTCATTTCATACCCGTGCATATGCATCCATTTTACCGGGACACGTTCGGCTACAGGAAGGGATCGTATCCGGTGTCCGAAAAGCTGTACGAGCAGATCCTCTCGCTGCCGCTCTTTCCCGGAATGATTGAAAGCGATGTGCAGGACGTCATCGCCGCGGTCGGGGATATTATTGCGCAACACAACCATTAACAGGGGGATATCATGGTTTGGAAAAAGTTGGTTCCCAGGCGTCCGTCGTCAGAAGTTGTGCTTCGGGTTGTTGCGGACGCGGTCCTGGTCAACGCAGCGCTTGCCCTCAGCTTCATGGGCCGTTTCCTCACGTTTTTCCTGCTGAGGGAAGAGGAGCTCATATCGAATCGAACGTACATGGGACTCTTCTCGGAGTCTCTGATGGGGATCGAGCATTCTGCGGGGCTGCTCACGGTCATCTCCCTGATCGTGTTCTGGATGAGCGGGTTCTACACGTACGGGCGCGCGTACCAGAGCAAATACAAGCTGCTCATCGTGTTCCAGGCGGTGAGCCTCTCGTTTCTGATCTTCGTCGTGTGCTCCTTCTTCGTCCCGTTCGTCACGCCGTTCCCCCGCAGCATGCTGTTCGGGTCATGGCTCCTGAGTCTTGTCCTGTTGATCTTCTCGCGTGTCTGGTCGTATCTGTGGACGCGTGCGACGATAAACGGGAAGAACGCGACGGACGACCGCAAGGGGACCAAGAACGTGCTGGTGATCGGCGGGGCGGGCTACATCGGGTCGATCTTTGTGAGAAAGCTCCTGGCCAAAGGGTATAACGTCAAGGTCCTGGATGCGCTGATTTACGGCGATGAGGGGATCCGGGAACTGTACGGGACGCCGCATTTCGACTTCATCAAAGGCGACCTGCGCGATATCGAAGCCGTGGTCGGTGCGATGCAGGGAATCGATTCCGTCGTGCATCTGGGAGCCCTGGTGGGGGACCCGGCCTGCGCGATTGATGAAAAGCTGACACTCGAGATCAACCTGGCCGCGACCCGGATGATATGCGAAGTTGCGAAAGGGTACGGCGTGCAGAGGTTCATCTTTGCGTCGACCTGCAGCGTTTATGGAGCGAGTGATGAGCTCCTGAACGAGCGGTCCGCGCTGAATCCGGTCTCGCTGTATGCGCGCTCGAAGATCGCTTCGGAAGAGGTCGTCCTCCACACGCTGGACGAACGATTCGCGCCGACGATCGTCCGTTTTGCGACGATATTCGGGATGTCGCCGCGGCCCCGGTTTGATCTCGTCGTCAATTTTCTCACCGCCCGCGCGGTCGCGGACGGTTCGATCACGATCATGGGCGGAGACCAGTGGAGGCCGTTCCTCCACGTTGCCGATGCCGCGGAGTCGCTCCTCCGGTGCCTCGAGACACCCCCGCACGCTGTACGGGGAGAGATCCTCAACGTCGGTTCGGACGCGGAGAACTACCAGATCACGCAGATCGGGAATCTCATCAAGCAGGTCGTGCCCGACGTGAAGGTGATCACCGCCGGCGGTGCGGATGCCGATCGGCGGAACTACCGGGTGTCATTCAAGAAGTTCGTGGACCGCGTCGGATTCGTCCCGTCGAGGACAGTCCCCTCGGGTATCGAGGAGATCCTCGACGCGATCAAGAGCGGCGTGATTGACAACTATCTCAATCCGAAGTACAACAACCACAAGACGCTGACGGCAGACGGCATGACGGGACGGATCCAGCGGACCAACTCGTGGACCCCTCTCTACCAGGACAGCATGGACGACGCGCTCCTGCAGCCCGGGCGCACGAAGCACGGCAGGAAAGAATCGGTGCTCGTCATCGACGACGATGAGATGCACCTGGTGCTCATGCAGAACATACTCGAGCTGGAAGAATACGAGCTGTTCAAGGCCGCGGACGGCCCGACCGGGATCGCCATCTTCAAGGAGCGGCATCCGGACGTTGTGTTGCTGGACCTCGGACTCGTGGGGATGCAGGGGCTCGACGTGTTGAAGGAGCTCCGCCGGGTCGAACCGAATGCGAGGATCATCATCGTCACCGGCCATGGATCGCTCGAGTCCCAGGAAGCCTTCCGGCACGGGGCATGGGATTACCTCCGGAAGCCGTTTGACGTCGCGGAACTGCTCGCGAAGGTCAGAAGCGCCGCCGACAAGCGGGCGCCGACTCCGCCGCCGGCATTGCCCGCCATGAAACCCGCGTGATGGGGACCTGAAATTCCCCCGTTGCGCCGACGTTGCGCGAGGCCCTGGATCGTCTCCGGGGCCTCGCGCGTTGTATGCCCGGCATGGCGCGCGCGATGTTGACTTTCCCCCCCGAAATTGATAAATTTTGTGTTGACCGTCGTTTCGTGTACCACTAGCTCTTTCCGGAAAGGAAGAGTAACCCCCCCCATTGCTACGATTGGTTCCCTCCACACCGGCTGGCCGCGTGCGAAATCCCGGACTCCGGCAAATGTCGCATAACGCTGGTGATCGCCAAATAGTCTGAAGTGACAACAGCTCTCGGAAGGTGACTCATGTTTACGAACGGGACGATTCAGGACGTGATTCTGCGCGACCTGACGAAATTCAAGGACGACCGGGGGTGGCTGACGGAGCTCTTCCGGAAGGACGAGATCCCTGCAGAACTGTATCCGGCGATGGGGTATGTTTCGATGACGGAGCCGGGAGTGACGCGGGGTCCTCATGAGCACGCCGACCAGGCCGACTGCTTCGCATTCCTCGGGCCCTCCAATTTCAGGATCTGTCTCTGGGACAACCGGAACGCGTCCCCGACCTACATGACCCGTCAGATCGTTTTCGCCGGGGAGGATGCACCGAGGTCGCTCGTCATCCCGCGGGGGATCGTCCATGCATACAGGAATATCGGGGAACGGCAGGGGATGGTGCTGAACTTTCCCAACCGCCTCTATGCAGGAGAAGGGAAAAAGAAACCCGTGGATGAGATCCGGCATGAAATCGATCCGACTTCCATCTTCCTCATGGACTGAGACGATGCGCTCTCTGCTTGTCACAGGCGGTGCCGGGTTCATCGGGAGCAATTTCGTCCGCTACTTCCTTGAATCACATCCCGGGGTCCGCCTTGTCAATTTCGACAAGCTGACCTACGCGGGGAACCTGGACAATCTCCGGGATGTCCAGGACCACGACCGCTACGCATTCGTCCGTGGGGACATCTGCGACAGGGACGCGGTTCAGGGGACGATGAAGAAACATGCGATTGACGCCGTGGTGCATTTTGCCGCGGAGTCTCACGTCGACAGGAGCATCCACGGTGCCGCCGTCTTCGTTGCGACAAACGTGCTCGGCACGCAGATTCTCCTCGATGCGGCGCGCGAACAGGGCGTCGAGAGGTTCCTGCATGTCTCCACCGACGAAGTGTACGGGTCTCTGGGAGCGGGGGGGAAATTCACGGAATCCACTCCGCTCCACCCGAACAGTCCGTACGCCGCGAGCAAGGCGGGATCTGACCTGCTTGTCCTTGCCGCCGCTCACACGTTCGGCTTCCCCGCCCTTATCACGCGATGCTCCAACAACTACGGGCCCTACCNNGAGAAGCTCATCCCCCTGATGATCGCCAATGCGATGGACAACAAACCGCTCCCCGTGTACGGCGAGGGGCTGAACGTCCGTGACTGGCTCTTCGTCCGCGACCACTGTGCCGCCCTGGATGCGGTCCTGGAGCGCGGACGCACCGGAGAGGTGTACAATATCGGCGGGAACAACGAGTACCGCAACATCGACATCGTGCGGCTCCTGCTCGCCATGGTCCGGAAACCGGAGAGCCTCATCGCGTTTGTGAAAGACCGGCCGGGGCATGACCTCCGCTATGCGATCGATGCCTCGAAAATCATGAAGGAGCTCGGCTGGGCGCCTGCACTGACGTTCGAGCAGGGACTGCAGCAGACTGTGGAGTGGTACATCAAACATGAGCCGTGGTGGCGGAGTATCATCAGCGGAGCATACCAGCAGTACTACAGGGAGATGTATGAAGAACGGTAAATTCGGGAGCGCGCTCTCCGTCAAATTCGCGATCCTCCTCGCCGTGCTTCCGCCGGCAGAGGGCCTTGCACAGGCGCAGACGCGGCGGCCGGAGGCGGATGTCGATCTCTTCGGCGACAGGGAGAAGAACGCGGCGGCAGCCGTGACCGTTGTCCAGCCGAGGGGCCCGGCGCTTGAATCCGTCATCGCACCGGATCGCTATTACGTGGGCCCCTCGGATGTTTTCAGCCTCAATGTGTGGGCCAGTCCGCCCCTCGCCTACCAGCTCACCGTCACGCCGGAGGGGACGCTGATCATCCCCACGGTGGGAGAGGTGCAGGTCGCCGACCTGACGCTGACCGCCGCGAGGGAGAAGACGCTCGGGGCGATCAGGAAGAGGTATATCCGGAGCGAAGTGACGATGACGCTCGTGACTCCGCGCCCGATCCTCGTCACGGTTCAGGGGCAGGTGATGAATCCCGGCTCGTACGTGATGGCGGCCTACAACAGGGTGGACAGGGTGATCGAGGAGGCGAACCGGCTCTTGACCGGACAGAACCCCGCCGAGCGCGACGGCTTCAGGGCGAGAATGTCGCGGCGGCGGATCATCGTCCGGCACAACGACGGCTCCCGCGATGTCGTGGACATACCCAAGTTTCTTGCGACGAAAGACGAGCGCTGGAACCCGTATCTTCGCGAGGGTGATATCGTGGTCGTGCCGGAGAACAACTTCGGCAGGAACGTGATCGGCGTGTACGGCGAGGTGAACTCTCCCGGCCGCTTCGAGTACGCCGCCGGGGACAGCGTCAAGGACGCCATCCGGATCGCCTACGGCTTCACGCCGCGCGCCCGCCAGGACAGCGTAGAGCTGACACGCCAGGATCCGGCCGGGGGGATCGTAGTGAGGAAGTCCGTTGACGTCCGCGGCGTTCTCGAGGGGACGATCGCCGATTTTCCCCTGCAGCCCGGCGACCGCCTCCTTGTGCGGGGCGTGAGCGACAAGAGGGGAGACTACCGCGTGGACGTTGAAGGGGAGGTGCTCTCTCCGGGGACGTATCCCATCTCACGCAATCATACGACGCTCGCGGAGGTGATCCGCTCTGCCGGAGGCTTCACGGAAAGCGCGTCCCTCCAGCTCTCTGAAGTCCTCCGTCACACGGTCGCCACCCCGGAGATCGAGCTGGAACGGCTGGAGAGTCTCCGCGGCGGCGTCCCGCCGGACGACAGCACGTATTATTATCTTGAGACGAATCTCCGGATCAAGAAGGAGGTTGTCACGGTCGATTTTGTGGGCCTTTTCCTGAACCACGATTCGACACAGGATGTCGTCCTGCAGGACGGGGATGTCGTCGTCGTCCCGTCGCTCAAGAAGACGGTGTATGTCTTCGGCCAGGTGACAAACCCGGGTCACATCGGCTTTGTTTCGGGGGAAGACATCTGGTACTACATCCGGAAAGCGGGAGGCGTCACCGATCGGGCGCGGGAGGGGGACATCAAGCTCGTGAAGGCCAAGACAAGGCAATGGCTCTCGCCGGGCGGGCTCACCGTCGAAGAGGGGGATTATGTCTGGGTTCCGAAGGTCCCCGAGAGGCCGTTCGGCTATTACCTCAGCATCATCGCGCAATCCGCGACGGTCATCAGCGTTGCAGTCAGCATCGTTCTCCTTGTCATCCAGCTCAAGAAATAGTCGATCCTTCTTCCGGTGAGTCTCATGTCAGACAATGGCGGTTTTCATCTGTTCGAGGGCCTCGGTTTTGTGGTGAAGAGGAAGGAGTTGATTCTCCTGGTGTTCGCCGTTTCCCTCGTGGTTTCCTATCTGCTCATTTACTTCCTGATCGACGAGCAGTATGAGGCAACGGCGGTGCTCATCCCCCGGGAGGAGGAGGCCGCGTCTGTTGCAGGCGGGCTCCTGCGGAGCATGAAGACGCTGCCGCTGAACATCGGGGGGGGCAAGTCCAGAGGGGCCGACATGGATCTGTACAACACGGTCATCTTCAGCAGGACAGTGATGGAGGAGGTGATCAGGGATTTCGGCCTTCTCGTGTCGTACGGTCTTGACACGACCCGCGCCGACTGCATGGAACGTGCCGTCAAGAGGCTGAGGAAGGAGATCCTCACGAGGGCGACGGAGGAATCTGCGTTCGAGATCACCGTCAGGGCCGGGAGCGGGCAGCGGGCGTCCGATATGGCGAATTACGTCATCCGCAGGATGAACGAGCGTATCGTCGATCTCAACACGGGGCGTTCGAGGGAGAACAGGGAATTCCTCGGGAAGAGGGTTGATGAGATATCCGCCCACCTCAAGGCGGCCGAAGATTCGCTCCGCATTTTTCAGGAACGGAGCGGCCTGCTGGATGCCAAGACCCAGTTGGAGGGGATAATCACCGCGAACACCACGCTGGAGACCGAGCTGGAGGCGAAGCGATTGCAGGAAGGGATCATGGAGCGGATGTACGACAGGGAGTCGCCCCAGGTGAAGGAACTTCAGATGCAGATTGAGGTCTATCAGAAGAGGCTGACCCAGATGAGGACGCAGACCGATCCCGGAAGTCCGCTTCTCCCCCTCAGGGAATTGCCGAAGACCGCGGTCGAATTCCTCCGTCGCTACCGCTCGGTGGAGCTGGACAACCTCCTCCTCCAGTATATCCTGCCGCTCTTCGAGCAGGCGAAGATCGAGGAGATGAGAGATTATCCCGTATTGCAGATTATCGACGCCGCGGTTCCTCCCGCGAGAAAGAGCTACCCCCCCCGCGCCCTGTTTTCGCTGGTCGGCGCGTTTTCCGTGACTCTCATTGTGATCGTCATCCTTCGGGTCCGCCGGTTCGCGCTGGACACCCCTGATCCCAGGTGGCGGGCGGTTATCGTTGAGGCCGGACGATGGAGATGGAGCCGGCCCAGGGGAGGCCAGTGACCGGAACGTCCCTGATAAGCACGGCTCCCGCCGGACGGGAGTGGCAGTTCGCCGTCATGGCGGGAGCGATCCTGAGCGTCATCTTCGTGATGGTCATGCAGTTTGCCGCGGGAGCGCCGAACGTCCTCGCGCTCTTCCCCCTGATTGCGGTGGTCCTTGTTCTGGCGGGGAGCTTCGAACTCTGTCTTGCGGCGATCGTCATCTCGCTGTACGTCGACGTGCATTTTCTGTACTTCAGCAGCGCGGTCGTGCTGTCGGCTGTTCTTGCGGTGTCGTTCGTGCTGACCCGGCGGGATATCGCCTGGAGGAGATTTGCCAACCCGATGACGGTCCCGATCCTGGTGTACGGCCTCTGCATCGTCCCCTCCTTCCTGAACGCCGCCCGGCCTGACAAGAGCCTGATCGCCCTTTGGAATGTGGCGGCATTCCTCATCGTCCTCTACACGGTGATTGCCGGACTCGGGACGCGGGGGGAGATACGGAAGATCGCGGCCCTGTATCTGGCGTTGACGTGCGCGAACGGACTGCTCGTGATCGTCCTTTCGGTGCTCGGCGAGAAGCGCCCCTTCGGCGTTCCGGGGATGATGTACGTCGACTACGCCGGACTCGGCGTCTGTGTCACCGTCGCGATGAGCGCGGTGTCACGGGGGAGGTCGCGCAGGCTCCTGATGCTCCCGGCCCTTGTCATTGCGATCGCCCTGATCCTGACGGAGACCCGGAGCATCTGGATTGCATCAGGCATTACTCTTGCGGTTCTCGCGGGGTATCTGATCGTGCACCCGGATCTCACGGGACTACCCCGCAGGTGGGTCATTACCGCTGCGGCCACGGCCGCCCTGGGGATCGCCGCGCTGGGGACGATCGTCGTCTCGCTGAACCCGCGGATCGAAGAGCGCGCGGCGCAGCTGACCGGAGGCGGGGCAGATCAAATCGATCAGGCAGGTCTCGCGATAAACTCTCTGATATCCCGCGCGTTCATCTGGGACACCGCCCGCAATGCGTTCCTCGCGCAC
The DNA here is from genome assembly GCA_003154425.1 of Ignavibacteriota bacterium. Taxonomy (GTDB): domain Bacteria; phylum Bacteroidota; class Ignavibacteria; order UBA10030; family UBA6906; genus Fen-1273. The sequence goes on from PMDK01000085.1 coordinate 99,540, forward strand.
CCCTATGTGGGCATCGGCGTGTATGCCTTCCCCTACTCCTCGCAGCACTACTCCACGCTTCCGAAGCTGTTGTTCAACCTGTATGTGAAGGGCAATTCACCCCACCAGACCCATTTCGCCGTGCTTTCCGAAACGGGTCTGGTCGGCATGGCCGGGTATCTCGTCTTCCTTGTCGCCGCGGTGCGATGTGCTTTCCAGTCCGTCAGAAGAGCCCCGGGGATGCGGGGAAGGAGGTTTGGATTCGTCGCGGCGATCGGCCTCACGTACTGCTTCGTCTCCATGGGATTCACCGATGCGTGGCTCTGGGGCCAGGGGATCGTCCTGCTGGGGCTGGTGATGGGGCTGATGCTTGTGAACAGGAGGATCGGTGCAGCCGAATGTTCGCCGGCCTGAGGGCCCGTCCGCCCTGGCTCACACATCGCATCGCCGATGAGAATCTCGATCATCACTCCGTCGTTCAACCAGGCCGGATTCATCGAGGAGACCATCCGGTCCGTCATGCGCCAGGACCATGACGATATTGAACATCTCGTCATCGACGGCGGGTCAACCGACGGTACCATCGGTGTGCTGAAGAAGTACCCGCATCTGCACTGGGTGTCTGAGAAGGATTCCGGTCAGAGCAATGCGATCAACAAGGGCTTCAGGAGGGCGACAGGCGAGGTCGTTGCCTGGTTGAACTCGGATGACTTCTATGAAGAGAACATTTTCGGAGACATCGTCCGCTACTTCGAATCCCACCCCGAGTGCATGGTGCTCTACGGAGATCTGACCTTTGTCGATGTTTCCGGGGAAACGCTGCATCGTGCCGGGGGTGAAGCGATTGATTTCGACAGGCTGGTCGCGTGTCCCGACATAGTCCGCCAGCCGAGTTTCTTCTGGAGGCGCGAGGCATCCGATGAGGTGGGGGGGGTCGACGAGGATCTCCACCTGGTGATGGATTTTGATTTTTTCCTCCGCCTCGGCAAACGGTACAAGTTCCACTACCTGCCGCGGAATCTCAGCTTTTACCGGCACTATGAGTCGAACAAGACTCTTTCGATGGCGCGGCGCCAGATCCGTGAGATCTTCAGGGTGTACCGGAAGAACGACATCGCCATCTCCGCGCGGACCCTCAGGTACCTGGCGGCCAGGTACGTGTCTTCGTATGGCCTCGCGCGAGCCCTGAGATCGGTGTTTTCTCCCGGACGCCGATGAATGCCGCCGGCGGGAACAGGCGGATCCTGTTTGTCGATGCCGATACGGGAAGGACCGGCTCCACGGTGAGTCTGGAATATCTGCTCCATGGATTCCGGTCGAGCGGTTACGAGGTGTTCGTTCTCACCCCGAAGAGCGATCCCGCGGTCGTCTCGCTGCTGGCAAAAGACGCCGTCGTGATCGGCGCGGGGGGATGGAAGATGAATTCGCTTGGATTGAGCCTTCACTTCTCGAACACGCTGTCGTGGTTCTCGTGGCGGGGGATTGTGGTGATGGCCAAAGACATCGTCAAAATGTTCGTCGTCCTCCGGATTGTGCTCAGGACCATCAGGGAAACGGGGGCCGCTCTCGTGTACGCGAATGAGTACGTGCTCCTCCAGGCGTACGTCGCGGCCTCCCTGCTCCGCATTCCGGCGGTCGTTCATGTCCGGAGCCCGTTGCTCCGGGGCACATTCGGCCTGCGGCGGGCCATCGTGTCCCGGGTGATCCTCCTGTGCAACCGGGCGGTCATTGCCATCACGCGCCTGGAGGCCGAGCAGTTCCGGCCGGGTGGGAGGGATCGAGGGAAGATCAGTGTCATCGGAGAATTCGTCCGGGTCGCAGAGGCGGAGAGGCTCTCCCCGGCCGGGTGCAGGGAGGAATTCGGTCTGCCTCCTGGAAAGAAAGTGGTTGCGATGCTCGGAGGGATCCAGCGCGTCAAGGGGACGATTGACTTCCTGCATGCGGCCGATCGTGTCGCCCGGCAGTACCGGGATGTCCACTTTGTGATTGCGGGGATGGCGGCCAGAGGGGAGACGGGCTATTATGATGCATGCATGAAGATCGCGGAAGGTCTAAAGGCGGAGGGGTCTCTCACGATCATGGGGGAGATCACCGATCCCCTGCACCTGATCGCCGCGTCCGACATCATCGTGTCACCCTCGCCGGAGAGTCATTTTTCGAGGCCGGTGATCGAAGCCTGGGCGGCCTCGAAGCCTGTGATCGCCGCGAGAACGGAGCACATGAGGGAGCTGATCGCGGACGGCGTCAACGGACTTCTCGTGGATCCGGGAGACGATGCGGCTCTGGCCGGCTGTATCCGCAGGCTTCTGGAATCGCCGGAAACCGGCGGAAATCTGGGGCGGGAGGGGAAAAGGAAGGCGGAAGATGAATTCGACGGCGAGAGGAATGTGCAGACCATTGTCGGGATATGTGACGGCGTGATCCCGCGCGAAGCGTCCGGCTCCTCACAATGCGCCGGCGGACGGTGATGACGAGGACATCGCCGGGGACGGAGCGGGCGCCCCGTATCGGGGCCGTCGTGGTCCTCTATCGCCCTCCCGGCGAGGTGCTGCGCAATATCGACTCGTACCTCCCGCAGGTTGACGTTCTCTTCGCCGTTGACAACTCGGACCGCCCGGATGAAGACCGCATCGGGCCCCTTCGCCGGCGGGGGAACGTGGTGTACCTGTGGAATGGGATGAACGTCGGACTCGCAAAGGCCCTGAACATCGGCGCGGCACGGGCCATGGAGCATGGATGCCAGTTCCTCCTGATGATGGATCAGGACAGCGTCGCCTCCTCCAATCTCGTATCGGAATTCATCGCGTACTGTTCCGGACATCCGTTGAAGGACATCGGGCTCCTCGCCCCCTGGCACGCCTACAGAAACTACGACCGGCCTCCTGAAGGATCGAACGTCAGGGAGATTGAAATGACGATCACGTCCGGCACCATGCTCAACCTGGATGCGTATCGCGCGGCGGGTCCGTTCATGGACGAGTTGTTCATCGACTATGTCGATTTTGAATACTGCCTGCGTCTCCGGACGCTCGGATTCAGGATCATACAGCTGAGCGACGCGGTCCTGGACCACGCTCTGGGCAATACGGTGGCGAGGAATTTTCTCTTTCGTCGGGTGGCCGTGTACAATCATGAGCCCGTGAGAGTGTACTACCGGTTCAGGAACAGGTTGCGCGTCGCATGGCTGTACTGCCGGCGGTATCCGGGATGGTCGATGCGGGAGCTTGTCCTGCTCGCGAACGAAGTGGTAAAGATACTCTGCTTCGAGGAGAGAAAGGCCGCAAAATGCCGCATGGCATTCCGCGGAATCGTCGATTTCATCCTGAACAGGTCCGGCAAGTACGGCGGTGGCGCGTGACCCCCGAGGTGTCCATCATCATCGTGAGCTACAACAAGCCTGATCTCCTGCTGTCGACGCTGAGGTCCGTGAGGACGAAGATCGCGGCGCCCGCGTGTGAGGTCATCGTCGTGGACAATGCATCGGAGGAAGGGAACGTGGAGGCGGTCCGCCGGGCGTTCCCGGAAGTCCGGCTCGTCGAGAGCAGGACCAACGGAGGATTTGGGAGCGGGTGCAATCTCGGGGCGCGGGAGGGTGCAGGGAAATACCTGTTGTTCGTCAACAGCGACGTCGTCCTCACGGGGAACCCGGTGCCGGGCATGATCTCTCTTTTCGAGGCCGACCCGCAGGTCGGCATCGTGGGATGCCAGCTGCGCAACGGGGACGGCTCGCTCCAGCCCTCGTATTTCCGCTTTCCCGGCCTGGCGCTGCGATTTCTGCAGCTGAGCGGTCTGAAGAAATTGCTGCTCAGGTTTTTTCCGGCCGTCAGGTTTCAGCAAGGCGCCACGTTCTCCGCGGACATCGTGTCAGGCGCTTTTTTCATGATCCCGGCCGATCTGTTTGCGGCGATCGGAGGCTTCGACACGCGGTTCTTCATGTACGCGGAGGATGCCGACATCTGCTTCCAGGTCGCCCGGCGCGGGAGACGCGTGGTGGTCTACAACACCACGGACGTCGTTCATCTCGGGATCCACTATGAGGATGTTCACGACCCGTTTCTCCTGTTTCATTACAACAGGAGTCAGATCATCTTCTACCGGAAGAACTATTCGGCGGTGAGGCTTGACGCGCTCGCGTGGATGACGGTGGTGTGGATGACAGCAGATATCCTGCAGGGAAGGGTGAGGGGGAGAGACCGTCAGATCCAGGACAGGCTTCGTGCGGTGCGCAGGATGTACCTCGCGCCGCTCGGTGACCTCGATGCGCCGGGATTTCCCGGCCTTGGGCGCCCTGATCGCGGAAACACTGTGCTGTGAAAACGAGAGAATTCCTTCCCCGTAAACCTGCCCCGGAGGCGCCGCCGGGTGCAGACCGTCTCTGGGTTGTGTCCGAGCTGTACTACCCGGAACAGAGCGCCACGGGATACTACATGACGCGGATCGCGGAGGGACTTGCATCGGAACTCCACGTTCGTGTCCTGTGCGGTCAGCCGACATACTCCGCGCGCGGTGTTCGCGCGCCGGTGGACGAGATCAGGAACGGCGTTCACATACACCGTTGCAGTTCGACGACGCTTGACAAGAACCGTCTTCTCAAGCGCTCGATCAATCTCCTCACGCTCTCTGTTGCCGTCGTCGTTCAGTCGTTGATACGGTTCCGCAGGGGCGACCGGGTGCTCGTTGTGACCAACCCCCCGTCCCTCCCGTTTCTGGTGTCACTTGCGTGTAAATGGCGCGGGGCGGAATGTGTGCTGCTCATCCATGACGTATTTCCGGACGCCCTCGTCGCCACAGGAATCCTGAAAACCCGTTCCTTCCTGGTCCGCAGCCTGCGATGGCTGAACGGACTGCTCTACAGAAGTGTGAGCCACATCGTTGTCATCGGACGGGATATGCAGGAGCTGGTCCGGGAGCGGCTCCCCGTGAATTCTGCGCCGCCGATATCGGTGATCCCGAACTGGGCCGACGCGGACTTCATCGTTCCGCTGCCGCGCGCGGACAATCCCTTCCTGCGCCGCTGGGGAATCGAAGGGAAGTTCGTCGTCCAGTCTTCCGGCAACATGGCCCGGAGCTCTGCGATCGAAACAATGGCGGGTGCCGCGGAGCTTCTCAGAGGCGATACGGCCTTCCATTTCGTGTTCATCGGTTCGGGGGTCAAGAAGCCCTGGCTGGAAAAGTTTGTCCGGGAAAGGGACCTGTCGTGTGTCGACATCGTGTCCCCCCGGCCGCGCGACCTGCTCTGCGATCTGCTGAATGCCGCCGACATAGCGTTGCTCGGAGTCGTGGCGGGGATGAGGGGGGTGTCCGTGCCGAGCCGTCTGTACAATATTCTCGCGGCGGGCAAACCGGTCGTGGCAATTGCAGAACCCGGATCCGAGGTTGCGCGGGTTGTCCTTGAGGAATCGATCGGGTGGGTGGTCGATCCCGGCGACACGCATCGGCTCGCCGGTGTGCTCGCCGAGGCGCGCAGCCGCCCCGATCTCTTGAGACCGATGGGCGAGCGCGCACGCGCGGCGGCAGAACAGAGTTACCGCTACGGCCATTCCCTGGAGCTGTTCCGGTCGATTTTCACGCGGAGGGCTGACGGAGACGCGGTCTGATTCGTGAATCTCACAGATAGTCCGTATCTTTCCCTTCGGCACGTTGAGATCGCGGGGGCACGAGATCCCCGGCTGGACCACCTCCTGAGGCGGAATGTGTTGCATGCATGACTGACAGGCGCGAAATACTTGTTCTCCTTGTAGCGGACATGATCACCACGTCGGTGGCCTGGACGGTGTATTACATGTTCCGTGTCAGGAGCGGGTTTTTCGACGTCAGCGCGGAGCCGGATTTCTGGGTGCCGATGGTCGCGGTGTCCCTGTTGTGGTTCATTCTCTTTTTTGTGGTCGGCCTCTACAGGCCCTGGTACGCCGCATCGCGCTTTGACGAGCTGGCGCTGTTGTTTAAGACTGTCACCGTGGGCTCCCTGATTCTCTTTTTTGCCATTTTCCTGGACGATGCGGGGAAGGCGACGGGGGCGAGCAGCAGGGTGCTGATTGCACTCTACTGGGTCGATATCCTGATCATGGTTTCGGCCGGCCGGATGGTTCTCCGCAGCATCCAGCGCCGGATGTTGATCGCCGGCATCGGTGTGCACAATACGCTTATCGTGGGAAGCAGCGCCCGGTCCAGAGACCTGTTCAACGAGGTCGTGAAGTACCCGGGGCTCGGATACCGGGTGGTGGGTTTCATCAGTATCGACCGCCGCCGTACGGGGGGGCAGGATCGGAAGGTGCCCGTCATGGGCGGCATCGACGATCTCCCGGGGATCATCGGTCCGCACGACATTCGCGAGGTCCTCATCGCGCTCGATTCGACCGACCACGGGCGCCTGCTTGAAATCATCGCGAAGTGCATCGGCCACAACGTCGGACTCAAGATTATGCCCGATCTGTACGACATCATCAGCGGGCAGGCGAGGACAAATCAGATTTACGGTTTTCCGCTCATCGAGATCACACCCCGGTTGATGCCCCCGTGGGAGGAATCGGCAAAACGGCTTATCGACGTTGCGGTTGCGATTCTCATCCTGGGGGTCGGGCTCCCGTTCTGGGTCATTGTCGCACTGTTCATCAAGCTCGATTCCCGCGGCCCGATCCTCTACCGTCAGGAGCGGGTCGGCAAGGACGGTGTTTCATTTGATATCATCAAGTTCCGCTCGATGGAGAAAGACGCGGAGCTGAAAGGCCCCCGGTGGGCGGGACGGCGGGATCCCCGCATTACGCGGTTCGGCAGGATCATCCGCCAGCTGCACCTGGATGAAATTCCGCAGATGATCAACGTCCTTAAAGGAGACATGAGCCTCATCGGCCCCAGACCCGAACGGCCGGTGTTCGTTCAGACGCTGTCCAGGGAAATCCCGCTGTATCAGCGGCGCCTGAAGGTCAGGCCGGGGATCACAGGGTGGGCCCAGGTGAAGCAGAAATACGACGAGACCATCGACGATGTGAAGAAGAAGGTCCAGTACGACCTCTTCTATATCGAGAACATGTCGCTCCGGATGGATTTCAAGATCCTCCTGAACACGGCATACCACGTACTCCGGGGACGCGGGCGCTGAGCCCCTGCACCCGGCACGGCGGCACGATCAACAACGAATGAGGAAGAGCATGAAACTTCAGATGGTGGATGTCCTCGGGCAGTACGGGCACATCAAGAAGGAAGTCGATGCGGCAATACGCTCGGTGCTCGATTCGGGGATGTTTATCCAGGGGAAGGAAGTGGGTGAACTCGAGTGCGCGGTGGCGGGCTACCTTGGCGTGAAATCTGCCGTCGGGTGCGCCTCGGGGACGGATGCCCTGCAGATAGCGATGATGGCCCTCGGCATCGGCCCCGGTGACGAGGTCATCACGACCCCGTTCACATTTGTCGCCACGGCCGAAACGATCGGGATCCTCGGGGCCAGGCCCGTCTACGTCGACATCGATCCCGGGACGTTCAATATCGACCCTTCGCTGATCGAAGCGGCGATCACCCCCCGCACAAAGGCGATCATTCCCGTTCATCTCTACGGGCAGCCTGCCGATATGGATGCGATTCTCGCCGTCGCCCGCAGCCACTCGATACCCGTCATCGAGGATGGGGCGCAGGCCATGGGGGCCTCCTGCGGGGGGCGGAAGGTCTGCTCTCTCGGGACCGTTGGATGCATCAGTTTCTTCCCGAGCAAGAACCTCGGGTGCTTCGGCGACGGCGGCATGGTGGTGACGAACGACGAAGCTCTCGCCGAATCGATGCGCGTGATCGCGGCCCACGGATCCAGGGTCCGCTACTATCACGAGGTCCTCGGCCTGAACAGCCGGCTGGACACGCTCCAGGCCGCAATTCTCATGGTCAAGCTGCCGCACCTCGAAGAGTACAACATCGCACGGCGCAAGGCTGCCGCCCGCTACAACGAATTGCTCGCCGGGCTAGCCGTGGCCGTCCCCTTCGTCGCGCCGGGTGTAGTCCATATTTTCCACCAGTACACGCTCAGAGTGCCGAAACGCGACGGCCTTGCCGCTTTTCTCAGGGAGAGGGGGATCCCTCACGGGATCTACTATCCCGTGTCCCTCCATCTCCAGAAGGCGTTCGCGATGACAGGAGGGAAGAAAGGAGACTTTCCGGTGGCGGAACGCGCCACGGAAGAGGTGATCTCGCTCCCCATGCATACGGAGCTCAACGAGGAGCAGTTGAAGTATATCACCGGTGCGGTGAGAGAGTTCTACGCCTGACAGGAATTCACGATAGAAGGTAGACCCGGCGTGCCAAAGATCCTTGTCGTCATACCGACATTCAACGAAGCGGAGAACATCCTGCGCCTCATCCCGCTCGTTCTCAAACAGGCCGGGGGAGTCGAAGTGCTTGTCGTCGATGACGGCTCTCCCGACGGAACGGGGAACCTGGTCCGTTCGATGGCGGAGGCCGACCCGCGCGTCCACCTCCTGGAACGGTCTTCAAAAATGGGCCTGGGCACGGCATACGTCGCGGGGTTCAAATATGCCCTGGCGGGGAGCTACGACTACGTGTTTGAAATGGACGCAGATTTTTCCCATAACCCCAGGGAGATCCCCGTGTTCCTCAAGAGCGCGCGGGAGGTGGATCTCGTGGTGGGTTCACGGTACACCAACGGGGTGCGTGTGCTGAACTGGCCCATGCAGAGGCTTCTCCTGAGCTGGACTGCGAACATCTGGACCCGTTTCATGACCGGACTGCCGCTCAACGATGCGACAGGAGGGTTCAAATGCTACAGGATCGCCGTCCTGAGAGGGATCGACCTGGACAGCATCCGTTCGAACGGGTACGCGTTCCAGATCGAAATGAGTTACAAGGCCTGGCGTAAGGGTTTCCGTCTCGGGGAGGTCCCGATCGTGTTTGCGGACAGAAACGCCGGAACGTCCAAGATGTCAAAGCACATAGTCTACGAAGCCTTCTTCATGCTCTGGAAGCTCCGGTTCCGGAGCATGCTGAACAGACTCTGATCCGCGCATGACCCTCTCCGTCATAATCGTCAATTACAATGTGCGCCAGTTCCTGGAGAACGCGCTGGCGTCCATCGAGCGGGCCCTCGAGGGGATCGAAGGGGAGGTGTTTGTCGTGGACAACGCTTCCGGCGACGGGAGCGCGGATATGGTCAAAGCGAAGTTCCCCCGCGTTTGCCTGATTGAGAGCAGCGAGAATGTGGGCTTCGCCAGGGCGAACAACATCGCCCTGCGGCGGGCGCGGGGAGAGTTCATCCTATTGATCAACCCCGACACGGTCGTCCAGGAGGACACGTTCAGGGTCATGCTGCAGTTCTTCAGGGATGTCCCCGACGCCGGGATCGCCGGGTGCAAGATCCTCAGCCCCGACGGGTCGTTCCAGCTCCCCTGCCGCCGGAGCTTCCCGACTCCCTGGGTCGCGTTCACCAAGATCTTCGGGCTGAGTTCCCTCTTCCCGAAATCGCGGCTCTTCGGCAGGTACAATCTGACGTACCTCGACGAGGACGAGACGTACCGGGTCGACGCCGTCGGCGGCGCGTTCATGATGGTCCGGCGGGCGGCGTACACGAATGTCGGAGGGCTGGACGAGAGCTTCTTTATGTACGGGGAAGATCTGGACTGGTGTTACAGAATCGGAAAGGGAGGATTCGGCGTCTACTACGTCCATGCCACGAAGATCATACACTTCAAGGGAGAGAGCACGAAGAGGAGCGATATCGACGAGATCAAGCTCTTCTATCAGGCGATGCAGCTGTTCGTCCGGAAGCATTTCAACAGATCACGCACCGTGCTTCTCTTCCTCAATCTGGGGATAGTGATCCGCGCGACCGGTGCCTCGCTCGCGCGTCTGGTCCGGCCTCTCCAGCTTGCACTCCCGGACGCGGTCCTCGCGGTGGGAGCCCTGATAGCGGGAGAGTACCTGTACTGGGGAGGGCTCTTCCGGTTTCCCGCGTATGCGTATCCGATGGTCTGGATCGTCCCGACGGCCCTGATCGTGCTCCTCTCCGCGTCGGCCGGCTCGTACAGCACGGCGCGGTTTTCGGCCAAAAGGTCCTTCACGGCGGTGGCTTCTGCCTACGTGATCATTTCGGCGACGGTGTTCTTCGTGAAGGCGTTTGCGTTCAGCCGCGCCGTGGTTATCATTGCGGGACTCCTCAGCCTGGCTCTGCTTCCGGGGTGGCGGCTCGGCGTCCGGCTCGCTGGAAGAGCGGGATCGCGGACGTCGGTTTTCGGCAGGAGGACGGTCATCGTCGGGACGGGGGCTTCGGCACAGCAGGTCCTGCGCAAGCTCCGTGCCCGGGTCGACGACGGATATGATGTCCTGGGGTTCATCGACACCAGCCTCAGGCGCATCGGCGAAAAGGTGGCGGGCGTTGAGATCATCGGGAGCATCGATAACGTCGGGAAAGTCATCGATGAGTACCGGGTCGGAGAGGTGATATTCTCGACCGATGGACTCTCGTACGAAAACATCCTTTCGGTAATCGCCAGGAGCAGGAACCGGAGCATCAGTTTCAGGCTCGTGCCGGGGAGTCTCGAATCGATCATCGGCAAGACAAGCATAGACGAACTTGACACGCTCCCACTTGTTGACATCGAATACAACATCCACCACCCGATGAACCGGCTGGTGAAGCGATTGGCGGATATCGCGGTGGCGTCGTTGCTTCTTGTCACGGTCTATCCCCTTCGGCGCCTGTTCGGCGGAACCGGAGACAGGCACGATTCCCCGATCCTCCTGATCCCTGATGTCCTGCGGGGGCGGCTCAGTCTCGTGGGGCTCCCTGTCGGAGACGGCGGACGTGAGCGGAGGCAGTCCGGGAGCACGGAATACCTCGGCCCCGAAGGACTCACAGGACTTCTGCAGATCCACTCGCGTGAAGACCTGGATCCGGAGGAACGCGAACGGTACAAGCTGTACTACGCAAAGAACCAGTCGCTGATGCTCGACATGCAGATCATCGCGAAATCGCTTTTCAACCGCCGCTGACTGCACAACCCCGAAGGAGCTCTCCTATGGCCAAAACGGTACTGGAGTTCGAGAAGCCCATCATCGAGCTGGAACAGAAAATGGAGGAGATGCGGCGGTACGCCGACAATCCCGACATCGCCCTGGAGATCGCCAAGATCGAGAAACGCGTGAGTCAGCTGCAGATCACGGTCTATGCCGGTCTCACGCGCTGGCAGAAAGTCCAGCTCGCCCGCCATCCGGACCGTCCGTACACGCTGGACTACATTGCCATGATCACGAAGGACTTCATTGAGCTCCACGGCGACCGGCACTACAGGGACGACAAGGCCATCGTGGGCGGTCTGGCGACGATCGAAGACAGGAAGGTCATGCTCATCGGGCACCAGAAGGGACGCGACACGAAGTCAAACGTGTACCGGAATTTCGGCATGCCGAACCCTGAAGGATACCGGAAGGCGCTCCGGCTCATGAAACTGGCGGAGAAGTTCAGGCTCCCCGTTGTCACCCTCCTTGATACCCCAGGCGCCTATCCCGGGCTTGAGGCCGAGGAACGGGGGCAGGCGGAGGCGATCGCGCGCAACCTTCTGGAGATGTCCCGCCTCCGCGTCCCCATCGTCGTCGCGATCATCGGCGAGGGGGCCTCCGGAGGAGCCCTGGGGATCGGCGTCGGGGACAGGATTCTCATGATGGAGAACTCCTGGTATTCGGTGATCTCGCCCGAGTCCTGCTCGAGCATACTCTGGCGGAGCTGGGACTACAAGGAGCAGGCCGCCGAGGCGCTCCAGCTCACGGCACCCGACCTGAAGAAGCAGGGGATCATCGACGAGATCATGCCCGAGCCGCTCGGAGGAGCCCATCGGAACCCCGAACAGGCGGCCCGCGTCCTGAAGGATACGATTGTACAGGAACTCAAGCAGCTGGCGAAAATCAAACCCGAAAAACTCCTGGAACGCCGCATCGAGAAATTCAGTGCGATGGGCGTCTGGGTCGGCTAACGAAGGAAGCGCCAATGGTCAAGCACACATCGAGCATCCGGATACGATACGCGGATACCGACCAGATGAAGTACGCGTACTACGGGAAGTTCTTCGAATACTTTGAGCAGGGGCGTTCGGACCTTCTGAGGAGCATCGGCCTGCCGTATACCCGCGTGGAGGAGATGGGGCTGTTCCTCCCCGTCATCGAGGCCCACGCATCGTACAAGCGGGCGGCCCGGTACGACGATCTCCTCCAGGTCGTGACCA
>PMDK01000121.1 GCA_003154425.1 Ignavibacteriota bacterium
ATGTAGCCCATCGCGTTCTCCGCGGCCCGGCGTGAGGAGGTGTCACCGGTCGCGGAGGCATAGCGTGACAGGAAGAGGGCGGCTCCCGCGGTTTCCGCATTCTCATCCCTGAGCACCGGGGAGGGCTCACCCGTGGCGGCGTCATACCATGAGGGGACCACTCCTGTGGCCTGCTGGTGGGCCATCAGGAAACGGGCGATCCCCGTCGCATAGTCCAGGATGGCGCTCCGGCGTTCCGGGAGCAGATCCGCCCAGGCAAGCATCCATGTCGCTGTATAGGCGTTATGGAACATCGGGAGCCGCTTGCCGCTGTCTATCCCCCCCCACCCGTGGTCTGCGACCCAGTGCCCCCCCGCGCTGTCGATGTAGAAAATCGTCGGCGCGAGCCCCGCCCCGCGCGGGGCGAGCAGGGCGAGGTCCAGTACCCGCTCCGAGCGCCGCACCAGGGCGGTGTCGCCGGCCGCCGAACCGTAGACGTGCATGCCGTAGGCCGTGCGGAGCGCATTGAACCAGATACTGAACCAGCAGTCGTTGTCGGCGGCAGGGGGAAGATGGTTGCTCCATGCCAGGCGCCCCTGGCGCAAGAGCGTCACCGGAACGCCGCGGTACGACGTATCGAGCGCCACGGAGGGGAGGAACTCGTACCACGCCTTGTGTATGTACGCCGAAAATGGGCTCGACTGGGGGGAGAGGGGGTTAAGGAAGTTCCGCTCCCCATACTCAGACCACTGGAACCGCACGACCTCGCGGAACGCGCCGCGTGGCGGGGCAGACGCGCTCACATAGAGAAAGAACCCGTACGCCAGCTTTCCCGGCCCGAAGCGCGAGAGCATCGTATCGGCATGAGCGTAGAAGACGTGTTCCCTTTTCCGTATCCAGTTCATGAGGCCGAATGAAACAAACGGCCGCCTGTCCGCCGCCACCTGCAGATCTCCCCCCGAGCGGAGGGGCCTCTCTTTCCCATCGATCGTCCGGAGATCCGGCACCACCGCCGCGGCGAGGCTCCCTTCCTGAAGTATGAACGCGGGAGACCGGAAGACGTGATCGGCGATGACTTCATCCGGAGCGGGTCTGAGCTGAGGCGTGAAGACGAAATCGACCGGCCCGTACTCCCTGGAGTCCCTGCCGTCGGGGGCAAACGCGTATGTGGAGAGAAGCGAGTTCACGCGCAACTCAGCAGCCGTTTCCATGCTCACCGAAACGGAGGCAAACGGGGAACCCCGCGACAGGCGGATCGTCTCCGTGAACGCCGCCGTGCCGCAGTCGCCGCAAAGCTCGAGTGAGGCGGAGTCGCCGCTCCCGCCGAGGAGCCTTGCATTCGTCAGTGGCACGGTGGTCATCCCCCCCGGGGTTCCGAGAGCAAGAGCCCCGCGGCTCTCGCTTCCGGCGACCGCCACGAGGCGCCAGCGCCCGGGGCTGCCGGCGAACCACTCTTCGCGGTATCCGTCCCTGTCGCGCACCAGGGCGACCCTGACCGTGCCGTTTTCGAGCGAAAGGGTGTCGCTTCCCCCGATCGCCAGGGGCGGCCCGCCAAGGACTGCAAGAACGCAGACTGTGATAGAACTGCGGATCACGTTACCACCAGAATGGTTTCACGTCGTCCCGTTCCTTCGGTTCGGCGTCCAGCGCGCGGCCGAGCGCCCTTCGGGCCTTCTCCAGCGTCTCGTCGATATCCGATGCGCGGTGCGAATATGAGATGAACCAGCGGGGGTTGATGAATATCCCCTCCCTGTAGAGCTCGCGGTGCCAGAGATATTCCAGACGCGGTGGATACGCCGGGTCGGCGTGCTCGAACCGGAGCCATGAGGCCGGGGGGAGCCCCGCAGCATGCCCCGCGACTCCCAGCTCGGCGGCGATCCTGTTGAACCCGTCCATGAGCCGCCTCCCCATCGCCCAGATATGTTCGTGTACCTTTTCCCGGACCATGCAGTCGAGCGTCGCGATCGCGGCGGCCATTGAGAGCGTTTCTCCGGCATACGTGGTGGTGATCTTGAAGGTATTGAGCATCTCCATGCACTCCCGCCTCCCGCAGTACGCCGAGATCGGATATCCGTTGGCGAGCGCTTTGGCGTATCCCGCGAGGTCCGCGTCCACGCCGTAGTATTGCTGGGCGCCGCCGGGGGCCAGACGGAACCCCGTCAGGACCTCATCGAGCACCAGCAGCGCGCCGTATTCCTTCGTCAGATTCCGGAGGAGGCGCAGGAAATCCCCGCTCGTGTTTTCGTTGAAGTCGTACCCGATCGCGACCACGCAGGCCAGCCGTTCGCCGTACTGCCGGATGAGTTTCTCCGCCGCTTCACAGTTCCCCCAGGGGATCGGCCTGACGTACTCCCGCATGAACTGCGGGACGCCGTTGGCGGGGCTCTCCTCGGCCGCGAACCAGTCCGGATATCCGTGATAGCCGCTCGTGAGAATCATGTCCCGTTTCGTGTAGGCCCGCGCGATCCGGACGTTGCACGAGTTGGCGTCCTCGCCGGTCTTCATGAACCGGACCATGTCCGCGTTCGGGACAATGGCGCAGATCTTCTTGGCGAGCTCCAGTTCGATCGGGCTCGCCATGCTGAAGAGGACCCCTTTCGACATCTGCTCCCGCACGGCGGCATCGACTTCGTCGTAGCAGTACCCCAGAGTCACCGGTCCCAGCGCAAGCCGGTAGTCGATGTACTCTTTCCCTTCCATATCCCAGATCCTGCACCCCTTCCCCCTCACGATGAACTTCGGCATGGTGTCGGAGAAGAAAGGGAGCGGCCGCTTCGCGTTAGTCTGTGTCCCCCAGGGGATATAGCGGAGGGCCTCTTCGAAGTACGCGTCGGATGGTTTCATGGGATTCAGCCGATGGTGACTGCCGGTATGTCGGTCCTTGTGTCGATGGTGATTACCACGCGGGTGCCGTTACGGTCCGCGTCTATCCGCCACACGTCCCCGTCGCGCGCGGCGCGGAGTGAGGGTGCCTTTCCGTCCGCAGCGTGCGCCTCGCATACCGTGAGTATGAGATGATCGAGCGCCGAAGCCGATTCCGCCTCCGCATACGGGAATATCCCCTTGTCGGCCGGCAAATCGAGTGTGCCGGTCTTTATCACGACATCCGCCTTCGAGAAGACGAGCGTCCTCGCCGTGACGAGCGGACGTCGCACGGTGAACGAGCCCGCATCGGCACTCACCGACCCCTTCCCATCGGAATTATCGATCTGGAACCGCGCCTGGACCGGGAGCGGGTTCCTCGAAAGTCTGACCCGGTCGATCACGGCCAGGATATCCGGTTTCAGGAAGACGAGCGTCCTCTGGACGAGAGCAACGTCCTGATTCACAAGCCGGTAGGCGGCCGTGGCGTCGCTCGTGACGACGGCCGACCGCGCGTCCCCCCTGTACCCTACGACATGCGACTCCGCGAATGAAGCGTTCGTCCCTTCATGCCCGTCATGGTACTGGTGCCCCTTCCCGCCGATGAGGACCGCCGAGTGCGACTTCGTCAGCCGGAGGACCCAGAGGGGATCGGTGTTCGGGTAGGCGGCATGGTACGGGTCGTGGTAGATCCGCTCTCCGTGGGCCTTGAATATGACACTGTTCCGGTCGGCGTGCTCGTGGTTGGCGGGACCGCCGCTCCTGAGAGCAGCGACGCCGTCCGCTTCGTCCCATCCGCTCCGTGAGACCACCCAGTCGTTCGAGAACCGGACGTCGTACAATTCAGGTCCGGGCTTCTGCTCCGGCAGAGCGGGGTCAAACCAGATGACGGACCAGGGGCTCTTGAGCTCCCCCACGTGCGTGGCCACGTACTGGGCGACCGGGTCCTTGAAACGGCCGGCCGTCCACGCGGCAACGGAAATGTCCCCCATCGCCCACGCGTCGCTGAAATTGACGCAGTCGTTCGGCCGCCCCGCGACGGCCATCGACATCCGGAGCCCGTAACGGACGGTCCCCGGGTAGTTGATGATCCCGGAAATATCCCGGCCGAGGCTCCGCCGGAGCACCTCGACAAGGAGCGTCAGATGCGTGGAGGTATATCCCCAGTAACCCACTCCCTCGTCGTACGCGCCGTCCAGCCCGTACATCACCGCAAATGCCCGGGCACTCTGCTCCGCCATGTCGATCCACTTTTCAGCCTGAGGGTGTTTCCCCCGGAGAAGGCATCCGGCGATCCCCAGGCCCGCTATCGGTATGGCCTTCAGGTTCGTCGAGTTCAGGATAAGAGGCCAGCGGCGCTGGTCGACATGGAACGGGTAATCGTCCTCGTTGTCGAAACTCCATCCGCGCACACGGTCGGGATACTTCATGCCGTACAGCGTGCGGAAGCAGGCGGGAGCGCCCTTCTCGCCGATCTGCCGTTCGATTTCGGCGGCGGTCTCTTTCGTGAGCGCCCTGTCGAGCCACTCCCGGGCGCACGACATCGCGATCGTCGCTTCGGGCGCCCTCTGGAGGCCGATGACATCCTCCCCCCCCTCCAGGAAATAGTCCCATTTCGGATACTCGAGTATCTTGTCGACGGCCCGCACGGCGAGCTCGCACTGTCGGGCATCGCCGGTCAGCGCGTAGGCGAACGACGTCCGCTCGAGTATCTGACGGACCCGGAGCATGTCCTTCGAATGGTTGTTCAACTTCGCTTCGCTGCGGATGAAATTCGTGTCCGCGGCGAGGTCGGCCCCGGTGATCGATTCCCAGTACGGGACGACATGTGGATGGGCGAGAGCCTTGCGCATACGGGGAATATCGGTCTCGTCAAAGAAGAGCCCTCCCGCCTGCGGCGGGGCAGCGTGTCCTGCCTCCGGCGCCGCCTGCGGCGCCTTTCCGAATGCCGGTATGAGCGGGAGAGCCGTTGCGGCAATCGCGCCCATCTTCAGGAAATCTCGTCGTGTTGTGGGCATATCAGCCACCATGCGTGTGAGTGTGTTCGATGCGCTGTTTACCGGCGTGTCACGTCAACCTGTTCCTGGAAATGACCGCCGCTATCTCCTCTTCACCGTCGGCCACGCCGATCTGCACCTCGAACCGTCGTTCCTCCTCCGGATCCAGGTGATCGAGCGTCCCCTCCCTCCTCTCGGATTCCCTCCCTCCGACGCCGCAGTTGGCCGGCTCGATCCCCATGACATACGTCCCCTCCCCCATCATCTTCCACTCGACGAGCCGGCGAAGCTCTTTCCGCCGAAAACGGACAAAAAGCCCGAGTGCAAGAGCCCTGTTCTCGAGCAGGGCCGCGGAGTATCCCTCGTCATCAGCCGTACAGTCGTGATAGAACACCTGTTCCGCAAAGCCCGGGATGGGCGCGGAGCAGGCGCGGGCGTCGGCGAGCCCCGCGGCGGCGGCCGGATCGCGGGGCGTTGTCCTTGCCGCACTTGTAAGCAGACGGGCCCCCGTATCGACGAGCGGCCACCCCGCATTGATATGATAGAGCATCATCAACGGGGAACGCCCGTGTCCCTCATTGCGCACGGTATCGCGGATGGTGATGAGCGAGCGGCCGAGCCCTGTTTCAATCGAGCGGGACAGGAGCAGGTTCTCACCGAACATTGTGCTTTCCCGGAGCGATCCGGAGAGCGTGAACGTGCAGTCATCCCCCTCCCAGCGCTCGGAGGCGGCCACACGCTCCGCCTGGAGATGCGAAAGCCGTCCGTGCAGGCCGAGTTCCGCCCCTCCATCGACGCAAGGGGAGCCGAGGTACGTCATGCCGCACCCGGTCATCAACCCGCCGGCAAAAGTCCGGAGCCATCCGCGTCCTGCTGGCTCGAAACGGGAAGGGTGCACATCCCCGGCGGGACTCCTGAACGCGAGCGGGACGCCGCGGTACTCGGCGACGGAGAGGTCCATGCCGCGGTCCAGCGTCACCTGGAAGCGGAGACCCGAGCCTGTCCGCACGTCGGCGATCCTCACTCCCTGCTCGGCCCCGTCAGCGAGCGTCATCATCCGTATGCCGGCAACCTGCGAGAGATCGCCCGTGCGAATCAGGAGATCATTCTTCCCGATGTTCCGGCCGAAGAGGGGGGGCATGGCGTATCGCTCATGGTTATCCGCCCGCCTTCCCGATCAGCGCGCGGAGCGTCCGTACATTCCTGCCGGATTGTTCCACCAGCGGCAGGCAGTGGGTTTCAATCGTCACGTGAGGGACGATACCGTCCGCGACGATCGCCCGGATCTGCCCGGTCCAGTCGATCGCCCCGTCGCCGATCGGGACACACTGTATCAGAGACCCCCGTGCGGTGTCCTTGGCGTGGACGTTCAGGATCACGGGCCTGAGGGCCAGGTATCCGTCCGGGTACGGGATCTCGTCGGTCCCGAACGCATTGCACGGATCCCAGTTTGCTCCGAGCGCCGGCGAGCCCACTGCGTCGATGATCCTCCGTGTGGCGGCCCCTGTGTCACAGTGAAAGCCCGGCTCATTTTCTATCGCGAGCTTCATCCCCGCGAGCGCCGCGGTCCCGGCGGCGCGTTGAAGAAGTTCCACCACGCGGCCGTGATCGCCGGCCGACTCCGGCGTCCTCCGCTTGACGCCGAAAACGATTATCAGCCGGGCACCGCACTGCTCCGCGCAGTCGATCGTGCGCGGGAGTACTTCCCGTATCTCTCTCTCGAGATCGTCGGACCGGTCGAGCGAATGCTTCAGTATCCCGGGGGAGAGGGCGGTGATCGTGAGCCCGTGCTCACGCACGGCGGCGAGGGCGTCCTGCCACTCCGCACGGTTCACATCCGGAACGCGGCCGCTCACGAGGCAGCGGATTTCGTACCGGGTGATCCCCCAGGAGAGCCCGTGACGGACGGCGGTCCGGAAGTCTGTTGCGATCTCGTCGCTGACGATCCCCAGGGCAAGGGGCCTGGCACCGGCGGGGGTCACGCGGCCGTCTCCACGTACCCGATCGCATGGGAGACGACGGAGGCCTCCTTCTTGAGAATCCTGACGATCCGGGCAATCGCCTCCTCTTTCTTCTTCCGCTCAGACTGGATCCCCGTCATCAGCGCCGCAACCACCTTCGCGTTGTGGTCGTAGATCGGGACCGAAATGGCGCAGAGATCCGGTTTGTACTCGGCGTCGGCAACCGCGTAGCCGTCCCGCACGATCTCCTTGAGCCGTTTCTTCAGCCTGACCCCGCTCGTGATCGTCTTCGGGGTGAATCTCTTCAGCCCGCTCTGTTCGATCATCCGGTCGAGCGTTTCCTCGGGAAGGTCGGCGATGAGCACCTGTCCCGAGGCGGTGGCATGCACGGGAGAGCGGGCTCCCAGGCGGGCGACAATCGACCACATCTCGGGATTATCGGCACGGTCGATGATGATGACCTCGTGCCCGTCCAGGATCGTGAGATAGTAGCTCTCGCGTGTCTCGTGGGCCATCCGGATAATATGCGGGTGCACGATCGTCTTGAGGTCGATCTTCTCGAGTGCCGCGTTCCCCCAGTCGAGGAGCTTCATGCCGAGGCGGAAGATCTTCCTGTCGTGGTCCTGCAGCACGATCGAATGCTGCTCGAGGGCGGCGAGAATGCGGAACAGCGAGCTTTTCGGAATGCCTGTCTGGCGGGACACCTCCGCCAGTGAGAAGCCGCTGTGTGAGGCGGAGAGGAGCTCGATCACCTGCACCGCACGGTGGATAGCGGGAACGGAGTAGTCCCTGACCATAGGCGCCTTTGTGTGACTAATAAAACGTTGTTTTATTAGTGATTTATCATTATACAAAAAAACACCCCCCCGCACAAGCCTCCCGGCAGGTGCGGCCTGCGGTCGGCTCTCCTTTAGCGGCGCTCCCTCTCCTTCCGCGCGCGGTACCCGCTTTCACGAAATGCGGTGAGCGGATCCGCCGCCCCGCCGGCACGGACCCGGGCAGTGGCAAGGATCGGAGCAACATCGGTCGTGAAGGCGGCCTTCAGCGTCCGGAGCGCCATCACGGCGTCATTCGCTTCCTGGCAGCCGGCCAGCGCGGCCCTGTCGACAAGGAGCGCCTGAACATAGGCGCGCTGGATTTCCTCGACGCTTGCCAGGAGCGATTCGACAGGATCGGTGACGTTGTGGCTCTGGTCGATCATGTAGGCCGGTTCGGGGACCCCGGCTCCCCTGCCATGAGCGGCGGCGTTCACCAGCTCGTGAAATATCAGAAAAAGCTGGAACGGCTTGATACTCCCCGCATCCAGATCGTCGTCACCGTATTTGCTGTCATTGAAGTGGAAGCCGCCGAGCCTCTCCAGTTGGAGGAGCCGTGCGACGATCATCTCGATGTTGACGTTGGGGGCATGGTGGCCAAGGTCCACGAGGCAGTAGGCGCGCGGGCCCACGGCGGTGGCCGCGTGATAGGCGCTCCCCCAGTCGTTCAGCACCGTCGAGTACATCGCGGGCTCGAACAACTTGTACTCGATGTAGAGGAACCAGTCCCCGGGCATGCGCTCATAGATGGCCTTGAGGGACGCGATATAACGTTCATAGCTCCCGCGGAAGTCGACCTGGCCGGGGAAATTCCCCCCGTCGCCGATCCAGATCGAGAGCGCTTTCGAGCCGAGCGCGCGGCCGATCTCCACACATTCCAGATTGTGGGCGATGGCCTGTTCCCGCACCGCGGCAACGGTGTGGGAGAGGCTGCCGAACTTGTAGCTCAGGCGCTGCCCCTTCTCGTCTTCGAACGTGTTGGAGTTCATCGCATCGAAGCCCACGCCGAGCGAGGACGCGAAGCCCGCGAGCTCTCCCGGATCGTGCGGCCTGTCCCACGGAATGTGGAGCGCCACCCTGGGGGTGATGCGTGTGAGCTGGTGGACTGTCGCGCAGTCGGCCAGTTTTTCGAACACATTGCGCGGCTCCCCCGCCCCCGGGAACCTGCCGAACCTCGTCCCTCCGGTCCCCGTCGCCCACGAGGGGAGCGCGACGGTCAGCGCTGCAGCCCTGGCGGCGATGTCCTCGATGCCGATCCCGCGCCGGTGGAGACGCTCCCCCAGCGATTCGTAGTCGCGGCGCATGTCGCCTGAACGCGCGCCGTTGTGGGAAGCAATGTAGCCGTCGTCGATACGGTAGCCGGTCTCAACCATATGTCACTCATCCATTCTCTTGGCGTTCCTGTGATTGTTGCGCGCAGAGCGTGACACTGCCTGCGCAGTGATCGAACGGGAGACTCACCGGACGAATGCCGCCGCGACCCCGCCGTCCACCGTCAGCACCCCGCCGGTGGTCTTCAGAGACCGATCGGAGGCGAAGAAGAGCGCGGCTTCCGCGACATCCGCGGGAAGGATGCTCTCCCCCAGTATCGTCCTTTTGCGGTAGAACTCTTCGAGCTGGTCCGGGCGGATGCCGTACGCCTCCGCCCGTTCCTGCCGCCACGCACCGCTCCATATCGAGGATCCCTGGAGCACGGCATCGGGGCAGACGGTGTTGACACGGATCTTCTTCGGGCCTCCCTCTTCGGCCAGACAGCGGGCCAGGTGCAGCTCCGCGGCTTTGGCGGCGCTGTACGCCGTTGCGTTCTTCCCGCTTGCAAGGGCGTTCTTGGAAGCAATGAATATGATCGAACCGCCGATCCCCTGCCTTGCCAGGACGCGGAAGCCTTCCCTGGCCACAAGGAAATACCCGAGTCCGAGTATGTCCATCTGCTTCTGCCACTGCGCGACCGTTGTCTTCTCGATCGGGTTTGCCGACGAGATCCCGGCATTGGAGACGACGATGTCGATCCCCCCGTATGCGGCAACGGCCGAGCCGAACGCTGAGACAACTCCCGCTTCATTCGTCACGTCCATGCCGCAGGCGAGAGCCCTCCCCTTCCCCTCCCTGCTCACGATCTCGCCCGCGACCTCCTCCGCCCCCTTCCGGTTGATATCGGCGACGACGACATGGGCTCCTTCCGCGGCAAAGCGCGCGGCAATCTCCCGGCCTATGCCGCTCGCCCCCCCCGTGACGAACGCCACCCGCCGGGCCAGCGACTTCTCCGGCGGAGCGAGCGTCATTTTGTAGATTTCCAGGGGCCAGTATTCGACGCTGTACGCCTCGGCCTGCGTCATCGAGACGTAGGTGCTCACAGCCGAGGCGTTCTTGATCACCGCGATCGTCCGGTGATAGATGTCCCGGGCGATATCGGCGGAGGCCTTGTCTCTGCCAGTGGCGACCATCCCGATGGCCGGGATGAGTATGATGCGCGGGAAAGGATCGGCCATCGTGTCGAGCCGCTCCCTGTGGCTCTGGAAGTACCGTGTGTATCCCCTCACGTACTGCTCAAGGAGGGGGGCGAACCGTCCCTGAAATGCCGCGTGATCCGCCGCCCCGGTTTCCATGACGAGCGGCGTGAGCTTCGTGCTCACAAGATGGTCCGGGCATGCCGCCCCCTTCAGCGCGAGCGACGGGAGATTCCTCGAGTTCACGAACTCGAGCACTTCCGGCGAATCGTCGAACGTCAGGACCATCCTCCTGCCCCGGCTGACCGCCCCGCGTATGACCGGGAGATTCTCGAGCGCGAACCGGGCCCGCGAGTCGGCGGGCGCCGGCTGCATTTTCGGGCCGCCGAACACCTTCCGCCCCTCGAGCTTCCGCTTCAGGAAATCCTGCGCATCGCCGATCACTGCGATCGTGGCGTCGTAGGACTCCTTCGCCGTCCCCCCCCAGGTGATCAGTCCGTGCTTCCCGAGAAGGACGGCGCGAAGACGGGGGCGGCCGTTGATAAGCTCGCCGCACTGCTTCGCGAGCGCAAAGCCGGGACGGAGCCACGGAACCCAGGCTGCAGTGTCCCCGTAAATCTGCTTCATGAGTTTCGGGCCGTCCTTCGACGTGCACAGAGCGATGATCGCGTCCGGGTGCATGTGGTCGACATGCACGTGATCGATGAACGCATGTATCAGGGCGTCGATCGACGGGCGCTTTGCATTCAGGTCCACGAGGCAGTGGGCGAGGTATTCCACCATCTCCGCATCACTCATGGCGCGGCGCGAGCGGAGAGAGATCACCGGCCCGAGCTCGACGCCGGGAAACCCCGACCGTGTGATCGTCCGGAGATCCGTCCCGCTCCCCTTCACGCGGAGGACCATCACCTGCTCCCCGCGGAAATTCTTCTCGTTTATTTTCGCCGAGGTGTTCCCCCCCGCCCAGTTTGTCACCGAGGCATCCTCCCCCAGGATGTTGGAGCGGTAGATGAGAAGGTCAAGCTCGTTCAGACCGCGTGATTTCTTATCGTCCCACAGGTTGTTCATTGAGAGTTCCGGATTAATGGTCGATTAATGCCGCCGCCGTCTTCGCCTCCTGCATCTGCACCCGTTTCCCCGCAATCCAGAGTGTCCCGCCGAAGCCGAGCAATATCGTCATCATCGCGAGAACCGCGATCACCTCGCCCGACTGGAGCGTGTTGAGGAACGCAAGGCTGACAAGCACGCCAAGGAACACGATCGTCCTCCCCACAACGGGAAGCGTGGCGACCTGCTTGCGTCCCGCCCCGTATACCTCCTTCTGCACGTCGACCGGGGTATCGAGCCGCTTGTAGAACGCCACGATCTCCTTCTGTTCCTCCTCCGTGTCGCGCGAAAAGAGCCGGGCGAGCGGGACGAGCGTCGGACCGAGTATGACGGCCAGTGCGATGGAGGCATTGATCTGCCAGGGGGCCACGCCCGCCCCCGGGTAGAGCGCGAAGATCGTCCCCAGGACGGCGCTGATCAGCAGGCTGACAGTCCACAGGAGGGGCTTCCTGGACCTGTAGAGGTCCGCCACCCATGTGGACGAAATCAGGATGCCGAAGGAGAGCAACGTGGAGAGGTACACCTGGGGACCGATGTCCCATCCCAGCAGGTAGCGCACCGCCGCTCCCATGATAAGACTCCAGAGAATCGAGCCGAGCGCGGCCCATTTCGGGGTGCGGCGGAATATGAGTCCGAAGGCGAGCGGGACGGTGATCGGGATATTGAAGAGCGTGAAAAACGCCTGCATCTGATTGAACAGCCCGAACGTGCTGTGGATGAACGTGGTCGCAAGTCCTATCACGATCAGCCCCAGGAAAAGGGACGTGATGCGCCCCGCCTTCAGGAGCGCCTTGTCCGACAGGTCGGGCCGCATAACCCCCTTGTACATGTCGTTGGAGATGATCGAGGAAACCATGTTGTAGACGGTGCTGAGCGTCGTCATCGTGGCGGCCAGCATTGCGGCGATGAACACGCCTATCAGGCCGTGAGGAAGCAGCTTCAGCACGAGTCCGACGAACACGAGGTCCTGCGGGTTCCTCCCGACGTACGGCTTGAAGAAATCAACCTGCGCGAGGTCCGGCCAGTACACCTTCGCCACAAGCGGAGGGATCCCGAACACCAGCGGGACGGAAAGGGCCAGGAGCGCCGCGAGCCTCCCCACGCGCTTGGCGCTCTTCTCGTCCTTGACGGAATAGAACCGCTGAGCCCCCCCGGCCGCGAACCCTATGCTCGAGATGATAAGTATCGAGACCAGCCAGTCCTGCGTGTAATGAACCCCGTTGTACGTATGGTCGAACGTCACGGGGGGCATCGCCTTGAAGAGCTCTCCGATCCCCCCGATCAGTCCCAGGCTGAGGGGCATGACGGTGAACGTGATCCCGAGAAGCACCACCCCCTGGACGACGTCCATCGCCATGTCACCCCAGAGCCCGCCCAGCATGTTGTGGATGAGGACGATGCTCCCGATGATCAGGACGATGAGCGTCATGTCGATCCCGATGATCGGGGCGAACAACTTGCACGTCGAAGCGAGCTGGACCCCCGCCGAAAGAATGAAGTTCGTCGCGATCACCCCGCTCATGAGCTGCTGCGTGCTCAGGTTGTAACGGGTATGCGTGTACTGGAGCGGGCTGATGGACCGCGTCCGGCGCCATTTGGACGCCGTGAGGCTCGAGCCGATCAGGTACGCGATCGGCCCCATCGCCAGATACAGGATCGTGAACCAGCCCGCCGTGTAGGCGAACCCCGCCGCTCCCGTGAATATCCAGGCGCTGAAATTCCCCATGTAAAGGGATATCCCCGACATCCACCAGGGGATCATGCTCCCTCCTGTGAAATACTCCTTCCCCCCCTTGTTGACCTTCATGAAGTACAGCCCTATCCCCATGATGATGAGGAAGTAGACAAGTATGAAGCTGACATCAAAGATGTTGACTGATTTCATACAGTATCATCCTTTCGGGGCGGTGCGGAGTCCTTCGAGAATCCGGGAGACTTCCCCCGGGGTGTTGTAGACATGAAACGAGAACCGGAGCGCCTTCAGGCCCGCTTCGGTCACAGAGCGGGTGCGCAGGTTGCATGTGTCCAGGTGCTCCTGGAGCTTCTCGTGACCTATCGTCCGGTGCTGTATCGTCACCATCGCACTCCGCATCTCCGGACGCGAAGGCGAGATGAGCATGATATCGGGGAGCGCGCCGAGGCCGGCGACAAGCGCGTCGGCAAGCATTTTGTCACGCTTCCAGATCCGCTCGATCCCGATATTCCGGATGAACGCGACCGCCGCGCCGAGTCCCACGCGCAGGGGGATGCTCACTGTCCCGTATTCATAGCGCCGGGCCGCGGGGTTGAAAGACACGGTCCCCTTCGCGAGATCGAAGTCACCCCCGGAATACGCCCCCACGAACTTCGCCCCGATCGTGTCGAGCATCTCCCTCCGGACATACAGAAACCCCGTCTCCTTCGGGCCCAGGAGCCACTTGTGCCCGCTGGTGGCGTAGGCGTCGCACCCGATATCATGCAGGCTGAACGGGAGCATTCCCGCAGTCTGGGCACCGTCGATGAAGAACCAGATCTTTTTTTCCGCCGCGATCCGCGCGATCTGCGCGACAGGAAGGATCGTCCCCGTCGTCGTCAGGGCGTGGGGGATGCTGATGAGGCGGGTCCGTTTTGTGATGCAGCGTGCCAGCCTGTCGATGTTCTCCGCGTCCGAAAGCGTGGAGGGTTCAAACAGACGTATCACAATACCCTCCCGTTTTGCCAGTGCGAGCCACGTGAACGCGTTCGCGACATGCTCCTGTGTCGTCAGTATGACTTCGTCCCCCCTGCCGAGAGGAAGCCCGTTTGCGACGATATTGATCCCCTCGGTCGTGTTCCGCGTGAA
>PMDK01000116.1 GCA_003154425.1 Ignavibacteriota bacterium
CCGAACTCGGCAGTTAAGCCCTCCAGCGCCGATGGTACTACTCGTGTGAACGTGTGGGAGAGTAGGTCGTTGCCAGATTTAATGTGAAAGTCCCCGTCGTCAAAGGCGGGGATTTTTTTTTGCCCCCGCCGTGTTTAGCAGGTACCGTCTTTTTGCCCGGTTCATTCCCATCCATGCCAGGAGGTCTCATGAGGATCGGTTCTTCGCCTCAGCGCGCCGTTGCTGTCGAAACGGCTCCACCACCCTCTGCCGCTCGGGAAGCGCCGCTTCAGGCGGCTCGCCGAAGCGCCGTACAATCTCCCCGGGAACGCCTCGACTCGATCGACCTCCTCCGCGGCCTCGTCATGGTCGTCATGGCGCTCGACCACGTGAGGGACTATTTCTCGGAATCCCGTTTCGACCCGCTCGACCTCTCGCGGACGACAATTCCCCTCGCCCTGACAAGGTTGGTAACGCACTTCTGCGCTCCTGTGTTCGTGTTTCTGGCCGGGACCGGGGCCTATCTGTCGCTCACCAGGGGAAAATCACGGTCTGACCTTTCCAGGTTTCTTCTGACGCGCGGTCTCTGGCTAGTGTTCCTCGAGCTGACCGTCGTCCGGCTGGCGTGGGAATTCAACTTCGCATACAGTCTCGCGTTCGTGCAGGTTATCTGGGCGATCGGGTGGTCCATGATCGCGCTCTCCGCTCTCGTGTTTCTTCCTTCGCGTGCCGTGGGGGGGATCGGCGTGGCAATGATCCTAACGCACAACCTGTTCGATGGCGTGCAGGCCGGAAGTCTGGGTCTCTTCGGCTGGCCGTGGCAGGTCCTTCATGCAGGCGGCCCCGTCGCCTACGCGCCGGGTCACGTGCTCCTCGTCGTCTATCCCCTCATTCCATGGATCGGCGTCATGGCCGCCGGGTTTGCCTTCGGCGAGCTCTTCACGCTGGATCGGGCGAAGAGAAACAGAAGCCTCCTTGCTCTCGGAGGGGGGCTCATCGTTCTCTTCGCTCTCCTTCGCGGGTTCAATCTCTACGGGGATCCCCTTCCGTGGAGCGTGCAGCACTCGGCGGGGATGAGTCTGATCTCGTTCCTCAACTGTCTGAAGTATCCCCCCTCACTCCTGTATCTTGCGATGACGCTCGGGCCGGCGATCGCACTCCTTCCCCTCCTCGAAAAGTGGAAGGGGAAGGCGGCCGGGTTCTTTCTCGTGTTCGGCCGGGTCCCCATGTTCTACTACATTCTCCATATCTACCTGATCCATCTTCTCGCCATCGGGACGGCCGCCCTCATGGGGCTCGATGTCGGGTTTCTTTTCTCGGCGCCGTTCTTCTCCGCGCCTGTCACCGGCTGGGGATTCGGTCTTCCCGCGGTCTATGCATTCTGGGCTCTGACTGTCTTTTCTCTCTTCCCGGCATGCCGCTGGTTCGCGGGGGTCAAAGGACGGCGGAAGGAACCCTGGCTCAGCTACCTCTAGGCGGAAGGAGGGTGCTTGCCCCCATCATGGGGGGCAAGCACCCTGACGGTTCTGCAGGGATCCTGGCGAATCCCCGGAATACCTGACTGGGTGCCAATGGTATCAGGTGATACTTATCGCACCAACAGGAGTTTCTTCGAGGTTGTCATGCCCCCTGCTCTCAGCGTATAGAAGTACACGCCTGAGGCGACACCGCTTCCGTCGAAACGGACCTCATGCTCCCCCATATTCTGGACCCGGTCGACCAGTCTGGCCACCTCCTGGCCGAGTGCGTCGAAAATGATCAACGACACACTCGTCGTACGGGGGAGACTGTAGCGGATGATCGTCGTGGGATTGAACGGGTTGGGATAGTTTTGCCTGAGGGTCGGCCGCTCGCCTGGCGCACCCTGCCCGTCTCCTCCTGAGGTTGCTTCTGAGAGGACAATCTTGTCCAGATAGGACCGCTGGGATTTTGACCACGCCTGGTTGTTGAAGAGATCCCAGTTGATTGACCATGTCATGAGACCGCGAAACTTTGGATAGCCCCGCGGATCGGCAAGATGGTACGTCCCTCCAAAACTCTTTCCCGTATAGAGATAGTCCAGAGCGGCGTGGAGAACGGAGTCCGGCGTGAACCCGCTCCCTGCGGCATCAGGCGAGGCCGGGAGCCCGATGAGAACTTTTTCGGCGGGCAGGGGAGGAAAGAAGATTGTGCCGTCGGCGGCGCTCACGTTGAATCCCGCCAGCAGCATGTCCGCCATGGCGGCATGGAAGTCCGCGGTCGCGGGTTGATAGAGGGCCCCGTCGCGCCCGAACATCGAGCCGGTATTGTAGTGTTGAACATGAACAAAGCTCAGCTGTTGACGGAGAGCGTGAATCACCGGAAGATAGCAGCCGAACACGCCGGTATAGGCGGCGGCCCCTCCCTGGACGAACGCAGTTTCCGGAGAGGCAGAAAGGAGGAGGCCGCCGGGGAATTGTGCCAGAAGCGTCTGGATTGCGGTGATGAAGTTGAGCGTTCCCGCCGTCGAAGGGGAGCGGAAGTCATTGTCCCCGGCCTGCAAGGAGAGCGATTGGCCTTCCAGATCGATGTCCACGCCGTCAAATCCGTACGTCGTGATGATGGACTTCATCGAAGAAACGAAATTCTGAATGTCCGAAGCCGTATTCAACTGCACCGGCGAATTCGCCCCCCCGACGGAAATGAGGACCTTTTTCCCCCGGCCTTTCATGAGCCCCACATCGTCGATAAATCCCTGGTTGTCCCGGTACAGTTCGGGGGCAGGGACGAACTTCATCGTTGCCCCAAGGAATGTGGTGGGTTCGGCGAAAGCGACGTTGATCACGTCAAATGCATCCGGGATCCCTGCCAGGGGAATGAGGACGGATCCGTTTGAGAAATTGTGCCAGTAGCCGACGATAATGCGCTCGGGCAACGCGGCCTGGCCGGCGGTGGCCGGCCTGATGAGCGCGAGAGGAAGCATCAGGGAGGCGATTGTCCCAGGGAGGAGGAATCGGATCATGAAGAAGTCTCCGTGAGTCTCATCGAAGCAGAATCATCCGTTTCTGCTCACGGTAGCTTCCTGCCTGTATCTGGTAGAAGTACGGTCCGCTCGCAAACTGCGAAGCGTTCCAGACCACTGAATGCGTTCCAGCCGCCATCTGGCCGTCCATGAGCATGGTAACCTCCATGCCGAGGGCGTTGAATATCCGGAGTGTGACGTGCATGCTTGAAGGTAGAGAAAAGGAAATCGTCGTTGACGGATTGAAAGGATCGGGATAACTCTGATCAAGCCGGAAGCCCGTGAGGAGTGGCCGTTCCGCCCCTGTGGCGGTCGTGGACGTGACGTCGAACTTCCGCTGCTCCGACCACCCGCCCGCTCCGGCCGTATTGATCCCCCTGACCCTCCAGAAGAAGTGCGCACCTGCCGGAAGGCTCTGCAGGGTGAACGTGGCTGCGGCGAGAAACATCGTATCGAGGACGTTGACGGAGAATTCGGACGTGCTGGAGACCTGGAGGTGATAACTCGATGCCGTGAGGAGAACATCCCAGTTAAGGGTGACGCCCCCCGACGGGACGAAGCTGTTGTCCGGCGGCAGGAGAAGACTGGGTGTTGCCGGGGGGGAGGCCGCGATTCTGCCGACGCCCCGTTGGCGCCCCTGGGCGAACCAGTCGGAGAGGGCACTGACCGGCACGGGACTGCGCATCCATTCGATCAGTCCGCGCATGGTGATCATCCAGACCTCCGGAAGCTGGAGCTTCTCGGCGAGGAATGCCCGCAGGACATCGCGCCGGCCGGGGGACCCGAGCTGGCCGGCATGCATGAAGATGCCGAGCGGGCACCTGTTCCCGAAGTAACGCTGCCGGAAATTGAAATCCAGCACATCGCGGAAAAGGGAATCGGAGGAGGTAGCAGGGTCCATCGCGCCGTAGTTGTTGCCGAGCGAATCATAGAACACCCACAGCGGGATGCTCCACAGTCCCGGTATGGGGGAGTCGGGACAGTGGTTTCCTTTGCATGCCAGTCCGGAGCGATAGTCCAGCGTGTGCGGCCAGGCAAGAGAGTCGGGTCCTGTCGATACGAGGCGCGGGATGGTAATGATCTCCGGTATGGAAGCGTCGTACAGAAAATTGTCTTCCTTCTCGACTTGCCAGAGGGGCTCATTCG
>PMDK01000261.1:0-26173 GCA_003154425.1 Ignavibacteriota bacterium
TACTCCTTTCCGGGCATTTCGGTGCCTGGGAATTCATCGTGACATCCATGAGCCTGCAGCTGGGCCGCCCGGTGGTCGCCATCGCCCAGGCGCTGCGCAACCGCTATATCGATGCGGTCATCACGGCGAACAGGAACAGGTTCGGGAGCGGGACCGTCACAATGCACCAGTCGGTGAGGGAGGTCATGAAGCTCCTCCAGGCGGGGAAGATCGTCGGGATGCTGGGGGACCAGAGCGGTTCGAAGGAGTCGATCTTCATCGATTTCTTCGGCCGCCCCGCTGCCACGCACCGGGGAGCCGCGGCGTTCAGCCTCAAGTATGACGCCCCGATCGTCATGTTCTTCTTCATACGGCAGCCGGACGGGACGTATAGAACGGTCTATGAGGAAGTTGACAGGAAGGGACTTCGGGGCACGTCCGAAGAGAACATCGTCGAACTCACCCGGCGCCACACCGCGATACTCGAACGGTACATCCGGCAGCACCCCGATCACTGGCTCTGGATGCACAAACGATGGAAGCACACGGAGTTCTACAGGTCCCGCGCCGTCGCGGCCGACCGGTACGACTCCGCCGGCCAGGGCGTGCGATGACCGCTCCCGGTTCGATCCTCGTTGTCCAGACCGCCTTCGTCGGCGATGTGATACTCGCGCTCCCGCTGCTCCAGCTTCTTCACGAGAGGTTCCCCGAATCCATGATAACCGCGGTGACGATCCCGGCGGCGGAAGGACTCCTGGCAAACCATCCCGCCGTCGGCCGTGTCATTGCGTACGACAAAAGGGGGGCCGCGAGCGGGCTGCAGGGACTCATGCGGATGGCCTCCCGGATTCGCGCGGCCCGGATCGATGTCGCATTGATCCCGCACAGATCCCTGCGGAGCGCGCTCCTGTGCCGTCTCGCCGGGATACCGGTGCGGATCGGATTTGACACCAGCGCCGGGAGGTTCCTCCTGACCCACACGGAACGGTACGTCAGGACCGACCATGAGATCGAACGGAATCTGGCCCTCGCCGTCCCCCTCGGTATCCCATCCCCCGGATTCCGGTTCCCCCGACTTTATCCCTCAGAAGCGGACGGCCTTGCGGTCGATGCGTTCATGAGGAGATGCTTCGGCCGGGACTCGGTCGTCCACGCTCCCCCCTGTATCGCGGTGGCACCCGGGTCCGTATGGAACACCAAGCGGTGGCCCGAATCGAAGTTCATCTCACTGATCCGGCACCTTCTTCATGGGGGGTGGCACGTGGTGCTCGTCGGCGGTGCAGCGGACAGGGAACTCTGCTCGCGGCTGTGCGCGGCAGTCCGGGATCCCCGGCTGGCGGATGCATCCGGACGGTTCTCGCTCCTGGAGTCAGCCCGGCTGATCGGCAGATGCGCCGCTCTCGTGAGCAACGACAGCGCTCCGGTGCATCTGGCCGTTGCGATGAGCATTCCCGTCGTGGCGATATTCGGACCCACGCTCCCCTCGTTCGGGTTCGCGCCCCCCGGCCCGGCAGACCGGGTAGTGGAGACGGGGGGGCTCTGGTGCCGCCCCTGTTCCATCCACGGAGGGAGGCGTTGCCCGACCGGAACCTTTGACTGCATGAACCGGATATCCGCCGAGCGGGTCCGGGACGAGATCCTTGCAGTTGCAGGGAGGGAAGTGTGATCGCAGAGTTCTGAAGGCATTTCGGAGAACACCAATGGCACTGCGGCTGAACGTCGACATGAACGAACCGGCGGACCGGGCGCTGATCCTGGCCGCGGAAGTAATACAGGCGGGTGGGGTCGTTGTCTATCCGACGGACACGCTCTACGGTCTTGGCGCGAACGCCTGGAACGCTGAAGCGGTGAAGCGCGTTCAGGCGATCAAGAAGAGGCCGGACACGAAGCCTGTGCTGGTTATCGTGCACAGCCCGGAGGCGGCCTTCGCTCTTGCAGACGGGGTCACGGAGGCAGGGAGATCGTTTATGGCTTCCTTCTGGCCCGGACCGCTCACTCTCCTGTTCCGGTGCGGAGTGCACGTCCCTGAGGCTCTGACGCGCGGGTCGGGGAAGATCGGCATCCGCGTGCCGTCGAACCGTCTCTGCCTGCGCCTGAGCGAACTCGGCGGGTGTCCGCTGACTTCGACAAGCGCAAACATCTCCGGGGAACCGGTTCCGGGGAGCGTGCAGGAGATCGAACGGGCCCTGGGCCCGGGGGTGGATCTCTTCATCGACGGGGGGGTCCTCCCCCGCGCAATTCCCTCCACCGTTGTGGATGTTTCCGAACCCGTCCCGCGGCTGGTCCGCGAAGGCGTGATCTCGTTTGAGGATCTGAAACGCATCGTGCCAACAATACTCCGGTGAGATGACCATGTGCAGTAGATTGATGCCGCTCGTGCTGATGATTCTCGTAACTCTTGCGCTCCGGGCCCAGGACCGGTCTCCCGATGTGCGGCAGGCTCTTCTCGACCTGTCTCAGGACGCAGTGCTCATGGATATTTCGGCTCATCCGGACGACGAAGACGGGGCGGCACTGGCATACTACCGATTGAAGTTCGGCGTCCGCACCTACTCGGTGCTCTTCACGCGGGGCGAGGGGGGGCAGAACGAAAAGGGGCCGGAGCTCTACGAGGAGCTCGGTGTCCTCCGCTCGCGCGAGACGGAAGAGGCGGGGCGCGTGCTGGGTGCCGAAGTCCACTTCCTGAATTTCCTGGATTTCGGATATTCGAAGACCGCCTCGGAGACATTTCAAAAATGGGGGGGGGAGAGGGAGGCATTGCGCCGGCTGGTGTATGTCATCCGGAGGTACAAGCCCGATGTCATATTCACCAACCACAACACGATCGATGGCCACGGGAACCACCAGGCGGTCGCCATAACCGCGATCGCGGCGTTCGACGCGGCCGCCGACTCGACCAGTTTCCCGGAGCAGCTCCGGGAGGATGGGATCACGCTCTGGCAGCCGCGCAAGCTCTTCTTCAGGGCATTCGGCCGCTTCGAGGGGGCAGCGGATGTCTCAAACGATATCAACGCGCTGGATTCCGCGCGGGGGAAGACGTATCTCGATATCGCGGTGGAGGCCCTCCGCAAGCACAGGACGCAGGGGATGGAGCGGGCGAACCTCCGCGCCTTCACAAGGGGAAAGAGCCTCTACAGGCTGGTCCGCGCAAACAGCCTGTATGAACAGGACAGCACGAACTTCTTTTCCGGCATCGACTTCTTCCGGGATCCCTCCGTCACAATGCTCAGCGGGCTCCGCCACGACCTTGACAGACTCCACGGCATGATGCAGCAGGATTCGATGCTCTCGCTCCTCACCGCCGTGTTCGCCCGGTGTGACTCTCTGGGGATGAGGCCGGGACTTTCCGAGCTCGCCCGGCGGATGCTCGGGCACTGGGACGTCGAAGCGGGAGACCTGGCCGCCGCCGCGTGCGGCGTCACGGTGTCATTCCGCCTTCAAGACTCGGTGGTCGTCCCCCGCCAGAGGGTTGATTGTGACCTCACCGTCTCTTCCCCCGGCTGCACCGTGGGAGACGTGCGGTGGAGTTTCCGCGTCCCCGCCGGCTGGGTCGTCGACTTGAAACCGGATGCCCCGGGCGTCTTCTCTCAGGGGACGGATCACCGCGTGTACACGCTCACTGTCGGCGAAGATGCCCAGCAGACACTCCCCCGGACTCTCTCGCAGTACCGATCGATCGAACTCGCCCAGGAGGTCGCGTCGCGTGTGGATCTGACGGTTGCCGGGCACCCCGTCAGGCTCAGAGTGGCCCCGTCATTTGACGTCGCCCCTCCTCTCACGATCGATGTGAATCCCCGTTCCGTCGCCCTGCTCCGGTCCCGCGTCGGGGAAGGGTTTGTGGTCGGCTACACGGTGCGGAATTTTCTCCCCCACAAAACTGCGGGGCGTGTCGGGGTCCGGGCGTCTGCAGGCTGGTCGGCCGACAATGCTCCCTTCGTGATCTCCTCCGAAGACAGTGTCGCCTCCGGCTCACTCCGCGTCCGGCCGCCTGCGGACATCCTTCCCGGGGCGTACACGATTCATATACGGACGGAGCTCGCAAGCGTTCCCGTGAGCGTCCATGTGATCTCCGCAGCGGTGGACCCGGGGGTCCACGTCGGCATCATCAGGAGCCAGGACAACACGATCGAGTCCGCGTCACAGACTCTCGGCGTGAACTACGCTCTCATCTCCGACGCGGAACTCCGCTCAGGGTCTCTTGCACACTATACAACGATCGTGGTGGACATCCGGGCCTACCTTCTGCGTGATACACTCAGGGAACACAACTCCAGGCTCCTCGACTATGTCCGCTCCGGCGGGAACCTCGTGGTGATGTACCAGCGGGAGCGCGAATGGAAACCGGAGTATGCCCCGTTTCCGTTCCAGGTCAGCGGGAGGCGCGTCTGCGTCGAAGAGGCCCCGATCCGGGTCCTCGCGCCTTCTCATCCCCTGCTCAATCTGCCGAATCGTATCGGTGAAGCCGACTGGCGGGGATGGATACAGGAGCGGGGAGTCTATTTCCCGTCGAACGTCCCGGGAGACTACGCCCGACTCATCTCCTCCGCCGACCCGGACGAGCCGCAACTGGATACGGGTTACCTCGCGGCGCCGTACGGCAAGGGGTCGTATATCTATTCCTGCTATGTCTGGTACCGGCAGTTGAAGGAAGGGAACTCCGGTGCATTCCGTTGTTTTGCGAACATGCTTTCCTACCCATTCCACCGGCTCCCCTCGCCATGAAGCCTCTCCTGGTGTTTGTGATCGGGATCGCCTGTGCCGGCTGTGCGAAGAGCGGCAAAACACCGATCGTTGTCTACTCCCCCCACGGGAAGGAGATGCTCTCTTCGTTCGCCAGGGCGTACGAAGAGGTCCATCCGGCAGACGCCGTCGAGTGGCTGGACATGGGCTCGCAGGACGTCTACGACAGGGTCCGCACCGAAAAAGAGAATCCTCAGGCGGACATCTGGTGGGGGGGGCCGATGACGGCGTTTTCGCGCGCGGAGCGGGAAGGGCTCCTGGAGCGGTATATCCCGTCGTGGGACAGCGTGTCCGTCCCCGCCTACCGGAGCGGGGGGGGGTTCTGGTACGGGACATTTCTCACCCCCGAAGTGATTATGTACAACAGCAACCGGATCACGCCGGAGCAGGCCCCGAAGGACTGGGACGACCTTCTGGATCAGTCGTGGCGCGGGAAGATCGTCATACGCTCCCCCCTGGCGTCGGGGACCATGCGCATTATTTTCTCATCGATCATATTGCGGGAGATGCAGAGGGGGGGGAGCCTCCGCTCGGGGTTCGACTGGCTCCGGAGGCTGGATGCGAACACGAAGACGTATGCCGCTGATCCGACGCAGCTGTATATCGCCATCGCCCGCGAGGAGGGACTCGTGACGCTCTGGGACCTTCCCGACGTGATGCTTCAGGTGGAGACGCACCATTATCCCTTCGCCTATGTTCTTCCCGCCTCGGGAACCCCGCTGATCACGGACGGCATCGCCCTTGTCCGCGGCGCGAAGCACACGGACGAGGCGAAACGATTCTACGAGTTCGTCACATCGCGCGCGAGCATGACACGCCAGGCACGGGAATTTTTCAGGATCCCGGCGCGGAGCGACATTGCCGGGTCCGATCTTCCGCCCTGGATGCGGAGCCTGGCGATGAAGGCGCTCCCCGTCAATTTCGACACGCTCGCCTCCCGGGAGAAGGAATGGATGAAGACATGGGACGAGACGGTTCGCGGGCGGGGTTCGGCGGCGGCGGGGGAGTGAGGCATGGCCGCCCTGACCCTGAAGGGAATTTCGAAGAATTTCGGACCGTTCACCGCGGTGCGTCCCACCGATCTGGAGATCGCCTCGGGAGAGTTCTTTGCGATACTCGGGCCGAGCGGGTGCGGCAAGACCACGCTCCTGCGCATGATTGCCGGCTACGAACGTCCGGAGGCCGGACGGATTGTCCTGGGGGACACGGACATCACATCGCTCAGGCCGCAGGAGCGCGGGATAGGCATGGTATTCCAGAACTACGCCCTCTTCCCGCACATGACCGTGTTCGATAACGTGGCGTTCGGCCTGAGGGCCCGAAGGGTCTCTCCGGATATATCCCCGGGACGCCCCCCGGGACTCTCCCCAAGACTCTCCAATGACGAAATCCGCGCTCAGGTTATGACAGCNNGTGGCGGTGGCGCGTGCGCTCGTGATACGTCCCCGCCTCCTCCTGTTTGACGAACCCCTCAGCAATCTGGATATCGCGCTTCGCCTTCAGACCCGGGAGGAGATCCGCACACTTCAGCGTTCGACAGGGATCACGACCGTCTACGTGACGCACGACCAGGGGGAAGCGATGAGCCTGGCCGACCGGATCGCGATCATGCGGGCCGGCAATATCGAGCAATCGGACGCGCCGGAAATGCTGTACGGCAATCCCGCGAGCACGTTTGTCGCGGAATTTCTGGGAGGAGCGACGCTTATCGACTGTGATCTCGACGGCGCGCGCGGCCTCATAGCCTGGGACGGCATCTCTCTCCCGCTTCCCCCGGGTTTTCCTCTCCCCCCCTCCGGCCCGGTGGTCCTGGCGATCAAGCCGGAAGGGGTGTCATTTGCGGGAGGGGGGAGCTCTGACATCCCGGGTGCGACTGTCCGGTCCCGTGAGTACACCGGGTTCACGACCACATTCACGTTTCTTGCCGGAGGCCGGGTGCTGAAGGCGCTTGTCGTGAGCACGCCCGAGACGCGCAGCATCGTTCCGGGGATGAGCGTGTCCCTTCGGCTCGACTGGCGTCATTGTTCTCTGCACACGGCCAGGCGATGAAACTCCGTTCGCTGACAACCGTCCTTACGGTCTCCCTCCTTACCGCGATCTTCGGGATCTGCGTCGTCTATCCCCTCGGGGCCACACTCGCAGAGAGCCTGCATGCCGGGGGAAGGTTTACACTGGATCATTACCGCTTCCTGTTCGACATGTCGAACCGGGTCAACTTCGAGGCGGTGGGGAATTCGGTCTACGTGTCGGTTGTCTCTGTCCTCCTCAGTGGTCTGTTCGGACTGTTCCTTGCGTTCGTCTTCACGCAGTACCGTTTTCCCCTGCGGGCGCTCCTGGCCCGGCTGGCGGTCCTCCCCCTTGCCCTTCCCCCCCTTGTCGGCGTCATCGCGTTCCTGTTCGTCTTCGGCGAGACCGGGATCATCCCGCGGGGACTCCAGCTCCTGTTCGGCAGCGCCGGGCCCGTGCTTCCCGCAGGGGGGATCGCCGGCGTGATCCTTGTCCATGTCTATTCGTTCCACGTCTATTTCTATCTCTTTGTTTCCGCTGCTCTCGGCACGCTCGATGGTTCACAGCTCGAATCGGCGACAGGGCTCGGAAGCGGCGCGTGGCGCACATTCGTCCGGGTGGTCCTCCCTGAGCTCAGGCCGGGACTGCTTGCTGCCTCGGCCCTTACATTCATGTCCAGCATGGCGTCATTCACGGCGCCGCTTCTGTTTGCGGGGGGGAAGCACTTCATCACGCTCCAGATTTACGCATCGAAGCTCAACGGGGACATCGACCTTGCCGCGGCGCAGTCGGTGCTTCTGACCGGGGTGTCCCTTGCGTTCTACTTTTTCCTCACGCTCGGCCCCGCCCGGAAATCAGGCTACGCGCGGAAAGGTCCCGCCCCTGCGGGACGAATCATCACGGGGAAAAAGCCGCGCCGCGTCATGATCGTCGGTGCATTCATGCTTCTGGGGGTCGAACTCCTCCCGGTGATCGCGATCATCGTTCTCTCGCTCTCGCGCGAAGGGTCATGGACCACCCAGTGGGTCCCCTCCGCGTACACCGTCGGGAACTACGCGGCGTTTTTGGACGACGCTGCTCTCTGGAGACCTGTGCTGAACAGCCTGGAGATGGCCCTCCTGGCCCTCGCGGCGTCGATGACATTCGGGATTACGGCGGCGTTTCTCGTCTTCAGGATAAAGAACCGCATGCTCGGCACCTGGGCGAATCTCGCGCTCACACTCCCCTATGCAGTCCCTGGGACGGTCGTCGCGGTCGCGTTTATTCTTGCGTTCAACCGGCCGGTGCTCCCCGGAATCCCGACACTTCTTGTCGGGACATTCTGGATCCTCCCGCTGGCGTATTTCGTGCGGGAGTATCCCGTGGTCATCCGCTCGGTCGCCGCCTCGCTCGAGGGAATGGACGGCTCGCTCCTGGAGGCGGCTTCGGGTCTCGGTGCAGGCCCGATCCGGAGGTTTCGTTTGGTCGCGCTCCCCGCTCTCCTCCCGGGGATCCTTTCCGGCGCCGTGCTCGTCCTCATCGGATCGCTCGGTGAATTCGTCTCCTCGATACTCCTGTACACGTACGACAGCCGCCCCGTGTCCGTCGAGATACTCGCCCAGCTCCGCCTTTTCAATATCGGTGCAGCCGCGGCGTATTCCGTCATACTGATGGTCATCATCCTCGCACTGCTGCGCCTCTCGGGAGGATTGCTTGCATCAGATCGCCGCATGTCGTATATTTTATGATGAGTTAGGCACGTCCCGTGCGTGGAACACACCGATCCGCGGATATTCCGTGGCCGCCGGCGGATCATTGCGTCCGTAGCTCAATTGGATAGAGCGTTGGCCTCCGGAGCCAAAGGTTTCGGGTTCGACTCCCGACGGGCGCACGACAATTATCTGCACGCACACACATAACCGGTGAAGGACCATTTAACGCGATGCTCCGTCCGAAGAAGAAAATCTCCAAGAGAAATCTGAAGGAAGACGCGCTCGTCACGACATACGTGAAGCTGACGTCGTTCTACGATGCCAACAAAAGGGCAATCAGCATCGGCCTTACCGCGATCGTCGTTGCCGTGTTCGCGATCGTCATCTTCCTCAAGAACCGGTCCGACAACAACGAGAAGGCCATCACCGCGCTGGGAGCCATATTCGAATCGTACGACGCAGGGGAGTTCCAGAAGTCGGTCGACGGGATCCCCGAGAAGAACATACAGGGGCTCAAGTCCATCGTCGACAACTACGGCGGCTCGGCGGCGGGCGATCTCGCAAGATTCTACCTCGCAGGCGCATACGCCAATCTCGGCAGGTACGACGAGGCGCTCAAGGAATTTGAAGACTACAGCCCATCAGGGGAGTTTCTCTCCGTTTCACGTCTTTCGGGAATCGGGTCGTGCTATGAGGCCAAGGGGATGCCAAAGGAAGCTGCTGCGTCCTTCGAGAAAGCGGGAACGCAGTTTCCAAAGGACGTCAGCGCGGCGGAGAACCTGAACAACGCGGCGCGGGACTACGGTCAGGCGGGAGACAGGGAGAAGGCGATCGAGTTGTACAAGCGCATCAAGAAGAACTACCCGACCACAGCCTTCGCCAGGGACGCCGACCGGTTCATCGCCCAGCTCTCGGTATGATCTCCCGCCTTAATCGGCGGGATCGTTGATGGCGCCTTCGGCCCCATCGTTGACCCCGCCATAATCCGGCGTTTTCACAACAGATCAGAGTCGTTCTGCGGGACTGCATGGGCTTCCTACCGGACAAACCACTTACGCGCACTGTTCTGAGCATTTCGGCCCCTGCTGTTGCCGGACTCTCCGCGCAGATGGTTGTTTCCGTGGTGGATACGGCGATGGTCGGGAGGCTGGAGAACACCTCCGTCGTCCTCGCCGCCATGGGGCTCGGCATGCTTGCCTCATGGGCCATTACAAGCGTTTTCTCCAGCCTGGCGACCGGCACGCACGTCCTCGTCGCCCGCCGCACCGGTGAGACAGACTACAAGGGGGCGGGAAGCGTGCTGAACAACAGCCTCCTCCTTGCCCTGGTCCTCGGAATCGTGTTCGGGGCTCCCGGGTACCTCTTTTCGTACAACGTCATCGACTTCTTCTCGAGCGACCACGCGGTGGCGGTCGCCGGGACCGGGTACATGCAGTGGCGCTTCATCGGACTCATCTTTTTCCTGTTCGTTGTCTCGTACCGCGGTTTCTTCAACGGCATCGGCGACACGCATGTTTTCATGTATTCGGCGATCATCATCAACTTCACCAATATCGCACTCAATTACGTACTCATCTTCGGCGCATTCGGCATACGTCCCATGGGCTTGACCGGGGCGGGGGCCTCCAACGCCATCAGCAACGTCGTCGGCTGTCTGTTCTTCCTGGGTGTAACTTTTCTCCGCCGGTACCGAACAAGATACAGGTACTATGCCCGTTTGCGGATCAGCGGTGACCTGCTCCGGCAGATATTCAGGATCTCGCTCCCCGTCTCGTTCCAGAATATCCTGATCCTGCTCGGGTTCCTCGTTTTTGTCTCTATTACGGGGATGATAGGCACCTCCCAGCAGGCGGCAAGCCAGGTCGTCATCA
This sequence comes from Ignavibacteriota bacterium, assembly GCA_003154425.1. Classification (GTDB taxonomy): domain Bacteria; phylum Bacteroidota; class Ignavibacteria; order UBA10030; family UBA6906; genus Fen-1273. The sequence continues at coordinate 10,289 of PMDK01000261.1, forward strand.
CGGCGCTTTTCATGTCGTTCCTCCCCTGTTTCGGCTTCGGCGTCGGAGCGCAGACACTCGTCGGGCAGAGCCTGGGGAACGGGAAACGGCAGCTGGCACGGCGGTACGGCCTGGAAGCCGCGCGTCTGGCCACGTACTTCACGATAATCCTCGGCGCCGTGTTCATACTCGCCCCGGACCTGGTGATCATACTCATTACGACCAACCGCGAAGTCACCGACATCGCCAGGCCGATCCTCCGGATCGCCGGCGCCGCGCAGATATTCTATGCCTCGGGGATCGTCCTGGCGCACGCGCTCCAGGCGGCGGGAGCAACGGTGTACGTTATGCTCATCGAGGTGCTGACGCACTGGGTGGTCTTCCTCCCCCTGTGCTATGTTCTGGGCGTCAGACTGGGGTTCGGCCTGCCGGGAGCCTGGTTCGCGCTCCCGGTCTATATCATCTCTTATTCGCTGTTGATTTACCGGAAGTACAGGAGCGATTCGTGGCTGACGATCACGGTATAGGCACCCGGGGGATGGGGCGCAGATGAAACTCCGCAGAGTGATGCTTCTCGGAGGGGCCTTCCTCCTTGTGATCTTCAAGTTCGCGCTCGACGTCGTCGAAAAGAACGTCGAGCTCGACCTCATGGGGCTCGGCCTGATCCGCGAGCTGCTGATCATCAGCTCGCTGGTGCTTCTGTATGTTGTCATCGACGCCCTGGCGTCAAGGCGCGAGAGCACGCCGGTGCGGAAGCTCGGATTCGCCCTGATCGCAATGTGCGCGATGATCCTTGCGGCGGTGGGGCTGTCGGCATCGGGGGTGGGGGGATTCGACACGAAGAATCAGGCCCTGGTGCCGCTCGATTACCCGAGCATTTTCCTGGCCTCGCTCGTCGCAATCGCCTTCGGCATATTCTCCATCATCGTCTTCCGTCTGCTCCGTGACCTGATCCTCATCAACCGCAAGCCCGCCGCACGGCGGAACTGGTTGATATTCTCCGCGCTTCTGCTCGGGACGTCGGCGTCGTGCCTGACCACCCGCCCGCTCGATTCGTCGATCGTTACGAGCATACTGTTCGTCCTCTCGATCCTGTTCGCCGTCATGAACTCGTTCCGGCTCCCCTGGATCGTCTACCTGACCAAGCGGGAGAAGCTCTTCAGCCTCGCATGCGGGTTTTTTCTCTTCGTCGGATTCACCGCGCTCGCCGTCCAGATCGGCGGGGGCACGCTGCTGAGGAGGTCGCTGCTCTACTACTCCCATCCGCTGCATCAGTTCATACAGCTCGTGGCGATCTTCGGGGCGCTCTATGCCGGGATGGCCTTCGTGAGCACGCTGTTCCACCTGCCGACCGCGGAGGCNNGTGTTCGACTTCAACGAGCTTGTGGACAATGTGACGTCGATGACCCTGCAGGTGGTCGGAGCCTCAAGCTGCTGGCTGGAAATTATCGCCGGTGCCGGGGGAGAAGACGGACCGGCGTCCCGGGAGGAGGACTCCTACAGCGTGCACGTGGCGGCGATGAAGAACATCACGCAGGAGGAGATCGACCTCCTCGTGTCCCCGGAACGGCGGGGGATCCGGGACAGCGTCGTGAATGACCGGAAAGCGATCGTGGTGGATGATATCGAGCGCGACCCCCGGTTCCTGCACCTGAAGAAACAGCGCGGGATCGCGGGCTCGCTCGTCGTCGTCCCGCTCGTCTCGCACAGGGGGCTGGCCGGAATACTCTATGCGGCGAAGAAGGAATCGTTTGGATTTGTCAGGGACGATGTGGATGCGATCTCCGCGTTTGCAGACCAGGCGACCGTGGCGATTGAGAACTCGCGGCTCATAACGGCATCGCTCGAGAAGGAGAGGCTGTACCGGGAAATGCTCGTCGCCCAGGAGATGCAGAAGCGCCTCCTCCCCCAGCACGTCCCGGTGGCTCCCACGATCGATCTCGACGCCATATCGACACCGGCCTTCGAGGTCGGCGGAGACTATTACGATTTCATGGAGCTCGGGGACGGGCGGATCGGGATTGCGGTGGGGGACGTGTCGGGAAAGGGGGTCTCGGCGGCTTTTTACATGTCGGAGATGAAGGGAATCTTCCAGGCACTCGGGCGAATCTGCTCCTCACCGAAGGAGTTCATGGTAAGGGCGAATGAGGCGCTGGCCGATTCTATTGACAAACACTCCTTCGTTAGCTTAATTTATGCAATCCTGGACCCGCATTCGGGCCGCCTCACCGTGGCGCGTGCGGGACACTGTCCCATGCTCCACATCAGCGGTGAGGAGGTAGCGTACGTGCGCCCCAACGGCCTCGGAATGGGGCTGAGCCGGGGACCGACCTTCGACGACGCCATCCAGGAGGAAGTAATTGCCCTCAGTGCCGGGGACGTCTGCGTGCTTTACACGGACGGCGTTACGGAGGCGCGCTGCGGGGATGACGAATTCGGATACGAACGCCTGATGACCTCGGCGTGCGCGGCCCGGGAAAAGAACGCGGCCGGCATCAAGGATGAGATATTGGCGACCGTCAGCAGGTTCACGGAGCACCGGGCGAACGACGACGACCTGACGCTCGTCGTGTTGAAATGGAACGGATCCGACAGGCGCCCTTAACGCGCGAATTGAAACCGGAGGATTATCGATGAGTGAATTCAAGATCGGGCAACGCGAAGTGGAGAACGTGAGCATCCTCGAGCTCAAGGGGTACCTCGACGCGCACACGGCGCCGAAGCTGGAGGAAGCCTTCCAGAGCCTTCTGAGGAGCCAGCGCTACCGGATTGTCGTCAACTGCAGGGACCTTTCATACATCAGCAGTGCGGGACTGGGGGTCTTCATGGCTTTCATCGAGGACGCCCGGAACGGCAAGGGGGACATCAAGCTCACCAACATGTCCCCGAAGGTGTACAACGTCTTCGACCTGCTGGGTTTCCCGCTTCTGTATGAGATTTTCAAGGAGGAACAGGAAGCGGTGACCCGGTTCTTTGACAGGACCAAATAGCGCGTGAAGACCACGAGCATACAGGTCGAAAGCCGGACGGAACGCCTCATCGCCGTCCGCGATTTCGTCTCGGAGGCTGCCCGTGCCTTCGGGTTCGGCGACGAGGACATCAGCAAGATCGCCCTGGCCGTCGATGAAGCCTGCACGAACGTGATCAAGCACGCATACCGGTCCGATCCGACGAAGATCATACAGGTAAACGTGAGCGCCGACAACGGGACGTTCCAGGTCGCGATCCAGGACGAGGGGCTGCGGTTCAATCCGACGCAGGTGCAGCCCCCCGACATGAAGGAGTATCTCACACACTACAGGCGGGGAGGACTCGGTGTTTACCTGATGAAATCCCTCATGGACAGGGTGGAATACTCCATCGTTCCCGGAAAATCCAACGAGGTCCGCCTGACCAAGTACCTTCCCCGGTAACCCCCCCCTCTATGGCACGACCCCGCAGCTCTCCGACATCGCCTGCACCGGACCCGGCCGAATCCTCCGAAAGCCGGTTCGAGAACGCGGCACTCTTCGAGTTCAGCACGGTCATCAACTCCTCCCTTGAACTCCCCTTCATCCTGAGCCACATCCTGCTTACGATCATGGGGAAGATCCTCTCCACGAGGGGGATGGCGGTCCTCGCACGGAGGAAAGGGGAATTCAGCGTGGAAATGGTGAAAGGCTTCGCCGGGGCGCTTCAGGGGAAGAGCGTGAAGATCGGCGCGGTGCCGCGGACGGCCTTCGACATCGCCGCGCTCGACGCCCGTCGCCATTCCTGGGTGAAGTTCTTCAGGGAGGAGGGGGTGACGCTCATACTCCCGCTCGTGATCGCGCAGAAGACGATAGGAGTGCTGGGATTCGGCGGGCGCGCCGCAAAGCGGAAGCTCACGTCACGGGAGGTGACGTACCTCCGTTCGCTGGCGAACATCTCCGCCACGGCGATCGAGAAGGCGCATACGATCAACGAGCTGCAGCGCGTCAACCGGCAGCTCGATCAGAAGATCCAGGATTTGAACACCCTGTTCGAGACGGGGAAGGAATTCAGCGCCCTCCTGGATCCCGAGAGGCAGGTCCGCCTGCTGGAACTCTCGCTCCTGGGCCGGTTCCTCCCGGCGCGCTACCTGATCAGCCTCCGGGACGGCGCGGACATGAAGATCGTGGCCTCAAAGATCTCCGGGCAGATGCCTCAGGGGGAGCTCCTCGCGACGCTGGCCCGGATCAGCGCGCCGGTACGCGTGGCGGACATTGTCGTCAGCGGTACGGTGAACCTGCGCGAGGAGCTCGCCGCGCTCGGGATGAGCGTCGTCGTGCCCATCAGGCTCCAGGGGGAATCCCGCGGGCAGATACTCCTCGGAGAGAAAATGAGCCGGGAGGAGTTCAGCCAGACCGACCTGGAGTTTCTTTCCTCGATCGGAAACCTTGCGATCATTTCACTCGAGAACGCGCGCCTGTTCAGGGAGGCGATCGAAAAGCAGAAGCTCGAGGATGAGCTCCTCATCGCCCGTGAAATCCAGAAAGGTCTCCTTCCGAGTGTCCTCCCGGACATCCCCGGGTTCCGGATGAGCGCTGCGAACATCTCCTCCAGGCAGGTCGGGGGGGACTACTACGACGTGCTGGCGCTCCCGGACGGGAGGTTCATCATCGCCATCGGGGACGTTTCAGGGAAGGGTTCTCCCGCCGCCCTGCTGATGGCCAACCTGCAGGCGACAATCAGGGCGCTCGTGCCGCTCGGGTTGAACCTCAGCACCCTCACCGGGCGGGTCAACGATCTCATGTGCGAGAACACGGGAGGGGACAAATTCGTCACGTTCTTCTGGGGTGCGATCGATCCGGGGCAAAAGACCCTCACGTATGTGAACGCCGGCCACAACTATCCGTACCTCATGCACGGTGACGGATCGTTCGATCGGCTTGACAGGGGGGGGATGATACTTGGCGTCATGAAAACCGCCGTCCCGTACGAGGAAGGGACGGTGCAGTGCCGGGGGGGGGACACGCTGGTCCTCTTCACGGACGGAGTGAGCGAGGCGATGAGCACGCGTCAGGAGGAGTACGGGGAGGAGCGCCTGGAGCGCGCGCTCAGGGAGGCGATGTCCGGAACGGCCCAGGAAATTCTCGATGCGGTCCATCGGGATGTGCTCGTACACACGCAGGGGGCCCCCCAATCGGACGACATCACGATGATGGTGCTGAAGATCCTTTGATCTGCCGCGGCGTTGCATTCCTCCCCCCGAATGGCTAACTTCTGTTATTGCATCCCATGGCCCGCACCTTCCACACACGCACCGGGTTGCCCGACGGCTCCCTGGCGAAGCATTATGACGGATTCCTGAGGAGCTTGCGCCTCATGCGTCCCGAGACGCGGGGCACATACGGCAGGGCCCTCAGGGAGTTCGTGCGGTGGTACTCCCGGGGACGGGCCGGCAGGATAACCACTGCCGACGTTGTGCGCTACAAACGGCACCTGACGTCCGGGAAGCGGCTGAGCGCGGTCTCGGTCTCCACCTACCTCACGGCTGTGCGCCGCTTCTGCGATTACCTGGTCCGCCGGAGAGTGATGCACGAGAATCCCGCGCGCCCGGTCGGAGGGAACAGCCGCCCCCGCCTCCATTCGCGGGCCGCCCTCACGCTCTCTGAAGTGGAAGTTCTGCTTTCAGTGGTCGAGCGGTCGGACGAGCGCGGGTTGCGGGACTTTGCGTTCATCCGCCTGATGCTCGGGTGCGCTCTCTCCGAGATCGAAATCATCAGGGCGGACGCCGGGGACCGCCTTGAGGGCCCGGGAGGCGTCATGTTGCGCGTCCAGGGGAAAGGGCGCCTCCGGAAGGACCAGGCCGTCATGCTCCCGCCGGAGGTCGCCGCAGCCCTCGATGCCTACCTCGCGCTGCGCCCGGGGCTCGCTCCGGAGGATCCGCTGTTTGCGAGCGCCGGAAACCGGACCCGGGGGAAGAGGATGACGACCAGGGGTGTGCGGGACAGGGTCTCGCATCACCTTGTGCGGGCCGGGCTGAAGGGGGACCGCGGGCGGCGCATCACCCCTTATTCTCTGCGGCACACTGCGGCGATCCTGATGGCGGGGGAAGGGGCGAGTGCCGACGAGATCCGTGATCGTATGCGCCTGGGAAGCGTCGCGACAGCGATGCTGTACATCAATCAGTCAAAGGAACAACTCGCCGGAACGTAAGGATGCCGTACCCGTTTGCGACAATCGAGCCGCGGTGGCAGAAGTACTGGGAGGACCGGGAGACATTCCGGTCGGAAAAGATCCCGACGAAGCCCAAGGCCTACATACTCGACATGTACCCCTATCCGTCCGGTGCGGGGCTGCACGTCGGACACCCCGAAGGGTACACTGCGACAGACATACTCTCCCGTTACCGGAGGATGCGGGGGTACAGCGTCCTCCACCCCATGGGCTGGGACGCNNAGCAGAACATCGCGACGTTCCGGCGTCAGATCAGGATGCTGGGACTCAGCTACGACTGGTCCCGCGAAGTCGATACGACGGATCCCGGCTACTACAGGTGGACACAGTGGATATTTCTCCGCATGTATGATTCGTGGTTCGACCCCCGCATCCGGCGGGCTGCCCCGATAGCAACCCTCATCGAAGGGTTCGCCTCTGAAGGGTCTGCGGCCTTGCCCGCAGGATCTTCTATTGAGGTTGCCTTCAGCGCGGACGATTGGCGCATGATGCCGGTGATTAAGCGGCAGGAGATCCTTTCCCGTTTCCGGCTGGCCTATATTGCGGAGATCCCTGTCAACTGGTGCGAGGGGCTCGGGACGGTGCTGGCGAACGAGGAAGTCGCGGAATGGACGGAGAAGGGATACTCGGTCGAGCGCCGGCCGATGAGGCAGTGGATGATGAGAATCACGGCCTACGCGGACAGGCTGCTCGAAGATTCGGCGGAGCTGGATTGGCCCTCATCCACGCTGGAACAACAGAGGAACTGGATAGGACGGTCGGAGGGGGCGGAGATCGCCTTCCCTCTCCCCGACGGTGAGGGGGAAATCAGGGTCTTCACCACCCGGCCGGACACGATTTTCGGGGCGACGTACATGGTGCTCGCTCCCGAGCATCCGCTGGTGACGTCGCTGACGGATCCGGAAATGAGGGACGCCGTGGAGGCGTACAGGACGAAGTCCAGGCTCAGAAGCGACATGGAGCGCGGAGCCGATGTCGACAAGACCGGAGTGTTCACCGGGGGATTCGCAAGGAACCCCGCGACAGGGAAGAACATTCCGGTCTGGATCGCCGACTATGTGCTCTCCGGGTACGGAACGGGGGCAATAATGGCTGTCCCTGCACACGACCAGCGGGACTATGAATTCGCGAAGAAATTCTCTCTCCCGATCCTGGCGGTGGTCGGGGGGGGTGACTCTGGTGAAGCTGCGTTCACGGGGGAAGGCCGTGCCGTAAACTCGTCGAACGGCGAAGTTTCGCTCGACGGCCTCGAGACGGGAGATGCGAAAAAAACCATCATCCGGTGGCTCGAAACAAAGCACATCGGTTCGGCGGCGGTGCAGTTCAAGCTCCGGGACTGGCTCTTCTCGCGCCAGAGGTATTGGGGCGAGCCGATCCCCATCATCTACTACGAGGACGGGACGATGGAGCCCCTTCCGGAGAGCGCACTCCCCCTCCTCCTTCCCGACCTGAAGAAATTCCAGCCGAGCGGAACCACCGAATCGCCCCTCGCTCTGGCGGAAGAATGGGTCAGCGTCGTCGATCCCGTGACGGGGCGTCGTGGGAGGCGCGAAACCAACACGATGCCCCAGTGGGCCGGCTCCTGCTGGTACTACCTCCGCTATATCAGTCCGAAAGATGACAGATCTTTCTGCGACCCGGATCTCGAGAAACTCTGGATGCCTGTCGATCTCTACGTCGGGGGGTCGGAGCACGCCGTGCTCCACCTCATGTACGCAAGGTTCTGGCATAAGGTCCTGTTCGACCTGGGGTACATAAGCACGAAGGAACCGTTCCCGAAGCTGCGTCACCAGGGGATAATACTCGGTGAAGATTCCAGGAAAATGTCCAAATCACGCGGGAATGTGGTCAATCCCGATGAAGTTGTGAAACTCTATGGGGCGGACTCCTTGAGATTGTTTGAGATGTTCATGGGGCCCCTGGAAGAGATGAAACCCTGGAGTACGAGGGGTGTGGAGGGAGTTTACAGATTTCTGAACCGGGTCTGGAGACTGTTCGTGACAGAGGAGGACACCCTCAACCCCAAACTTCATGCGGGTCCCGTATCTCTTTATCTCCAAACAATTTATCATCAAACGATAAAGAAAGTTGGAGATGACATAGAAGATCTCAAATTCAACACCGCGATTTCCCAGATGATGATATTTGTGAATGAGGTGATGAAGTCCGATTCCCTCCCGCGTCAAATACTCGAACCCTTCGTGCTCCTGCTTTCCCCGTTTGCGCCCCACATCGCCGAGGAACTCTGGCGGAGGCTTGGTCATGATACCACGCTCGCGTACGAGCCGTGGCCCGAGTATGATCCCGCCATGCTCCGGAAGGCCTCGGCAGAGATCGTGGTTCAGGTAAACGGGAAAGTGCGCTCCAGGCTCGAGGTCCCGGCCGATACGCCCGAAAAGGAACTCGAGGAGCTCGCTCTGGCCGACCCTGACGTGCTGAGGCACACGGAGGGGAAAAAAGTGCTGAAGGCCATCGTCGTGAAGAACAAACTCGTTAACCTCGTGGTGAAGTGAGCCATGGAGAAGGTCAGCGTCGTCCTCGTGACATTGAACGAGGCGAAGAACATCGAGCGGTGTCTTGAAAGCGTCCGTTGGGCCGACGAGATCGTCGTCGTGGATTCGTTCAGCACGGACCGGACGATTGAGATTGCGCGGCGTTACACGGATCGCGTCTACCAGCACGAATACCCGGGAACGAGCAGGCAGGTGGAGCGGGGGATCGGGTACGCCACGGGGGATTGGATATTCGTGATCGACGCCGACGAGGAGGTCTCCGGTGATCTTGCCGGCGAGGTCAGGGGGGTGCTCGCGGAGGACGGGGGGGGGTATGCGGGGTTCGAATTCATCCGGAAACCCGAGGCGTTCGGCAAATGGATCGAGCACGGGGGGTGGTTCCCCGACTACCAGTTCAGGTTCTTCCGGAAGGACAGTTACTACTGCGAACACCAGGAGATTCACGGTGGATTCAACACGCGCGGGAAGAGGGGAACGCTGAAAGGCTACCTCTACCATCACACGTACGGGACGATTTACGCATACGTGGAGAAAATGAACGAGTATACTTCGCTTCACGTGTCGAACAGGCTGAAGAACAACCGCGACGAGGAGGTGCACTGGCATGATCTCGTGCTGAGCCCCCTCTCGCATTTCCTCCGGATGTTTTTTTCGCGCAAAGGGTACAGGGACGGGTTCCATGGGTTCCTCCTGGCGATCCTCGATGCGAACTACGCGATGCTCATGTACGCAAAGCTCTGGGAATACCGGATGCGGGAGAAGGAGGGGAAGGGGATGCTTCCTCCGATCACAAACCTCGAGCTGAACGCCCTCAAACGCAAACAATGACCACCTACGCCCGCATATTCAGCTTCATCCGCCCGTACAGGCTCACGCTGGCTCTCTCGATCGTTTGTTCGATATTCTTCTCGATCTTCAGCGGCGTGTCCATCTACCTCATCATCCCCCTCCTGACGACTCTCTTCGGGGGAGGATCGGCCGGGCAGCCCCCGGCACCCCCTTCGCCGGGGTCGTCGTTCCTGCCGGGCTGGCTCGTCGCGGCGAAAGACGCCGCCACGGAAGCGTTTCGCCACGCCGTGTTCCGCGCGGATCCCGCGGATTCACTCCTCAACATCTGCGTGATCATCGTCTCCGCGTTTCTCCTCAGGAACCTCTTCTCGTACCTCCAGTCGAACCTGATGATCTACGTCGAACAGGGTCTCACGCGCGACCTGAGGAACTCGCTGTACAGGCACATCCACGAGCTTCCCCTGGCGTACTTCACGAACGAGCGGACGGGGAACCTGATCTCGCGGATCATGAACGACGTCCCGGTGATCAACACGGGGATCTCGGCGACGTTTCAGACGATGATACGCGAGCCGCTTCTCCTCCTGGTCTATCTTACCATCTGTCTCGTCCTGAGCTGGAAGCTCACGGTGATCGCGTTCATCGTGTTCCCCGTCGTCCTGCTTGTCATCGCGGGTGTGGGGCGGCGGGTGCACAAGGAGAGCGGTCTGGCACAGGAAAGGATCGCGGATCTTACCTCGGTGCTCCACGAGACCATCTCCGGAGTAAAGGTGGTGAAGGCGTTCGGGATGGAGGAGTTCGAAAACAGGAAATTCTCCAGGGAGAGCAACAGCTATTTCCGGACGATCCTCCGGGTGACGAACATACGCAACCTCGCTTCGCCCACGACGGAGTTTCTGAGCGCGGCGGCCGGCGGCGTCATCATCTGGTACGGGGGCCTCCAGGTCCTGGGCAAAAGCATGGAGGGAAGCGAGTTCCTCGGATTCCTCTTTGCCATGTTTCAGCTCATGCCGCCCATCAAGGAGCTCAGCAACGTGAACAACCGGATCCAGGAGGCCTCGGCGGCGGGGAAGCGCGTCTTCGAAGTCCTCGATACGGAGCCCAACATCAAAGACGCCGCCGATGCGGTCGCACTCCCTTCCTTCTCCTCGGACATACGGTTCGAGGGGGTCTCCTTCCGCTACGGCGACGGGGAGACCGTCCTGGACGGGATCACGCTGAAGATCCGGAAGGGAGAGGTCGTTGCGATCGTGGGCCCGAGCGGGGCGGGCAAATCGACGCTGATCGACCTGGTGCCCAGGTTCTATGATCCGACCGGCGGGCGCATCCTCATCGACGGTGTCGATTTGCGCCGTGTCCAGCTCCGTTCGCTCCGGGACAAAATCGGGATCGTGACGCAGGAGACGATATTGTTCAACGACACCGTCCGGAACAACATCGCCTACGGGCTGGAGGAGTGTCCTCTCGAGGAGATCGTGGACGCTGCGAGGGCCGCCAACGCGCACACGTTCATCAGCGAGATGCCGTTCGGCTATGATTCCGTCATAGGTGAACGGGGAGTGAAGATCTCGGGCGGGGAGCGGCAGCGGCTGGCGCTGGCGCGGGCCATTCTGAAGAACCCGCCGGTGCTGATCCTTGATGAAGCGACCTCCTCTCTCGACACCGAGTCGGAGATCCTCGTCCAGGAGGCGATCGAGAGGCTTATGGCGGGACGGACTTCCATCGTCATCGCGCACCGGCTTTCGACGGTCCAGCACGCCGACCGGATCGTTGTCATCGAAAACGGAAAGATCGTGGAAACGGGGAAGCATGATGAGCTGATAGGGAAAACGCGCGGCCTCTACCGCAAACTCTACCAGCTGCAATTCCGCGCCTGACGATGGACCACGCACGCGAAAGCGACACGTCGAAGACCGCCCTCGTTCTCACAGGGGCGTCGTACGTTTTCCTTGCCTCGGCATTCATCTCGATTGCCGTCAATTCACTTGCACTGGGGGTGATGGCGCTCTGCTGGGTGCTCGTGATGGTCCTCGGGAATCGGTGGTCCGTGGTGTCGACCCCGCTGGACTACTTCTTCCTGGCGTACATCGGCGCGGAGCTCCTGGCGACGGTTTTTTCCGCGAGCCCCGGTGAGTCGCTCTATCTTTCGCGGCGTGTCCTTCTCATCGCGGTCGTCTACTATTTTGCCTCGTGTGTGGGGTCGCCTGCGGAAGCGAAGCGGGCTGTGGCGGTTCTGCTCGGTGCGGCCGTACTGGTGGCATCCGTCGGTGTGATCAAGCTCCTTCTCGGAGGCCCCGGGGAGAACACGCGCCTTGAGATTTTTCATTTCTACATGACGACGTCGCAGCTGATGATGATCGCCCTCCTCCTGATTCTCCCGTTCGCCGTGCACCGCAGGGCTCCGATGGCTGTGCGGCTCGGTGCGGGGGCGGCCCTCATCCCTGTGGGGATATCGTTGTACGCCACGGTGACGCGGGGATCATATCTCGCGGCGGTGGCGGGGGTCGTTCTCATCGCCTGCGTGCGGAACTGGAGGATCCTGATCCTCCTGACTGTCCTTGTGGGCGCGATCGCGCTTTTCGCTCCTCCGTACGTTACGGGCCGGATGGAGAGTATCGTCGATCTGCACCATCCTGAGAACGAAGCGCGACTCCTCCTCTGGGGCACGGGGCTGAAGATATTCGCAGATCATCCCGTCACGGGTGTCGGCGACATCGACCTCGGGGTGCTTCTGAAGCGGTACGCGGGACCCGGGTACAGCGGCCAGTGGGGACACCTCCATAACGTCGTCATCCATGTGCTTGTCACGCTCGGCGCGATCGGCGCGCTCGCGGTTCTGGCACTCTTCGTTCGCATCGGAGTCGAGGAATGGAGGATCTATCGCCGCGTGAGGGAGGATTGGTTCGCGGGGTCGTTCGCCCTCGGTGCCTTCGCCGTCTTCATCGGCTTCCAGGTGAACGGGCTGACGGAATGGAGCTTCGGGAACCAGATGGTTGTGATACTCGTGTGGATCACGCTCGGGATCACGCTGGCCCTGGGGCGCATCGCTGGAAAGGAGGGAGTGTGAGCGCGACGCTGACCGTGATCACGCTGACCAGAGACGAAGAGCGCAATATCGTCGAGTGCCTGGAGAGCGTTGCGTGGGCCGACGAGATCATCGTGCTCGATTCCGGGAGCACCGACAGGACTGTCGAGCTGGCGCGGCACTTCACGCCGAATGTGGCCGTCCTCCCGTGGCGGGGGTACGGGGCTGCGCGGAACGAGGCTCTCGCCCGCTCGCATTCCGGGTGGATACTGTGGCTTGACGCGGACGAACGCGTCACGGGGGAGCTTGCGGGAGAAATACGCGCGATCCTGGACAAAGACGACACGGCCGTGGCGGGGTACGAGATCGCGCGCCGCGCCTATTTCTGCGGGAAGTGGATCAGGCACGGCGGCTGGTACCCGTCGCGTGTGGTCCGGCTGTTTCGCAGGGATCAGGCCAGGTTCAGCGAAACCCGCGTGCATGAGCGGCTCGTCACAGCGGGCGCGCTCTCCCGCACGCGGCACGATATCATCCACTACACTGACCCGGATCTGGACCACTATTTCTCGAAATTCAACTCATACACATCGCTTGCCGCCCGGGACATGTTCGATGCGGGGAGGAGTTTCTCCGTCGCCGATCTGATCTTCCGGCCGCTGTTTCAGTTCTTCAAGATGTACCTGGTGCGGCTGGGGTTCCTCGACGGGATCCACGGGTTTGTGCTCTGCGTCGCGTCTTCCGCGTACGTGTTCACGAAATACGCAAAGCTCTGGGAACTGAAACAGACGGAAAAAAACTGAAGGACGGTATCATGGAAGCACCCGACAAGCACACGATGCTGTTCGCCCGGCTGGTGCTGATGCTGCACGCCGCGGCCATGCAGTATCTCGGCAAAATCAAGAACCCCGTCACGGACTCGATCGAGCGCGACCTGGCCGGTGCGCAGGGGATGATCGATACGCTCGAGATGCTCGAGAACCGGACGAGGGGAAACCTCTCGCAGGACGAGGGGAGGATGCTGGCGCAGATGCTTCAGGAGCTCCGGCTCAACTATGTGGACGAAGCGCAGAAGCCCGCTCCGCCGCCCGCAGGGGAGGGGGGAGCGAAGCCGTGAAGTTCGCGATATTCGGAAACGCGGAGAAGCCCGGCCTGAAGGAGGCGCTCATGGTCCTCCTGGCAAGGCTGGAACACTCGGGGATGGAGTATGCGCTGGATGACGCGCTCGCGCCGATGGTGGCGGGGCGTGCCGGGGTGGTCCCGTCCCGGTTCAGAAGCCGGGAGGCATGCCTCGATGGTGCGCACATTCTTATCGCCCTCGGCGGAGACGGCACGCTGCTCGCCGCGGCGCGTGCGGTCGGCCGGCGGGGGACGCCGATACTCGGCGTCAATCTGGGAAAGCTCGGCTTCCTCGCGGAGCTGGCTCCCGAAGAACTGGACGGCGCCGTCGGAGACATCCTCGCGAACAGGTACATCGTGGAGGAGCGGCTCGTGATCGAGGCCCGGAGCACGGCGAATCCGTCCAAGGTGATACACGCAATGAACGACATCGTCCTTGACAAATCCCGTTCTTCGCGGGTGATCGATATCGAGACGCACATCGACGGGGCGTTCGCTGTCACATACCGGGGGGACGGGGTCATCATATCGACGCCGACGGGATCCACCGCGTATGCCCTCTCAAACGGCGGTCCCATCGTCATGCCCGGAAGCGAGGTTATCGGGATCACGCCGATCTCGCCGCACACGCTCAGCGGGCGGCCGCTCATCATCCCCGCCTCGAGCGTCATACGCATCGTGGCCCAGGCCGAGGCCGAGGAGCTGCTCCTGGCGGCGGACGGACAGGAAGAGGCATTCCTCCGGCCGCCTGCGGAGGTCACCGTCCGGAAGGCCGACTACACCGTGAGTCTGGTCAAGCGGACGGACAGGTCGTACTTTGACCTCCTGAGGGCGAAACTGCACTGGGGGAGGGACGCCCGGACGAGCGTATGAAGGGGGGGAGGAGGATCTCAGTTGTTCTTTGCGCCTTCGGCGATCCAGGTCCGGATCCCGTTGATCTGGTTCTGGTTCAGGGGGTATGACCCGGGAGGCATCCTCGACACGACGCTCCCCTGAATCCGCAGCACGAGCGTGCTTCCATCCGGCTTTCCCGGTACGACACCCCCCGGGGTCAGCGTCATCTGCCCGTAGGATGCAAGGACAAGCGCACTCTGGTGCGCACCGTTATCGTGGCACCCGGCGAAGTTGCACGCCTGGTCGAACAACGGCTGGACCTGGGTCGAGTAGCTTATCGCATGGTCCGGAAAAACGATCGTGGAAGGACTCCCGCCGGGTCCCGTCGGTGCGGTCCCCTTGCAGCTCCATCCCGCCGCCGCAAGCAGAATCCCCGCCAGAGCCCACCCCCTCATCTACTCCACGCTCCGTTCCGGCGGAAGCTCTAGGTACAGGAGGCCGTGCATCGCCGCCGAGACGAGGTAGACGTAAAACACGGTGAAGAAGACCCCGATCAGGAAGAACAGGAGGCCGATGAGTGCGAACGACTGGATGCCGATTGCGATGAGCGCCACCACGACCGTGTTCTGCCAGTTTGCCCGGAAGTCCTTGAAGATCCTCCTCAGGTCAATCGCATCGCCGATCTTTTCCCGGAGGGCGAACCGGTATGCGATGATCGGGAATATCGCCGTCAGGAGGAGGCTGTACGGGATGACGAGCAGCGTGAACCCGAAGATGTAGACGATGGAAAGCACCCCCACCATCCCCGGGTCATCGGTCGTGCTCGTCGCCACGGCAAGCGCGATGACCGGGATCAGCAGAAGGAAGACCGGCAACAGATAGAGAAAGTAGACGACGAGGTATTTGAACCCGAGGACGAACTTGACGCCGATGTCGTTCCACTCGGGGAGTGCGGGCTCTTCGCGCCGTATGGCGCGTTGCGTGACCTGGATGAGATACCCGACGATCACGGGGATCCCGATTCCAAGGAGGCAGAGCAGCATGAACAACCCGGCGATGATGAACTTGGACGCCCAGGAGGGGTCTTTGAAAGGGAGACTGAACGCTTTTCCGATGTCTTTCATGTCCTGATCCGCGAAGTGAAGAGGCCCGATTCTCCCGTAACATACTGAAAGCGGGGTGGAGATTCAAGCGGCCCGGTGACGTTGACTTTGGGGGCCGATGTGGGTATATTTGACACGCTTCGCCGTTTCTGCGGGGCTGTAGCTCAGCTGGGAGAGCGCGTGAATGGCATTCACGAGGNNGTTCGATCCCCCTCAGCTCCACGACGACCGTCACCTGTCAATCGTCCCCTGACGATTGACAGTTCCTTCTTGGGAACCGCTTCTCCCCGCTGACTGTTCATCCTATAATGCGACTCCTCTACGGTTACCTGCGCGGGTACTGGAA
>PMDK01000261.1:26219-41075 GCA_003154425.1 Ignavibacteriota bacterium
GAACTTCCAGGACTACTTCGTCAACGTCATCACGCAGCGGCTCGGCGCCCGGCTGTATTCCGACGGGCTCCGGCACTCACTCGAGCTTCCGTACGCAGTGTTCGAGGACCAGAGAAGCGGCGAAACTCTCGGCAAGCTCCAGAAGGTCCGGCTCGACGTCGAACGGCTCATCGCGGCGTCGATCGGCACGCTCTTCACCACGCTTGTCGGGGTGATCTTTGTGATGATCTACGCGTTCACCGTCCACTGGGTCATCGCTCCCGTCTATTTCGCCACGGTCCCCCTGCTCGGCATACTGAGCAGCGTCCTGAGCAGGAAGATCAAGACGATCCAGAAGGTGATCGTCGCCGAGACGACCGCCCTGGCGGGGTCCACGACGGAGTCGCTGCGGAACATCGAGCTCGTCAAGAGCCTCGGGCTCGCCCGGCAGGAGATCGACCGTCTCAACAGCACGACAGGGAAGATCCTCCGGCTGGAGCTGAAGAAGGTGCGCTACCTGCGCAGTCTCAGCTTCATACAGGGGACGTTGGTCAATTTCCTCCGAACCACGATCCTGTTCGTGATGCTGTATCTCATCTTCGCGCAACAGATCACTGTCGGCCAGTTCTTCTCCCTGTTCATCTATTCGTTCTTCATCTTCGGACCCCTTCAGGAGCTCGGCAATATCATCAACATCTACCGGGAGACGGAGGCATCTCTCAAGAACTTCCAGGACATACTCGATACGCCGGTTGATGCGAAGCCGGTCTCGCCCGTCCCCCTGAATGCGCTCAGCACGCTTGCATTCGATCACGTCACGTTCCAGCACCAGTCCGCCTCCGCCCCCGCGCTGACCGATATTACGTTCGAAGCCCGCCTCGGTGCGACGATCGCGTTCGTCGGCCCCTCCGGTGCGGGGAAGTCGACCCTCGTCAAGCTCCTCGTCGGGCTTTACAGGCCGCAGTCCGGTCACGTGCTCTATAACGGGATCCCGGGAACGGACATCGACCTGGACAAAATGCGGCAACGGATCGGNNCCGGGGCGACGGACATCCAGTGCATGGATGTCCTCGCGAAGGCCGCCAGCCAGAGTCTCCTGGCGAGGGCCGACCGCGGTCTCGATACGCCGATCGGCGAAGGCGGGGTGAAGGTCTCCGGAGGCGAGAAACAGCGCCTCTCGATTGCCAGGGCGCTCCTGAGGAACCCGAGCCTTCTTGTGTTCGATGAGGCGACCTCCTCGCTCGACTCTCTCACCGAGGAGGAAATCAGCGAGACGATCAGGGACGTGTCCAACCGGCAGAACCAGATCACGATACTGATCGCGCACAGGCTCTCGACAATCATGCACGCCGACACGATTTATGTCCTGGAGAAGGGGAGGATCGTGGAGTCCGGAAGGCACGATACGCTCGTTGCGTCGAAGGGCCTGTACTTTGCGATGTGGCGACAGCAGATCGGGGAGGCGCGCGAAGCGGAGCGCGGGTCCCTCATTCGTGAGAAAGAACTTGTCATGAAGAACTGAACCGTGTTCCACGACATGCTGCCGTGCCCGGATGGATGCTGAAGGAAAACCGAACCGTCTGATCCGCGAAAAGAGCCCGTACCTCCTGCAGCATGCCCGCAACCCCGTCGACTGGTACCCCTGGGGAGAAGAGGCGTTCGCCCACGCGCGTGACCGGGACGTCCCCGTGTTCCTCTCGATCGGGTACTCGACCTGCCACTGGTGCCACGTGATGGAGCGGGAGTCGTTCGAAAACGGCTCCATTGCTGACATGCTCAACAAGGGTTTCGTCTGCATCAAGGTCGATCGAGAGGAGCGTCCCGATCTCGACAGGATCTATATGACCGCGCTTCAGGCGATGGGACAGAACGGCGGCTGGCCGATGTCGATGTTCCTGACGCCCGAGCGGCAACCGTTCTACGGCGGGACGTATTACCCTTCTGAATCCCGCTACGGCAGGGCCGGGTTCCCCGACCTCCTCAGGAAGATCCGCAGCATCTGGGACACTGAACGCCCGAAGGTGCTTGAATCCGCCCGAAGCATCACGACATTTCTCGAGGACGTGGCACATGCCGGAGGTCCAGGCGGCGTCCCGGGAGTGGAAGAGATTGAAGCTTCCTACAATCAGATTGCCTCGGCATACGATGCTGTTCACGGGGGGTTCGGTGCCGGACCGAAGTTCCCGCGCCCCGTCGTCTTCGATTTCCTGCTGCGGTACTACGCGCGGAGTGGTGAGGGCGCCCCGCTTGCCATGGTGACGCACACGCTCCTCCGGATGGCGTCCGGCGGCATGTACGACCAGATCGGCGGCGGGTTTCATCGATACTCCGTGGACGGCGAGTGGCGTGTTCCGCACTTTGAGAAAATGCTCTACGACCAGGCGCAGCTGGTTCAGGTGTACCTCGACGCCTCTCTCTGCTCGGTTGATCCGCTCTTCCCGGCGGTGGCACGCGAGACGCTGGACTACGTCCTGCGGGACATGACGGACCCGGAAGGGGGGTTTTATTCTGCGGAAGATGCCGACAGTCCGCGGCCGGAACGGCCGGAAGAATCGGGTGAAGGCGCGTTCTACGTCTGGACTAAAAAGGAGATTGACGAAGCTCTGGACGGTGACGCGCCGCTGTTTGACGAGCATTTCGGCGTGGAGGAAAAGGGGAATGCGCCGTTCGACCCGCAACAGGAATTCACGGGGCGTAACATACTCTACCGGCGCGGCTCGCTCGATGCGACAGCGCGCCGGTTTGGAATCAGCCCGGAGGAGACGCTGTCCCGCCTCACGGGTGCGAAGGCGACACTCTTCGATCTCCGCGGGCGGCGGCCGCGGCCGCTGAGGGACGACAAGATCCTGACGTCGTGGAACGGCCTGATGATCGGAGCGTTCGCACGCGGCTCGCGTGTGCTCGGAGACGCGCGGTACCTCGTCGCGGCGACCCGGGCGGCGGAGTTCGTGACGGGACGGATGTGGTCGGCCGGGACGCTTTTCCGCCGGCACCGGCAGGGTGAGTCCCGGATCGAAGCGCACCTTGACGACTACGCTTTTCTCGTCTCCGGACTGCTTGACCTGTTTGAATCCTCCGGAGAAGGCCGCTGGCTTGAGCGAGCGGCCCGGCTGACAGAAGAACAGATCCGCATATTCCATGACAGCAAAGGGGGGGGATTCTTCGACACCTCGGGAAGTGATGCGACCCTTCTTGTCCGGATGAAGGAGCAGTATGACGGTGCGGAACCGGCGGGGAATTCGGTGGCGGCAATGAACCTGATCCGCCTTTCCCGCATGACAGACCACCCGGACTGGGAATCCATGGCGGCGGAGACGCTGGCCAATTTCGGCGGGACGCTTCGCGCTCGGCCGGGAGTTCTTCCTCTGATGGCGGCTGCCGTCGATTTCCTCGTCACGCCGCCGCGGCAAGTGGTCATCGCCGGTGCCGCGGACGATCCCCGGGCCGCCGCGATGATGGGGATCCTCTCCCTCCGGTATCTGCCGACGACAGTGGTGATCCCTCTGGACCCCGGTGCGGGAGGGGACTCACCCCGCACGCTCAACCCGTTTCTCCGGAATCTTACTCTGGTTGACGGGAACCCGGCCGCGTACGTATGCCGTGGGTCAGCGTGCGACCTTCCTCTTCTCGGTGCGGACTCTCTCGCCCGACTGCTTGACGAACGAAAAGGTGATCCTGTGTGACAGGAGAGCGATGCCGGCGATGGATCGCCGGCACCCTCGTTGAGCGGTGAAACAGAGGAATCTTTAGCGTCTGCGCCAGTATCCTTCGCGGTGCGACCACCCGTCGTGACCGTGCCCCCACCTCCCGTCCATCCAGATCCACCCCGGGCGTTCCGCGATCCATCTCCCCGGCCTCCAGAGATACCTGTCGCGTCCCCACTCCCAGTATCCGCGAACCCAGATATGTCCGGGACGCACAGTGACGACTTCGTGCCGCGGGGGAGGAGGCCCGATGCGGAGCCCCACCCGGACCCCCGCATTTGCCGGGGGTGAGATCGCAAGAAGTCCCGCAATGACAAGTCCTGAGAGCCAGAGTCCTTTCCGTTTCATCGTGTCCCCCTTCTCCATTGCTGATGTTGGATGCGCTGTGTTCATGACCGGTGAAGATTATGCAACCTGTGTGCCAAAAAAGAAAGTCCGGCGATTGCATCTCTCTCTCTTTTTCCTCACCATAACGCGGGATTCCGGAAGGGTGGATGCCTGGAGGTGACATTCATCAGGGAGGAGCGTCGAGAAAAGTGTACGGTGGAAGAGGGGAGTGCATAGACCGGCAGACAGTCGGCGTGCTCATACGGAAGGGGTGAAGGGGCGTCCCCGGGGGGATTTCAGCGGACCGGCCTGTGAAGCGTCCATCCCGGCTTCCGGTCCCGGAGGTTGTCAGAACCCTCTCCGTTTCCGAGCTCTTCGGCGATCTGGTCGGCGAAGCGTGCTGCCTGGACGCCGTCGAGGAACCAGTCCGAGCTGACGCTCTTCCTGAACGGAAACCTGTTGCGGTAGACGCGCACAACCCATGCGGATCCGAGGGCGTCGGTCTGCGCGATGCGAACTGTGTAGCCCCTGATTGACCTGTCTGACATAATGTGTCCGGCTCCGGAAGTGCCATCATAGTACGCAGAACAGCCGAGAAGTTCAATATGGCGGAATTCATCGAGATCATGGACGGGCTCCGGATACCTGAGGGTGAGATCTCGTTCGTGTTTGCCAGAAGCGGGGGTCCGGGTGGACAAAACGTCAACAAAGTATCCACGCGTGTCGAACTCCTGTTCGATATCGGCGCCTCCCGGAGTCTCGACACCGTGCAGAAGAATGCTCTCCGGGTCGCACTCGGAAACCGGATGGGATCGGGCGGAATACTGCGGGTCAGGTCGGATGCGTCCCGCAGCCAGTGGAACAACCGCCAGGACGCCCTGAGGAAATTTTCCCGCCTGCTTGCGCGGGCCCTGCAGCCCGTGAAGAAACGTGCCCCGTCCAGGCCGACGCGCGCGTCGCGGGCCGAGAGGTTTGCGGCGAAGAAGCGGACCGGCGCGCTGAAACGTTCACGCGGGCGTGTGGCAGGTGATGAATGAGTGATTTCATTCCCCCTCCTTGCCCGGGGAACGATTTTTCAGTACCTTCAGGGAGTACCTCTTCAGCCTTCTGGCGACTCGCTCCCCGCGACTTTTTCTCATCGCAGGTTCTTCAATAAGAGGGTGAGACTTCAATGAAAATCGATGCTATCCTGCACGCTCTCCTGCCGAAAGACGACAGCTTCTTCAATCTCTTCGAAAAGGATTCCGGAAACCTGTTGATGGCCGCAGGCACGTTTAGAGACCTGATGTCCAACCGGATTTCGAAGGAAGAGCGGGCGCAGAAAATCAGGAAGATCGAAGAGTTTGAACACCGCGGGGATGAGATCACGCACCAGATCTTCAAGGCCCTGGGAACGACGTTCATCACGCCGTTCGACAGGGAGGATATCCACATACTCGCTTCCAAGCTCGACGACATACTCGACTACATCCAGGGTGCGGCGACGAGGATCATCCTGTACCGGGTTGACACGATCTCGCCGGAAGCGGAGCGGCTGGCGGGACTGGTGTACGATGCGGTTGTCGAACTCAATAAGGCGATTCCGATGCTGAGGGATCTCCGCCATGCGGAGGCGATGAACGAAAGCCTGGTCAAGATCAACAGCATGGAGAATGAGGCGGACGACCTGTTCGAACGGGCCATCGCCAACCTTTTCGATACATGCAAGGATCCCATACAGCTTATCAAGCTGAAGGAGCTCCTCGTCAGCCTCGAGACGGCCACCGATCAGTGCGAAGACGCAGCAAACGCCATCGAGTCCATACTCGTCAAGAACGCCTGACATGGTCGCACTCGTTCTGAGCGTCATTGGTCTGGCACTGGTGTTCGATTTCCTGAATGGGTTTCATGATGCGGCGAACTCCATTGCCACCGTCGTTTCGACGCGGGTTCTGACTCCGAGGAAAGCCGTCGCGTGGGCCGCGTTCTTCAACCTGGTCGCGGCGCTCGTGTTCGACGTCCACATCGCAAAGACGATAGGCAGGGGGTTGGTCGATATCGAGGACGTCACGGTCTATGTCATCATGGCGGGGCTCCTCGGCGCAATTTCATGGAACCTGATCACCTGGTATTTCGGAATTCCGTCCAGTTCGTCCCATGCCCTCATCGGGGGGTACGGCGGAGCGGCGGTCGCGAAGGCCGGGTTCGGAGCGATCATCCTCTCCGGCTGGATCAAAACGCTTATGTTCATCGTTCTTGCGCCCGTCCTGGGGATGGTCCTCGGGTACGCGCTTCAGGTGGCAGTTCTCTGGATCGTGAGGAAATACTCGTACGACGCCGTCAACGTGGTCTTCCGCAAGCTTCAGCTCCTTTCCGCCGCGCTCTACAGCCTCGGCCACGGGACGAACGACGCCCAGAAGACAATGGGTATCATCACGGGGCTCCTCCTGACAGCCGGGTTCCTCCGGGAGTTCGAAGTTCCCCTCTGGGTTATACTGATGTCACATTGTGCGATCGCTCTCGGGACTCTCTTCGGCGGGTGGCGCATCGTGAAAACGATGGGATCCAAGATAACCAAGCTGAAGCCCTCGGACGGGTTCTGTGCGGAAAGTGCAGGAGGGATCACGCTCCTGCTCACCGCGTACTTTGGCATCGCGGTCAGCACGACGCACACGATTGCAGGGGCGATCATGGGTGTCGGGGCGACGAAGCGACTCTCGGCCGTCCGGTGGGGGATTGCGGGAACAATGGTGTGGGCCTGGATATTGACGATTCCTGCTTCCGCCCTTGTTGCGGCGGTCTCTTACTATGCTATACAGGGAGTACGGGGGCTTGTCGAGTAGGATTTCTCTTGACAGGGACCCGTGATTTGCCTATCTTAACGCATTATGAATCGACTTGTTTCTGACAGCCGCGATCATCATCACCATCATGCGCACGTTGTGCGCGCATCTGTGTATTCCGATGGGGTGGCGGCTGGCTGACGGATTAAATGTCAGGTGAAAAGGAAGCCCCTCCCGGAATGCCGGAAGGGGCTTTCGGCGTTTTTGGGGCTCGAGTTCCACCAGTGTGAAATCACAACGAAGGATGCGAATGGAAGGGAATATCATCGGGCTGCCGGCGGGATACAGGGATTTCATGTTTGAGGAGGCCGAATTCAGACGGCGGATTGAAAACCAATTCACGTCGGTCGTATCCTCTGCAGGATTCAGGGAGGTCATCCCGTCAGCCGTGGAGTACCTCGACCTGTACGGCCGCGGAAACCAGGGGATCCGGGAGAGGGCGATGCGGTTTCTGGACAAGGAAGATAATCTCCTTGCGCTCCGGGCGGATTTCACTCCGGCCGTCGCCAGGATCGTCGCGGCGCACCTCCGGGAGATGTCGCTTCCCATCAGGGTCTGGTACAGCGGTCCCGTGTTCAGGAAGACGGACCGGCACAGGGGACAGTACCAGGAATTCAGTCAGATAGGCGGCGAGCTGATCGGGGGGGATCCGCCCGCAGCCGATGGAGAGGTTCTCGATGTCGCATTGCAGTGTCTCTCGGCGTCCGGGTTCCCCGATGCGTGCGTTCACGTAAACCACGCGGGGATATTCCGCGGTCTTGTCAACAGCCTTGGACTCAAACAGCCGGATCTCGCCGAAATCCGGGCTGCTATCGACAGGAAAGATATGCGTGCCCTGGGAGTGTGCCTGGAGGGGCTCGGCGTCAGCGAATCGGTCCGCGCGCAGGTGAACGCCCTCTCGCGATGTGTGGGGGATTCACGCGCGCTCGCGGCCGTCGCATCCTCGATCGACAACGAAGAGTCTCGCGGTGCAATTGCCTCGCTGGAATCTCTCGCCCTGCGGCTTCCCCGGTGGCGTGACAGAATTACATTTGACCTGACCGAGATCGACGAGATGGAATACTACACCGGTGTCATGTTCACATTCCTGAGCCCCGCCCATTCCGTCGAACTCGGGCGGGGGGGGCGCTACGATTCGCTCATGCGTGAGTTCGGCGTTGAGCTTCCGGCGGTCGGGTTTTCCTTCTCCATGGACAGACTCGCCGAGTGTGCATGAAGAGCCGCGTGCTGATCGCCCTCCCGAAAGGGAGACTCTACGAGACGGGGACGGAACTGCTCGGGAAAGCCGGGATCGTCATTCCCCCCGCCGCGAGCGACTCGCGGAAGCTGGTCTTTTCGGATGCCGCCGCGAGGTACGGGTTCGTTCTCCTCAAGCCCATCGACATCCCCGTGTATGTCGAATCGGGGACGATCGACGCCGGGATCGTGGGGAGCGATATACTCCGGGAGCTTGAAGCGGATGTGTATGAGCCCGTGGATCTGGGGATTGGCGGATGCCGGATGGTTCTGGCTGCACCCTCGGGGGTGCCGCTCCCCCGGGTCGGGTCGCTCCGTGTCGCAACCAAATATCCGCGTACCACCGAGCGGTTCTTCAGGGGAAAGCAGATCCATGTGCACATCGTGAAGCTTGACGGATCTGTCGAGATCGCCCCCTTGCTCGGACTCGCCGATGCGATTGTCGACCTTGTGGAAACAGGGAGGACGCTCAGGGAGAACGGCATGCACATTGTCGAGGATGTCGCCCGGGTGAGCGCAAAGCTCATCGTCAACAGGACGGCGATGAAAATGAAGTCCGAAGACGTGCGGCATCTTATAACACAACTTGACACGGTGGTGTATGAGAATCCTGGACAACAGAACTGAAGCGCGCGCCGTAGCGCGCCTGGCGGAGGGTCGGCGCGAGCCCGATCCGTCGGTTGAGAAACGTGTCCGTGACATCCTTGTGAGGGTCCGTGCGGAAGGGGACGAGGCGCTTACGACGCTCACGCGGCAGTACGATTGCCGGTTCATCGATTCTCTCGGGCTGCGCGTCACGTGCAAGGAGGTGGAGGGTGCGTACGAATCCGTGAGCGCGGGTTTCCTCACGTCACTCCGTTTCGCGGGAAAAAGCATCGCGCGCTTTCACAGGAGACAGCTCCCGAAGTCATGGGAGCTCCGGGGGGGCGGCGTGCGCCTCTCCCAGCGCTTCAGTCCGCTCTCGCGCGTTGGGATCTATGTCCCCGGAGGCAAGGCGGCCTATCCCTCGACTGTCGTCATGAACGCCGTTCCGGCGCGGATTGCCGGGGTAAGGGAGATCGTCATGACATCCCCCCCCGGCCCGGACGGGCGCGTGCCCGCAGAGGTGCTTGTCGCGGCGTCGGAATCGGGAATCACGGAAATATACCGGGTCGGCGGGGCACAGGCGATCGCCGCGCTCGCTTTCGGGACTGAATCGATTCGCCGCGTGGACAAGATTACGGGTCCGGGGAACGCGTACGTCGCCGCAGCGAAGCGGATGGTATTCGGCGAAGTCGGCATCGACATGATCGCAGGTCCCACCGAGGTCGTCATCGTTGCCGACTCCACGGCGCGGGCGGAGTTCGTCGCAGCGGATCTCATTGCGCAGGCGGAACATGACGAGCTTGCCTCCCCGATCTGCATCGTCGGCTCCCGCGCACAGGCCGAAAAGATCAATCGCGCGGTCGAGATCCAGCTCGAGGCCACGCCGCGCAAGGCGATCGCGCGGAAGGCATTCGAAGGACAGGGGGTCATCATCGTTGCAGGATCGATCAGCGAATCGGCCTCAATCGTCAACATG
Source organism: Ignavibacteriota bacterium (assembly GCA_003154425.1). Lineage (GTDB taxonomy): Bacteria > Bacteroidota > Ignavibacteria > UBA10030 > UBA6906 > Fen-1273. Next base: position 35,849 of record PMDK01000261.1, read on the forward strand.
CTCGCCCCGGAACACCTCGTGCTGATCGTGAAGAACCCGCGCTCGTACGCCCGGCGTATCGAGAACGCCGGATCGATATTCCTCGGGCCCTGGTCCACCGAGGCTCTGGCGGATTACGTTGCCGGCCCCAACCATACGCTCCCCACCTCGGGCTCCGCGAGGTTCTCCTCACCGCTCGGCGTGGCGGATTTTATGAAATTCTCGAATATCATCGAGGTCACCCGCCCCGCCCTCAGGCGGCTCGCGCCGCATGTACGGGAGCTTGCTCGTGCTGAGGGACTCTTCGCTCACGAGATGTCGGTGACGATAAGGGGGGATGCTCGATGAAAGCATTGTTGCGTCCCCACATTGAGGGGATCACCGAATACAAGCTCGAACACCTGGAGTGCCGGATAAAGCTGAATCAGAACGAGAACCCATTCGATCTGCCGGATGAGGTCAGGAATGAGGTCCTCCGCCGTGTCGCCTGCGAGCACTGGTCCCGGTACCCTGAATTCGTTCCACGGCGGCAGATGGAGAAAATCGCGGAATTCACCGGCTGGACGCCGGACGGGGTTCTCCTGGGGAACGGCTCAAACGACCTGCTGCAGCTCCTCTTCACGTGCGCCCTGGACAAAGGTCGGGGAGTGGTGATCAGCCAGCCGACGTTTACGCTCTACAGATTGCTCGCCGAAGCAATCGGAGCCCCCGTGACCGATGTTCCGATGACGCGGTCATTCACGGTGGATACCGATCGGGTGATCGCGGCGGCGAACGCAAACGGGGCCGCAATGCTGGTGCTCTGCTCGCCGAACAATCCCACGGGGGGGCAGATCCCGCTGGCGGACCTGGACCGGATACTTAGCGCCACCAGGTCGCTTGTGGTCGTGGACGAAGCGTATGTCCACTTCGCAGGTCCTTCCGCTGTCCGACTCCTGGCGCGGCATGAGCGCCTTGTAGTCCTCCAGACCTTTTCGAAAGCGATGGGGGCGGCGGGCCTCCGGTTCGGGTACGCCCTTCTCTCACCCGGCCTGGCGCGTCAGCTTGCCAAAGTGAAGCTCCCGTATTCTGTTAACATATTCACGCTTATCGCTGCGGAGGTGTTCGTCGAGCAGTGGGACAGCCTGAAATCGTGGATCGGCGTGCTTGTTTCGGAGCGCGAGCGGATCTTCTCCGCGCTGGGCGCGATGGGCGGGGTCCGCCCTTACTCTTCCGACGCCAATTTTCTGTTCTTCGAGACTCTCCGGAAGACCCCGGCGGAGGTGTTCTCGGCCCTCCTTTCACGGGGGATACTCATACGCGATGTCTCCCGGTATCCGATGCTTGAGCGCGGGCTCCGTGTCAGCGTCGGGACGCCGGCCGAAAACGACGAATTCATCATCGCACTCCGGGAGGCGGTATGAACCGCACGGCGGCTCTGGAACGAAAAACAGCGGAAACATCGATCCGGCTCCGTCTCGATCTCGACGGATCGGGCGCCTTCGATATCAAGACCGGCATCGGTTTCTTTGACCACATGCTCTCCCACATCGCCCGCCACGGGCGCTTTGATCTCACGATCGCCGCGACAGGGGATCTTCACGTCGATGACCACCACACGGTGGAGGATGTGGGCATCTGCCTGGGGAAGGCTATCAACGACGCACTGGGTGAGAAACGGGGGATTGAGCGGTTCGGCGCTGGGTTCGTGACGATGGACGAAGCGCTCGCAAGGACCGTCATCGACCTGAGCGGGCGCAGTTACTACGTTTTCCTCGCCGGATTCTCGCGCGAAACGCTCAACGGGTTCTCACTGGAACTCGTCAACGAGTTCTTCAGGGCCGTTGCTACCGAAGGGCGGATGAACCTACACATCGCCCTGCTGTACGGCGGGAACGCCCACCACCAGGTCGAGGCCATTTTCAAGTCTTTCGGCCGGGCCCTCCGTTCCGCGGTCGAGAGGACCGGGAGTAATGAGATCCCATCGACGAAAGGGACACTGTGATCACGATCGTCGATTACGGGATGGGTAACCTGCGGAACGTCCTTCGCGCCTGCACGGAGATCGGGGTGAAGGTTTCGGTGACATCGGACCCGGCACTCGTCCGTTCCGCGTTGTGGCTGATACTTCCGGGGGTCGGCGCTTTCGGAGAAGCCGTGCGGCGGATCGACGACCTGGGGCTCCGCCGCCCGATACTCGAGCATGCGAAGGCCGGGCGGCCTCTCCTCGGGATCTGTCTCGGCATGCAGCTTCTTTTCGAGTCGAGTGAGGAGTCGCCCGGCGCGGCGGGTCTGGGACTCATTGCGGGAAGAGTCATGAAACTCGGGAGGGGTGTCAAGGTTCCGCACATCGGCTGGAACGACGTGATTCCGGTCTCCCCGACCCCGCTCTTCCCTGATCCGAAGGAAGCCCCGGTCACGTACTTCGTCCACTCATTCTATGCCGGGATTATCCCCGAAACCGTTGCGGTCACTGAGTACGGGGTTCGCTTCTCCGCCTCGGTGCGAAAGGGGAATGTGTACGGAGTACAGTTCCATCCCGAGAAATCACAGATCGCAGGACTCAACCTGCTCCGGCGTTTCACGCTCGTCAAGCCGGCGGCCTGGACAACATGATGGAGATCATTCCTGCCATCGATGTGAAGGACGGAAAGTGTGTCCGGCTTCTGCAGGGGCGCGAGGATTCAGAAAAGGTTTATGCTGCTGACCCTGTCGGTGTCGCCGTTCGGTGGTCCGGCGAGGGGGCGAGGCGCCTCCATTTGGTGAATCTTGACGGCGCATTCGGACGCGAATCGAAGACGACGGAGATGCTCAGGAGCATCGCCTCGTTGACCGGAGTGAAAGTGCAATTTGGAGGGGGCCTCAGATCGCGGGAGGCAATTAGAGAGGCGTTCGATGCCGGTGCATCGTCCGTCGTCCTGGGGACTGTTGCTCTTGAAGACGGGGACCTCCTCGCTGAGACGCTGCGGGAGTACGGCCCGGAAAGGGTGATCGTCGCGATTGACGCGCTGGACGGGAAAGTGGCCAAACGGGGATGGAAAGAAGTTACCAGAATAAATGTGCACGAGGCCGCGCGGGATCTCCGCGCAGCCGGAGTCCGGGAGATACTCTATACCAACATCGGCAGGGATGGGATGATGAACGGTCCCGACCTCGTGACGCTCAGGGATCTGGCGCAGACCGGACTTTCAGTCATCGCCTCCGGAGGGATTTCATCGCTCCTGGACGTTGGTGCGCTGGTCGCCCCCGGGTATGAGCATATCACCGGTGCCATAATCGGAAAAGCATTGTATGAAGGGAGAATTGTGCTCCGGGCTGCCATCGCGCTTGCGGGAAAAGGACCCGGAACCTCTCCTCCCGCGCCTTCAGATTCAGGGGTAAACTAAACCATGCTTCGGAAGCGGATCATACCGTGTCTGGACCTCAAAGACGGGAAAGTGGTCAAAGGAGTCAAATTCATCGACCTCGTATCGATGGGAGACCCCGCGGCCCACGCCCTGTATTACAACAATGAGGGGGCCGACGAGCTGGTGATTCTCGATATCACTGCGTCACACGAGGCGCGAGGCACGCTCGTCCACGTTGTTGAAGCGGTCGCGGAAAATCTCTTCATCCCGCTGACCGTTGGAGGGGGTGTGCGCACCACGGATGATGTCCGCGCGCTCCTGCTTGCGGGGGCGGACAGGGTAAGCCTCAACACCTCAGCGGTAAGCCGGCCGGCGCTCATCAGTGAGTCCGCAGAGCGGTTCGGCACGCAGTGTGTCGTTTCGGCGATTGATGCCCGGAGGCGCGATCCATCTTTACCAGGATGGGATGTGTATGTCTACGGCGGGAGGGAGAACACCGGGAAAGACGCGGTCGAATGGGCGGAGGAGGTGGAGAAAAGGGGGGCAGGTGAGATACTGCTGACGAGCATGGACAGGGACGGGACTCAGATCGGTTACGACTGCGAGCTGCTGCGTGCGGTCACAGAGCGCGTGACCATACCCATCATAGCATCCGGAGGGGCAGGCACAATGGAACATTTTGCCGAAGCGTTCGCGGACGGAGGCGCCGATGCCGTGCTGGCCGCGTCTCTGTTCCACACGCGTTCGATGACGATAAGGGATCTCAAGAGTTTTCTCGCAAAGAGGGGAGTGCCGGTCCGATGAGCAATCCACCGATAGAAGGCCTTCGCTTCGATGAACGGGGGCTCATTCCCGCGGTAATACAGGACGCGGAGACCGGAACCGTCCTGATGCTCGCGTACATGAATCGCGAGAGCCTGTCACTTACGCTTGAAACTGGTCAGACACATTTCTGGAGCCGGAGCAGGAACAGGATCTGGCACAAGGGAGAGACCTCGGGGAATATTCAGGACGTGATGAGCGTGAAGTACGATTGCGATTCCGACGCGTTGCTCGTCGGTGTCAATCAGCATGGGAGTGCCTGCCACACGGGTGAATTTTCCTGTTTTTTCAATCAGCTCCGCGCGCCCGGGACGGCCGGACCGAACCTGGGTGAGGTTCTGGGGGAGCTTGCAGGGGTGATCCGGCAGCGAAAGACGGAACTTCCCGAAGGGTCATACACGGCGAAGCTCTTTAAAGGCGGAGCAGACAGGATACTGAAAAAAGTGGGGGAGGAAACCGGCGAAGTCATCATCGCGGCAAAGAATCACAACAAGCAGGAGATCACCTGGGAAGTCGCAGATCTGCTGTACCATACGCTCGTGCTTCTGGAGCAGGAAGGAGTCGCACTGGGCGACATTGCCGGGGAGCTGGAACGCCGGGCCAGGAAGATCTGAACGAGTGTCGCCGGCAGAGTACTGGGGTTTCCGCATTCCCAGCCTGTCTGCAGAGCAATTGACAATACTCATGGAAATATGTATATTCAGTGCGATTCCGCGATAGCTCAATGGTAGAGCATGCGGCTGTGAGGTCTGCATGAGGAAGGATCTTCGCACCTGCTTTTTTTTGGTCTGTGCGAATTGTCACCGCGAACTTCATGCGGGAATAGCAGCTTACCCGAGCAATCGGGTTTGACAAATCGGGTGAATTCAGGGAAACCTAAATNNGTAGCGAGGAACGTGCAGAGACTAGGGGATGAGGAACTCACCAATAAGCCCCGCTAGCGCCCGACCCCTTCGACGTATTCAGGTCATTTGCGCGGTTCGTCCAAGGGTGATGAGATAGTCCGGACCGGAACGAAAGTCCCGGAATCTACCGTAACCGCAGGGTTGCAGGTTCGAGTCCTGCTCGCGGAGCAAAAGGAACCAGGTGTGCGAACCTGC
>PMDK01000052.1:0-1703 GCA_003154425.1 Ignavibacteriota bacterium
CGTATTCGGCCCCCACATCGACGACGACCAGTTCTCCGGCTTTCATTTCTCTCCGGTTCTCGTCGTAGTGGAGGATGATGGAGTTCGGTCCCGAACCGATGATCGAGGGGAAGCTGGTGTAGTCCGCTCCCTGCCGGAACATCTCATATTNNTGCACACCGCCATCGCGTGCCGGATCCCGTCCCCCGTCATCCGGATGGCGCTCCGGATCAGGTCCAGTTCCGCCGCCGATTTGCACTCACGCAGGCCCGCGACAAGCGGCCCGGCGTTCCTTATCCTGAGGGAAGGGTACCTCTCACGGAGTTTTTGTCTCGCCTCCTGATCGAGGAAAAGCGCCCGGGTGTTGAGCCAGTCATTGACGAATCCCGGATCGAGAGGGGAGAGATAGAGCGAGCGGACAGATCCGGCGACGGCCGGGAATATGTCTTCAAACCGGCTGGCATCGAGCACGGCCCCGTCGGGGAACGACCCGCTCGCGGTGATTTCCCTTGCGCGTGAGGCGGGGGCAAAGAGGAGGAGGGTCCGCGCCTTACCGTCCACTGCCACGCCGCGGGGGATGACGACGAGCGTGACATTGGGCTCGGTGATCCCGGTGAGGTACAGGAGGTTGCTCTCCTGCCTGTAGCGGTAGCTCACGTCCCCGGAGCGGACACGGAAATCAGCGGCATGGAAGACGATCGCCGCATCCGTATCCGCGAGAGCGGCCAGGCGGGCGCGGCGCCCCGCATACTCCGTGGGGGAGATCCCGCTCCAGGCATCGATCGCCGCACAGAGGAAGAACGCCGCGAGAAGCGCGCGCGATGTGATCTTCATGGCGGTCAATCCTTCAACAGCAGCCTGTGTGCCGTGACGGACGATGAGCTCGGGATCGTCATGTTCTGGGCGCCGGTAAGTGCGACGGTGGATTCCATGTCATACTTGGAGTCCTCCCAGACCGGCATCCCGGTGGCCATATCCATGAAGTACGTTCCCGACGTGGACCCGGTCCCCTCGACGAAGAAATCCGCGCCGTTCATCGAACCTTTTCCGGAGATCGTCAGCTTCCCCGTATAGGAGATTTTCAGGCACTCGATCCCCTGCTTCGACTCCTTTGCCAGCAGGCTGAAATCCCCCGTCGAGACGGTGATCATCCTGCCTCCCATCGCGTCGGACGTATCGGGCTTTATCCCGGTCCATTTCTCGCCGATCCTGACGGGCTTCGACGGCATGATGTGAAGCCTGACCATGTCCTGCCGTCCCGCCTGCGCCGCCATCCCGGAGAACCTGGCAGTGTCGATGACTTCCCGGCTGAGCGTTTCTCCCAGCTTCGAGATCGTGAGCCGCGTCCGCTTGCCGATCGCCTCCTTGAGGACTATCGTCGTGTCCATCCGGTTGCTCTTTACGCTGACGTTCATCACGTCGGGGGAGACGGTGAGGACCGTCGAGCCGTCCGCCCGTATCTCTGCCGGCACGAGCCGTGTCGTGGCGGCAACCGTCGATGTCGATTTCACTTCCTGGCCCATCACCTCCTGCGAGGATTTGACGAGTGTGGTGTCGGCAAAGCGGTAGACCTTTCCCTTCTCCAGCTTGTACTGGAGCGTGTACTGTTCCTGCGCCCGCACGCCGGTGGATGCAACAGCTCCGGCAAACAGGATGAGAAGCATTGTTCGTGTTGTCGTGCGCATGGGGGGACTCCTTCTGTTAGAACAACATGGGACTCGTGA
>PMDK01000052.1:1743-3557 GCA_003154425.1 Ignavibacteriota bacterium
AGTTTCAGGTCCACGAGGACGAATCCGACCCGGGCGTTCTCCTCCCGTGCGATCCGGGCGATATCGGGCGACCCTTCCGACCCGATAACGAAGAGGGAATCCTCTCCGTTCATCCCGACCATGTCCATGTTGAGCATCGCGACTGTGCTCTTCAGCGGAAACAGAGGATGCCGCGCATAGTACTCCGAGCCAAAGAGCCCTTTCTCCTCTCCTGAGAACGCGATGCAGAGTATGGTTCGGCGGGGGGATGACGGGAGACCGCCCAGTGCGGCGGCGATCTCCAGAAGCGCGCACGTCCCGGAGGCGTTGTCGTCGGCGCCGTTGAATATCCATCGTGCCCCCGGCGCGTGCTGCTTCAGGTATCCGAGGTGGTCGTAATGTGCCCCCACGATGACGGTCTCGGATTTCAACGCCGGATCGCTCCCCGGGAGCACCCCCACGACGTTGCTGGCCGACATGTCGCGTATCTCGGTCCCCGTCTGGATGAANNCTTCTCTTCCTCCCCCAGCGTGAGGGGGAGCGCGTCCTTCGGGATGAGGCGGGAGAACGACGGCCACGGGAACCCGCGCGGCGCCAGCGAGGAGTGGTTGAGAGGATCCGTGGCCACCATCACGCCGGCCGCCCCGTGCTCCATCGCGATGCGAACCTTCGTCGGCACGCCGGAGTACTCCGTGGCGACGGTCCCGAGGAACACCGAGGTCGAATCGTCTTCCCCCGGCTCGTGCCGGAGAACGAACACGATTTTCCCCCTCACGTCGATCCCGGCGTAGTCGTCATAATGGTATTGTGGCGCCGTAATGCCGTATCCCGCGAAAACGACCGGGCCCCGGGCACTGCCGTTCGATGTGATCTCGAACGGCGAGAAATCCGTCTTGATTTCGTACGACTTCTCAACGGATCCGGACCGGATGCGGAGTGCATTTGGCTCTCCCAGGCCCACGATATTGAGAAGAACGTGCTGGTAGTAGGAGCCGTTGACGGGCCGGAGTCCGTCGCGTGCGAATTCNNGAACATCCGCAGAGGAGCGATCCGATCAGGACCGCCATGCCTGTTCCGAACTGTTTCATATGAACCTCATTTATTGCAGTGTCCCTTAAGGATCCAGTTGACTATGAGTCGGCGAAGCGGGAAATTGAATGGACTCCGGCCCCTCGGATCGCCGGCCGGAAGGCTGTACACAGATCTGCCGGAAGCGCACGGACCTGACCGCACCCCCGGCAGATCAATTGAGGAAAGTTGCTGTTCTGGAAATGCTCAGGATCAGAATCTGACCGGTGCAGGTTTCGACGCTGGCCTGCGCGGCGGCCCCTCGTTGAGGTAGAAGTTCAGGCCGATCCTGGCGGTTGCGTATCCTTTGAAAGAACTCGTCGTGCGGGCATCGACGTCGTTCCCTATGTTCGTGAAGCCGACGCTCGCATCGATGGAGATGTCATTGTTGATAAACGACTCTATCCCGAATCCGACGGGGATCGTGTACGATGTGTTCCACGAGCCGTCAACCGGGGGAGCCAACCCGACGCCCCACCGCTGGTAAATCAGCATGCCGACGCCGATGTAGACGTAGGGATTGACCATCTTCCTCGGAAAGAAGTGGATAAAGCCGACGACGGAAACGGGGATAGCGTTCGCCTTCATGTATGAGGCGTACGCTCCGGTGTTCAAGGGCGAAGATTGGTTCGTTTTGAGCACTTCATATCCTGCCGTCAATCCGAGCCCGAAATACCGTGCTATTTCATAACGAGCGGCTACCTGGCCGCCGAAAGACACCTTGTATTCGTTATAATCGGTAATCCAGTAGTTGGCTCCCACGTCCA
>PMDK01000045.1 GCA_003154425.1 Ignavibacteriota bacterium
CTATGCGTCCCTCAAGAAGCAGCTCGGGTCCGTCGCCGGCGACACAACGGCACACGCGGAGGTCGGCACCTATCTCGAGAAACGGCGGAAGCTGACGGCAACATACGAGAAGCTTGTCGGCGAGCTCGGGATCTACTCCGAGGGGATGGACGACAAGCAGAAGACCATTTATCATGTCGCCCGCGTCTTCGGAGAATGTGAAATCGGGATGCCGGGGGATTTCATGGATGAAGTGGAGAACTACATCGACCTCTGGAAAAAATCCCCGAGACTGAGACAGGCGGTCTCGAGGGCGGAGGAGAGCGGTTACCCCGGCAGGATTGCGGAGGCGATGATCGCCCAGGACCTACCCCCGCAGTTCTTCTACCTGGCGCTCCAGGAAAGCGAGTTCGACTCTGCGGTCGTCGGACCCGAGACCCGGTTCGGGATCGCAAAAGGGATGTGGCAGTTCATGCCCGCCACAGCGGTGCAATACGGGCTGAAAACAGGTCCGCTGATCAGGGTCGCCAGGCAGGACCCCCGTGACGAGAGACAGAACGTCTCAAAATCCACTTCGGCGGCTGCGAGATACATCAGCGACATGTACAACACGGAGGCACAGGCATCAGGTCTCCTCGTGATCGCCGGGTACAACTGGGGACACAACGTCGTGCGGGGCCTGATCCGGGAGATGCCGGAGAACCCGCGCGACAGGAATTTCTGGAGATTCCTGACGCAATACAGGGACAAGATCCCGAAACAGACATACGACTACGTCTTCTACATATTCTCCGCAGCCGTCATAGGCGAAAATCCGAAGCTCTGGGGATTCAACATGGAAAAGCCTTTCCCCGGGACTTCGCAACCGAACTGACATCACCGCAATCAACAGGCACTCCCGATGAACCGGTCGTCGATCATTCCCGTCATGGCCACCTTGTTCTGCTTCTCATCCGCAGCACAGGACCCGTCGTCGTACAGAAAGCAGGACACGTGGCAGCACACCGTGCAGGCATCGCTCGAGGCCCTGAGTACTCAACGCGACGGGGGTGGAAGGCTCTCCCCCGTTCTCTTCGGCCCATGGACTTCTATCGGGCCGTTCAGGGCAAAGACGAAAGACGCATTCGGAGAGGTGTTCCCCCCCGAAACGGAGTTCGTCCCGGGAAAGGCCTATGAAGAGGGCACGCTCAGGTGGACCGACAGACCGCAGTGGCGGGACGGCGCGGTCGTCCTCTTTGAACAGATGGATTTCTGCGCGATGTTCATCTCGCGCCGTGTGTCGGCTCCCCGGGACACGACGCTGGCGCTCTCGCTCGGGAGCGATGACGGTATTAAAGTCTGGCTTGACGGGAAGCCGGTACTGCAACACGATATCGACAGGGCGGTGCAACCGAACCAGGAGGAGGTCGAGATCAGCCTCGCCCGGGGGGAACACCGGCTGCTCATCAAGGTCAATAACGGAGGGGGGGACTTCGGGTTCTACTTTGCGGATGTGAACCGCGATATGCGGGAGCTCCTGAGGCTCGTCGACCGGGATTTTTCCTCCGAGGAGGCAAAGAGAGAAATTGCATGGGAATCCGCGGACAGCATCTGGGCGACCGCGTGGAAGCCTGGAGATTATGCGGAGCTCTCGCGACGGTACGCGGCGGCGACGCTGTTCGACACTCCCGCGGATCGTACCGCAGCACTCGTCAGGGCGCGGACGGCGTCTTCCGGGACCGCGCTTGATGCTTTCAGAAAGACGTACCTCGGTGCCCGTATGCAGGACATCACCCCCGTGCTCCTGACGCCGGGCGCTTCGCCCCTCCCGCGCATCAACGGTGCACGCGTGTTCGGAGCCCGCCCCGGGAACCCGTTCCTCTACACCGTCGCGGCGACGGGGACCCGCCCGATCAGGTTCTCCGCCGAAGGGCTCCCCGCGGGACTCGCGCTCGACAGCACCACGGGACGCATCACCGGCACGCTTGCGGGACCCGGCACATACCGGCTCACGGTCAGAGCCGCGAACGGGCTCGGGACTTCAGAGCGGGTCTTCACTATCCTGTCAGGAGATCAGATCGCTCTGACACCGCCTCTTGGGTGGAACAGCTGGAACTGTTTCGCCTCTGCGGTCGACGACGCAAAGGTACGCGCTGCGGCGGATGCGATGGTCACAAGCGGGCTCGTCCAGCACGGCTGGTCATATATCAACATCGATGACTGCTGGGAAGTGAAGCCGGAAGCGAAAGACCCGCTCCTCGCAGGGGAGCCAAGGACCGCTGAAGGGAGGATCAACACAAACAAGAAATTCCCCGACATGAAGGCGCTCGGTGACTACGTCCACAGCAAGGGACTGAAGCTCGGCATCTACTCCTCCCCCGGCCCTCTCACCTGTGCAGGGTTCACCGCGAGCTACCGGTTCGAAGAGCAGGATGCCGCCCAGTACGCACGCTGGGGGATCGATTACCTCAAATATGACTGGTGTTCGTACGGGTCGATCGAAAAGGAAAGGACGCTCGAAGCACTCGAGAAACCGTATCGCCTCATGCGCCGGGCGCTGAACGGCGTTCACCGTGACATCGTCTTCAGTTTCTGCCAGTACGG
>PMDK01000138.1 GCA_003154425.1 Ignavibacteriota bacterium
AGGGGGGATACCCCATCTTTATTCCCGCTTCCAGACGGTTTCTGAGGCTCCATTGTCTTTCCTGTTCCGGTGACGTACATTCAATGCATTAGAGGACAATCTACCTGCAATGAACACCCCGGCTGCAAGGGAGAAGGGATCGCACCGGAGACAGATCCCGGACCGTCGAGGAGAATTTCCCTCGCTCCTACGGACTCACAACGGGTTTCCTCTCGCCTATCTGGACGGACCGGCCGGCACACAGGTCCCTCAGTCGGTCATTGATGCAATCGCGCGCTACTACTCGACGTGTAATGCCAACACACACGGCCGTTTTCCGACCGCTGTAGAATCCGATCGTCTGCTGGATGAGGCGAGGGCTCTGGCAGCGGAGTTTCTCGGCGCTCCCGGGGCGCAATGCATTTCCTTCGGCGCGAACATGACGACGCTGAACTTCGCGCTCGCAAGGGCGTTCGGCCGCCTGCTGCGGGAAGGGGATGAGATTCTTGTGACGCAGCTTGATCATGAGGCGAATCGCGGCCCGTGGCTCGGCCTCCGGGAAAAGGGGATCCTCGTGACGGAGATCGGCATCCGGGGCGACGCGACGCTCGACTATGATGATTTTGCGCGGAAGGTGAACCAGAGGACCCGCCTCGTCGCGATGGGTCTGGCATCCAATGCCTTCGGGACGGTCAATGACGTCGCCTTTGCCAGAACCGTGACGCGCGGGGTCGGGGCGTGGCTTCTCGTCGATGCAGTCCACTACGCCCCGCACTTTCCCGTGAAGGCCGCGGCGATGGGAGTGGACATGCTTCTCTGTTCGGCATACAAGTTCTACGGACCTCACGTCGGAATTCTGTACGCACGCGAGGGGGTACTCGACCTCCTCGAGACGGACCGGCTTCGGACACAGGACCAGCGGGCGCCTCACCGGATCGAGACGGGGACGCAGAACCACGCAGCCGTCGCGGGAGTGAAGGCGGCGATCGAATTCATCGCTTCTTTCGGTTCGGGTACGGACCGGAGGTCCAGGATTGTTGAGGGGATGGACATCATCGCGGCCCATGAGAACGTGCTCGCGCGCCTGCTCCACGACGCTCTCCTGAAGATCAACGGAGTGACCGTCTGCGGCCCTTCCTTCGAAGTTTCCCTCCGCGCTCCGACGGTGTCCTTCACGGTCGATGGAATACGGCCGGAGGAGGTGTGCACGGTGCTCGGCCGGAAGGGGATTTGTGTGTGGGACGGTGATTTTTATGCTGTGCGGCCGATGGAAATCCTCGGGCTCCATGATCGCGGAGGCGTAACGCGCGTCGGCATCTCGCTCTATAACAGCGAAGAGGAGATTTCGAGACTGCTGGAAGAGTTGAAGCGCCTGGTGCAGGGGAGATGAACATCCCCGGAAGAGAGGGAGGATGGAAGCGATGTCCGGAGTGAGGGCCTTCGTGGTGGCGGCCGGCCTCCTGGTGGTGACGGGCCGCGCAGTCGGGCAGGAGGCGACGAGTGAGGAGATGAACCATACTTTCATCTTCGACTTCTCCGGGCTCTCCCGGCAGGAGATTTACGACAGGACGATGAAGTGGATCACCAATAATCTCCGCTCTCCGAAGGCGGTGATACAGAGCGAAGATCTTGAAACTGGTTCGATCATCGCCAACGGCGTGACGACGATGACCGCGGAGGGGGATTCCCTCCCGGCCAACCTCTCGTTCCGGATGAGCGTCGATGTCAGGGAGGGGAAGGAACGTATCCGGTTTCTCAGCCTCCAAACTTCCCGGGGCGGAGAGGAGGGCTGGGACGAGATCCCGGGTGATGGTGCCTGGCACCGGGGAGCTCAGAAGAGGTTGTTGCTGATTGCGCGGAATGTGAACGAGTATGTAAAGAGAAAGGGGGAGCCTTGAGGCGGTTTGTTCCTTTGCGCGGATCGCTTCGATCAGATTGCCGGCGGCAGGAGAACCTGAGACGCACAACGGACAACGTGTTACTGCTGTACCCCTTCTTCCAGGAAGCCCTTCATGGCCTCGTCTTTCGTGTCGTACACGGAGAATATCTTCATGAGATTCGTGATGGCGAAGATGACATGAACATGTTTGTTCATGGAGCAGAGCTTGAGCTGCCACTGTCGCCTGGCATAGGTGGTGTGCGCCGCGACAAGGACACCGATGGCCGTGCTGTTCAGGTATTTCGTTTCGCTGAAGTCGATGAGCAGCCTCCGCCAGCGACGGTCCACGAACTCCGCGACTCCCCTGCGCAGGTCTGCAACCTCCTCATCCGAAAGGAGTGATCCCCTGACCTCGATCAGCCCGACCCCACTGGGCAATGTTTCGGTTCTGACTCCCATCTCTCCTGACCTGCTCTCTCTCGCGACGGAATCACCACTAAATCAATTTAGGCAACTCTCTGTCCAGTTACAACCTCTGCGTTCCCGCTTCGAACCGTGAAGGATTTCTGTGCTGCCGCACCCTGAGAAAGCCTGAGAAAGACAGAGAAAGACAGAGAAGTGACATGGATGCCGGCACTACGAGCGGTTGCTTCGTCATGTTCTTCCGGGGAGATGGGGAACAGTTGAAAGGGTGAAATATAGGCATAGCCGGCGTAAGGTCGAGAAGGGTCCGCAATTGATTCTCCGCCGGAAAAGTGTTTCCTTTCTGGTCATGCTCTCAATCGACAAAATAACGGCGATCGAAGAGGAGCATTACTCCTCATCGCACACCCCCTCCCTGGGACGGGCGTACGACGCCTTTGTGGCCCGCTGGAAAGAAGGAGCACTTGACCGGGAGACGGCACTGCGCCTCCTGTTCCTCATCTGGTACGGGGCGGCGGAACCCCCGTACTTCACGGGGTTGAAAGACCTGAACAGGACGCGCATCACCGAGCTCTTCCACAGCCTCGGCGGCGAATTCAGCACGGACGCGGAGGTGCTGTTTGTGGTCGCGGTCATGTGCCAGGTCGCGCCGTGGGGACTCGGGGAAGAACCCTACTGGAAGGGAGTCGGCGAGCTGTTCCGCGTGCGTCTCAGGGAGCGTCCGCAGGCAGGCCTGTCCAGAAAGACATTTGCCAGGCGCGGTGCCTACGGACATTATTTTGCCAACCGATGGGAGGCGTTCACCTCTCGTGATGAATAGCTTCTCCTGACAGACCTCGTGGATCTTCCCGCGCTCGCGCCGCAGTGATGTGCGCGCGCCGTCGTCCACTCAACACGGAGGAATCTCACATGCAATATCTGATCCGACATCCCGGCCGGTCTTTCCGTGTAGTTCTTCCGGCCCTCATGTTTCTCATCCAGGCAACGGCCGCATGCCAGAACCGCGTCCAGATAAACACAGACCTGGCGAAGGACACGATCAGCCGGAACATCTACGGCCATTTCTCGGAACACCTCGGCAGGTGCATCTACGGGGGCTACTACGTGGGGGAGGGGAACACGAAGATCCCCAACACCCGGGGGATCCGCAACGATGTTGTCGACGCGCTCAGGAAACTCAGGATCCCGAATCTTCGCTGGCCCGGGGGGTGCTTCGCCGACACGTATCATTGGAAAGACGGGATCGGCCCCGGGGCGAAGCGACCTGCGATCGTCAATAGCTGGTGGGGAGGGGTCACGGAGGACAACAGCTTCGGGACGCACGAGTTTCTTGATCTTTGCGAGCAACTCGGGGCGGAGCCGTATATCACCGGCAACGTGGGGAGCGGAACGGTGCAGGATTTCGCCCAGTGGGTGCAGTACACGAATTCCGAGGGTGCCGGCCCCATGTCCGCCCTCCGGAAGGAGAACGGACGGGAGAAGCCCTGGAATGTCCGGTTCTGGGGAGTGGGAAACGAAGCCTGGGGATGCGGCGGGAACATGACCGCAGAGTACTATGCAAACATCTACAGGACGTTCGCGACGTTTATCCCTGCCTCATGGAAAAACGGCCCGCTCTGGAGGATCGCCTCCGGCGCCGGTTCCTCCGACTTCCACTGGACGGAAGTGTTAATGCGCGACATCCCGCAGGGATTGATCGAGGGGATAGCGCTTCACCATTACGCCGTCGACTGGAACCACAAGAGCTCGGCCACGGGGTTCACCGAGGCGGAGTATTTTGAGACTATGCGCCGCGCCCTCGAGATGGAGGATCTCGTGCAACGGCACGCAGCGATCATGGATAAGTACGATCCGAAGAAAAAAATCGCGCTGGTGGTGGACGAATGGGGGGGATGGTATGACGTGGAGCCGGGGACGAACCCCGCTTTCCTTTACCAGCAGAACACCATGCGCGACGCGATGATTGCCGGGGTGACACTGAACATCTTCAACAACCACTGCGACCGGGTGCGGATGGCGAACCTCGCACAGACGATCAACGTCCTGCAGGCCGTGGTGCTGACGGAGGGAGAGCGCATGATCGTGACGCCCACATACCACGTCATGGAGATGTACACGGTGCACCACGACGCCCTTCTGCTTCCCTCAAGCGTGCGGGGGGGGACGTATGCCGTGGAGGGGAAATCCCTCCCCGCGGTCTCTGTCTCCGCCTCACGCGACAGGAGCGGCGCGACGCACATATCGCTCGTGAACATCGATCCGGGCCATGTGCAGGAGGTCGTGATTGAAACGCGCGGGGCCGCGTCTTCGTCTGTGAGCGGACGCATACTCGCCTCCGGGAGGCTCCAGGATCACAACACGTTTGACGATCCCTCCCGGGTGAAACCGGCGGAGTTCGCCGGTGCCCGGCTCGACGGGACGTCGCTGCGTGTACAGCTCCCCCCGTGTTCTGTGGTCGTGCTGACCCTGAGGTAGGGCCGGGGTGAAAGCGGTGCCTTGACAATCCTGCCATCCCGGCGTACATTCACACCATATGGAAAAACAGGTCTTCGGAAGTCTCCTCATTCTTTTCATCGCATCTGCCGGCGCGGCGAGCGCGCAGCCGCCCGCCCGGGGGGACTCACCCGACACCGGGTCGGTGAACAGGGTCGTGTTGCTCGATCCGGGTCTTTCGCTCGGGCGGGCGGTGTTTCTTTTCCCGTCATTCCCCGGGAGTGAGCTTTCCTTCCAGGGTCCTTCCCTGACCTTCCCCGGCGGACCCTTTATCGGGGGATTTCTTGAGCCACGCGCGGATCTCATGTCCCCCCTCCGGCTCCAGATGGAAAAAGAGAAGATGAGTCCATTTCAGATGGCGCTGGGAACCATACAGATCGGCGCCGTCGGCTACATGGCATACCGGCACATAAAGAAGTACGGCCTGTTCCGCTAATCAAGGAGCGTTCAACAATGGGCAAGCGGCTGACGGAGCAACAGAGGAAATTCTATGACGAGAACGGGTACCTGATCGGACTCCCCCCCGTGTTCGATGCCGGAGAGGTGAAGGATCTCAACGGCGGGTTGAGCGAATTGCTGAAGCTCCTCCGTCCCGGAGAGGATGCCAAGGACATACGGGAGTGGCATGAGAGCAGCCGCTTTTTGTACGACATATGCATGAACGGCATCATCCTCGACTACGTGGAGGACATCCTCGGCCCGGATTTTTATCTCTGGGGATCCAACTTCTTCATCAAGCCGCCGCACAGCAGCTCCACGGTGGGCTGGCACCAGGATACCTACTACTGGCCGCTCGAACCCAAGATATCCGCGACGGTCTGGGTCGCGTTCGAGGACGTGGACGAGGCAAACGCTGCGATGCAGGTCATCCCCGGCTCGCACCGGGCGGGCCTCCTGAAGCATTCGCGCTCCTCCGATACGGATTCCGTCCTTACGCTTGAATGCGAGCAGGGACAGTTCCGTGAGGACTCAGCGGTCTCCCTCAATCTCCGTGCGGGACAGGTGTCGATCCATAACGACAAGCTCGTTCATGGATCTCCCGCAAATAACTCATCACGGCGGCGCGCGGGCCTGACGATCCGGTACTCGACCACTGTTGTGAAGTGCGACCTTGCCGTCAATCCGCACTTCACCACGTATCTCTGCAGGGGAACCGACAGGTACCGCCATAACCCGGTCGGGAAGGTCCCTTCGACGCGGTTCGGGAGACTCGACCGGAAGCANNGGCGGGTACGGCCTCGTGCACATGAAGGCGGTGGACTGGCTTGCAGGGCAGGGCCTTGCGAAGCTCGTCGGTGTTATCGCGCTCGAGAGCGACAGGAAGCAGAGGCCGGAGCTGGTCGCGGAGCTGCTCGCAAGGCACTGCACGCTGTACGACAGCGTCGACCAGTTCATCGCGGAGGCTTCCGGCACCGCGGACGTGCTGACCGTCCCCGTGGGGATAAGCATGCATGTCCCGGTCAGTGTCGCCGCAATGCGGGCGGGGCTGCACGTGTACTGCGAGAAGCCCGTTGCGGCGACGGTGCAGGAAGTTGACACCCTCCTTGCGGCGAAAAGGGAGACCGGGCGGCGCATTGCGATCGGGTATCAGCATATCTACAGCAATTCCATACAGCAGCTCAAGTCGCGCGTCTCGGGCGGCCTGCTGGGGAACGTCCGTTCCCTCTCGTTGATGTGCGGCTGGCCGCGGAGCGAAACCTACTACAGCCGGAACGAATGGGCTGGAAAACTCCGCGTGCGTGAGGAGTGGATACTCGACAGCCCTGCCAACAATGCCCATGCGCATTACCTGATGAACGCTCTCTACCTCTGTTCGGCCGAAGAGGGGAAGGCGGATACGCCTGCCGTGCTCCGTGCCGAGCTCTACCGGGCAAACAGGATCGAAGGCCCCGACACGGTGCTCCTGCGATTCACGACGACNNACGGCGTACTGGCAGACGGACAACGGGAAGACGCTGATCAGGTACGGCGACGGGAAGACGGAGGAATTCGACAATCTGGTTCATGACAACTGGCGTTATGATGGGTTCAGGGATTTCGTCCTCGCCGTCCGGGAGGGGAGGGAACCTCTCTGCACGCCGGAGCTGGCGCGCGCGCAGACGGTCACAGTGAACGCCATGCACGAGAGCTGTCCGGAGATCGGCGTAATTCCGGATTCATACGTATCGGTGATCGAAGACTGGGAGATGTTTCCCCCGGGGACCAGGGGAAAATTCCACCGGGTACGGTCCCTGGATGAGTATATGAACGTCGCGTTCGAAGAACGAAGCTTCTTCAGCGAGCTCGGCATTCCCTGGGCCCGGGGCCTCACCTCCCGCTCCGTNNTTTTTTTCGAGGGGGCATATGTCCGGAAGGCTTCTTCTTGTTCTGATCATTGCCGCGGTTCCGGGCATTCTGTCCGCCCGTGTTCGCGGGAGCGGCGATTTGCCCGCTGATATCCACAGTGGAGTCGCAGTTCAAACCCCCCCGGACAGCATGGCACTCGACTCGCTTCAGATCGCCGCCGTTCGTCCCCCGGTTTCCAGGGGTGAGTCGAATGTCGTTCACACTATTGATCAGGACTTCTTCACGAATCTCCCGGCACGCGGAATCGATCCTGCGATACTCCTGCAGCCGGGGCTCATGCCTCAGGGGACCAATATATTCGGCGGGTCCATCATCTCCGTGCGGGGGGGACGAGAAGGTGAGATCGGATACCGCATCGAAGGAACGGCTGTGAACGACATACTCCGGGGGGGCCGCGCGGTGGCCGTCACAGCCGAAGCCGTCGAACAGATTCAGGTCCATGCCGGCGGGCCCGCCGCCGAATTCGGAGGGGGAGGCGCCGGGTTCGTCGGGATGCAGCTCCGGACAGGTCGCCCGGACAGGTGGAGTGGCTCGCTGATTGCCGAGACTGACAGGTACACCGGGATGAACAAGAGTGCCCTCGGCGGGTACTCATACGGCTATTCCGACTGGACCGGGACGATCGGCGGGCCTTTCCCCGGGTTGGGGAATATGCTCCGGCTCTTTGGCAGCGTACAGAACACATTCTACCGTGATCCCACAGTAAGCGTCCGGTCGGGATACAATTTCAGCGGCGCCAATGCTGTCGTGACGGACCCGGTAGTCACCCCCTACTCCTCAGTCGCCAGGCCGGATACGCTGAACATAGTCGTCCCCGGCGGAAATGCCACCGGCGGGGGGGACAACCGCTGGGTCATGACCGGTACTGCTCTGCTCGACCTTGCATCTGTTCAATTCCGTATCGCAGGATCATACAGCTATGACAGGAGTCAGACCCCGGCCGGTCTCGAAAATCTGCTGAATCAGAGCCGCCTTCCGCTCAATAGTGAGCGGGACGGATTTGTCAGTGCGAAGATTTCGCACGTGGTCTCGTCCAGCTTCGCGTACCAGGCGAGCTTCAGCTACTCTGGGAAATCGTTCGTGACCGAAGACCCTCAGCTGCGCGATAACCTCTTCACGTATGGTGACCCGGCGGCAAACGCCGCACTCGGCTACTCTCTGCAGTCGTCAAATGGTCTGACGTTCAATTGGCCGGCATATCAGCTCTGGGATGGTACGTTCACTCTCAATCAACCCGGTACCCAGATAGCGGGATTCGAAAAGACGGACCAGGAGTCTTTCGGCGGCCGGGCGGGTGCGACTCTCCGGGCGGGGGTTCATGAGTTCAGTGCAGGGGGCGAGTACACGCAATACACGGCGAGGGACTACGCCCCCTCCAATGTTTTGACGTTCTGGAGCCTCCGGAACCGGTTCACGGATCCCGCATTGCTTGAACTCTCGCTTGCCCGGAACTCGACAGGCGCCGGCTTTGGATACGATGTCTTTGGCCGGGAGATCAATGGCGACGACATCCGGGGCGGAGCCCTCTACTCCCTTGGACCCCGGAAGCCGGTCATCTGGGGCGGATACGCGCAGGACAGGATCGATCTGCGGTCCCTGGAACTGACACTCGGTCTCCGGTATGACTTCATCGATCCGGGGGGCAAAGATGTTGCTGATCCTGCGAACATCCAATTCTCGACGGACGACCTGCTGCTCGCATCGCAATTAGTTGAAAGAAAGGCCTCTTCACAGCTCAGCCCGCGAATTGGAGTCTCGATTCCAATCAGTGACCGTTCGTTGCTCCATGCCCAGTTTGGCAGGTTCATACAGGAAACGAACGCAGCCGGATCGTTCCTGGAGCCGGCGCGTATCACACAGTACGAAGTCGGATTCTCCAGCCAGTTGAGCGATCTCGTGTCACTGGACGTCACCGGGTTCTACAAAAACATAACACACCAGCTATCAATGATCAAAAATCCGGAGTTCCTTACACCTGCAGGGTACCCGATTTTCCAACTCGGCCGGTCAACTTCGACGTACCGGTTTGTCTCGAACGGCGACGATGTGACACCAAAAGGGGTGGAGGTTACGTTTACTCTCCGGCGCATACAGCGGCTTGCCGCTCAGGTCAATTACACGCTCCAGGATGTCAACGCGGGCTGGCTTGCTTCATTAAATGGTGCAAGCCTTCCGGGCGGGGGTCCGATCTACGTTACCCCGCGATACCAGTCGGGCGTGGACTTCAACTCAGTCCACCGTGGCAGCGTGCTTCTCGACTACAGGTTCGGAAAAGATGACGGGGGGGCAATACTCGAGCAGGCCGGTCTGAATCTCCTCCTCACATTCCGCAGCGGCCAGTCTGTGACGAGTCTTGCGTCGGACGGAATATGGACGACGCCCTGGTTCGCCGAGCTTGACGGACGCCTCGACAAATCGTTCACCGTGGGGCCGCTCGGACTTGATCTCTATATATACGCTGTCAATCTCCTCGGAACTGATAATGCCGTCAACGTCTTTCCCCGAACCGGCGACCCCGCAAACGACGGCTACTTCTCAACCCCCGCCGGGGCAATGGTCGCGGCCCAGAACGGTCCGCAATACGTCGCTTTTTATGATGCGGTCAATAACGGGAAGAATTCCGGCAACTGGGGTCCGCCGAGGCAGATCAGGTTCGGTGTGAGGCTTGAGTACTGAACCACAAAAACCCCTGCCGGGTTGCCCGGCAGGGGTTTCAGGAGGAGTGGGGCTTTCGATCTACGACGCTGAGTGAGACGGGTTCAGATACTCGTGAATCGCCGCGGCGGCGCCTTTCCCGTCCTTCATCGCCAGTATCACTGTTGCCCCGCCGCGTGAAAGATCCCCTCCGGCGAATATCCCCTCACGGCTCGTCTTCTGTTTCTCATTCGTGACGACTGTTCCCCGTTTGCTCGTTTCGAGCCCGGGGGTCGTCGCCTGTATGATCGGGTTCGGTTTCTGTCCGATTGCCTCAATCACCGTTTGCAGTTCGAGTGTGAATTCGGAGCCCTTGACGGGGACCGGCCTGCGCCGTCCCGATTCATCGGGTTCTCCCAGCTCCATCTTCTGGCATTCCATGCCGCACACCCAGTTGTTCTTATCCCCCAATATGCTCAAGGGGGCGGTCAGGAGGAGGAATTCAATCCCTTCCTGTTCGGCATGGTGTATCTCTTCTTCCCGGGCGGGCATCTCCTCCCGCGAGCGGCGGTAGACGAGGTACGCCTTCTCCGCCCCCAGACGCTTGGATGTCCGCACGGCATCCATCGCGGTGTTTCCCCCGCCGATCACCCCGACGGCTTTTCCGATCCTGATCGGCGTATCATTCTGAGGGAACTTGTAGGCCCCCATCAGGTTGACGCGCGTGAGAAACTCGTTCGCGGAATAGACCCCGCTCAGGCTCTCCCCCGGAATCCCCATGAACGTCGGTGTCCCGGCCCCCGTACCGAGGAATATGGCCTTGAATCCCCACTCATCGAACAGCTCGTCAATCGTGGCCGTCCTCCCGATGACAAAGTTCGTGTAGATCTCCACGCCGAGCGCCTTGATCCGGTCCGTTTCAAGATCAAGGATCTCCTTGGGGAGCCGGAATTCGGGTATCCCGTAGCGGAGGACGCCGCCGACGGCATGGAGGGCTTCGAATACCGTGACCTGGTAACCCATCTGTGCCAGCTCCGCCGCGCACGTGAGTCCCGAAGGTCCGGACCCGACGATTGCGACTTTTTCCTGGCGCTTCTCCGGGAGGAGGGGGGGGGTGAAGAGATTGTTCTTCATCTCGTAGTCGGCGACAAACCGCTCGAGTTTCCCGATAGCCACCGGAGACAGCTTCTTCCCCATCACGCACAGGGATTCACACTGGGATTCCTGGGGACAGACCCTCCCGCAGATGGCGGGGAGATAGTTTGCCTCCCGTATCTTCCTCACCGCTCCAACATAGTCTTTCTGCACAACCAGGTCGATGAACCCCCGGATGTCGATACCCACGGGACAGCCGTCCGTGCAGTAGGGTTGCTTGCATTCGAGGCAGCGCTGGCTTTCCTGGATTGCACGTTCCTCGTCGAAGCCATAGGATACTTCGAGGAAGTTGACGCTCCGCAGACCCGGCGCCTGTTCGATGGATTCCTGGCGGGGGATCTTCATCCGCTGCGACGGCTTCAGGGGGTTGTTTGCGCTCATGAGGCTGCCTCCTGGCTCACGCCGGTCAGTCTGCAGACGTGTTTCTGATCCGAGATCTTCTCCATGTCGACATACGTGCGGTTCCTCATCATCAGCTCGTCGAAATCCACCTTGTGGCCGTCGAATTCCGGGCCGTCGACGCACGCGAACTTCATCTGGCCGCCGACAGTGACGCGGCAGCCGCCGCACATCCCCGTCCTGACCAGCATGATAGCGTTGAGCGAGGCGAAGGTCGGGCCGCCGTACGGGCGGGTCAGCTCGGCGCCCGCCCGCATCATCGGGACCGGTCCGACCGCGTACCCGGCGACCACGCC
>PMDK01000165.1 GCA_003154425.1 Ignavibacteriota bacterium
GTCGGCCTGGCCCAGACGCGCTCGAGTGTGGTGAACCCTTTCTCTCCGTAGAGTTTCTCCACTCCAAGTTCCTTCGCATATTTCCTGTCGCTCCACGGGAGCTTTCCGTATGCAACACGCTCTTTTTTGGTCAGGGGAAGAACTCCCGCGTAAAATCCCGGAATAGCCACTTTGCCGTTTTTGTCGTGGAGCTGTGCTATGATCTCCGACAGGGCCTGGATGGGATTGTGGACCGTACCTCCAAATGATCCGGAATGCAGGTCCTTGTTCGGTCCGGTGAGATCGATCTGCATATAGGCAAGGCCACGCAGCCCGTAGCAGATTGAAGGCACTCCCTTTGCGAACATAGAAGAATCGGATATCAGCACGAGGTCCGATTCAAGGAGCTCTTTCTTTTCGCGGACGAACGTCTCCAGATTATCACTCCCGATCTCCTCCTCCCCTTCTATGATAAGTTTCACGTTGACAGGGAGAGCGCCCCGGTTGTGGAGATACGCCTCGAGGCTCTTAAGGTGTATGAAGACCTGCCCCTTATCGTCTGCGGCACCGCGCGCGAAGAGGTTCCCGTCTCTGATCGTCGCCTCGAATGGGGGAGATGTCCACAGGTCGAGGGGCTCGGGGGGCTGCACGTCATAGTGGCCGTAGAGAAGAACTGTCGGCTTCCCCGGCGCCTTGAGCCAGTCGCCGTAGACGACCGGATGTCCCGCAGTGGGGAAAATCTCGACATTTTCAAGCCCTATCGTTTTCATGTGATCAGCCATCCACACCGCACATCGCCGAACGTCCCCGCTGTTCTCCGGATTGGTGCTTATGCTCGGAATCGCAAGCAGGTCCCTGAGCTCAGAGATGTACCGGTCTTTGCTGGATTCGACGAATGCAAGAAGTGATTCCATGCTTTGGCTCCGCTTTGAGTCGGGATCTCTCCGGATATTTCCCAGGGTCAGGGGAAGGGGGAGAATGCCTTGCTAATCAAGCATTTTTTAAATATAGTAGCTGTGAAAACAAAAAGCAAAAGTACCGTGGATACTGACGAGATTCTGCTCTCAGTTGCGGCAGCCACAATTCCCTGCGTGCTCTTCGATCACCTCCTCTATGCAATCCAGAACTGGCAGCGGAAACGGGCCGGCGTAACGGAGTCCGGTGGATTGGGTCCACTGGGAAGGACGGTGATCAGCCTCCTCATAAACTCCGCAATTTGCGGGCTCATCACATACGTATACGCTACCGTCGGCCATGAGCCCCAGGACGCTTATCTTGTCGGGGCCCTGATGTGGCTGATGGTCTCGATCCCCGCCCTCTTCACGAGCCGGTACGTCGATGATTCGCAGAAGCAACTCCTCGCAGGCCGGATACTCGGCTGGCTGGCGAAAGCCGCCATAGCAGCCGCCGCTGCGGCATATTTCGTCACATTCCCAAAGTGAGCCATGCGCGCGCTTGTCAATGGTTCCAACATCCACTACGATCTCTCCGGAAATTCCACGGCACCTCCGATCATGTTCGTGCACGGCTTCCCCTTCAGCCTCGAGATGTGGCGGGGCCAGATCGACGCGGTCGCGGCCGAAGGCTTCCGGGCAGTTGCGTACGACATCCGCGGTCACGGGATGAGCGACGTCGGGGACGGACAATATACGATTGAATCCCACGTCGATGACCTGTTCGCACTGCTCGACCATCTGAAGGTGCCGAAGGGAGTGATTGTCGGGCTCTCCATGGGGGGGTACATCGCGCTGCGCGCACTGGAGCGCGAGCGCGGGAGATTCGTTGCCGCCGTTCTGTGCGACACACGGAGCGAGGCGGATACCGACGAGGGGCGGGTGAAGCGTGCGGCGTCCGTACGGGCCGTAAAACAGCACGGTTCCACAGCGTTTGCCGCCGACTACGTCAAGATGATGTTTGCCGAGGAGACGTTTTCGACCAAACCCGCTGCCGTCGAATCGATACGGCGGGTCATTGCACGCACCTCCCCCCTCAGCATCGCTGGAACGCTCATAGCGCTGGCGGCGCGGACGGACACGACCGCCTCGCTTGGCAAGATCTCCGTGCCGACACTGATACTGGTCGGTGAACGGGATGCCGTCACACCCCCTCCCTCCTCGCAATCCATGAAGGCGAGAATCCCCGGAGCGGAACTCCATATCGTCCCCGGTGCCGGCCATTTGAGCAACATCGACAACCCCGCCTTTTTCAACGAAACGCTCGTGAGATTCCTGAAGAGGGTATTGCCCGGGAGCTAGATGCGCACCGCTCTGGTTACAGGAGCCTCGGGATGCCTCGGCTCCGCGCTGGCCATCCGTCTCCACAACGGCGGGGTCGGCGTCCGGACACTCACCCGGCCGGGGTCTGACACCAGGATCCTGGAGGGGATCCCCGTCGAGGCGCACACGGGAGACATCTGCGACGCCGGTGTTCTCCGGAAGGCCATGGAGGGATGCGATGCCGTGTTTCACACCGCAGCCCTCGTGACATTTGCACAAAAAGCCGGGGAAGAACAATATCGCGTCAACGTCCTCGGGACGCGCGCCGTTGTCAGAGCCTGCATTGACACTGGCGTGGGATCGCTCGTTCACACGAGCTCGGTGACGGCGATAGGCACCCCACCGCCCCGCGAACCGGCAGACGAAACACTGGTGGCGGACCGGGCGCACGCCCGGGGCTACAAGCTCTCAAAGATACTCGCAGAAGACGAGGTCCTGATGGGGGCCGGCAGCGGACTCCGCGCCATGATCGTCAATCCCTCCGTCATCATCGGCGAACGGGACACACGTTTTCACGCGGGCCAGCTCATACGCGACATCAAAAGGGGACGCGTCCCCTTTTACGTCGAGGGGGGGATGAACATCGTCTACGTCGGGGATGTCGCGGAAGGGATGATAGAGGCCGCCGAGCGGGGGCGGGCAGGGGAGCGGTACATACTTGCCGGGGAGAACCTGACGCACGAGGAGGTGTTCCGGCGGACGGCTGCCCTGATCGGCGGGCGTCCCCCGTTTGCCCGGTTCCCCCTGCCTCTCCTTACCTTACTGGGAAGATTTGTGGAGTCGGTTTCAGCGGTGCTCGGCGTGGAGCCGCTCCTGACACGGGATCTCGCCGCCGTCGCCGGGCGCTATCACTGGTTCACCGCCGCCAAGGCGGAGAGGGACCTCGGATTCAAGGCCACCCCGTTTGACATGACAATCATGGCGGCCTATGAGTGGTACAGGCGGAACGGATACCTGTGACGTCCCACGGCGTCAGAAGAGCGTATAGATGAACGGAGCGAGCGCCGAGCCCTGCGTGAAAACCAGAAGCAGTGCAAGCAGGAGGAGCATTACCACGATCGGGGCGAGCCACCACTTCTTCCGTTCCTTCATAAACGCCCAGAGCTCTTTCAGTATTCCCAGCTTTCCTCCGGCCATAGAACCCTCTCTGTTTCTGTGAGGTGTCAGAACATCCGCTCAAGCCGGTTCCGATCGAACGGCTTCCGTGCCCGATGGCAGGAGCATGACATGCCACAAATGTACATGGCAGGAGATTCCCTCGCACGCTACATCTTGAACGCTTTGATGTACTCAACGAGACGCGTGCAATCCTCCAGCGTCTCCGTCGCGTGCGCGCCCCCGCCCTGCGCCGCATGCTCGTGATGCTCCTGGACGCTCATGACTTCGAGGGGCCGCGAGCGGATCTGTTCAATGCTCTTCGCCGCGGAGGCCGCCGCGGAGAGCGTCGTTATGAAGGGAATCTTGTACTCGTACGCCGCGCGGCCTATCGCGTGCTCATCCTGGCGCGAGACCGGCCCCAGCGGGGTGTTGATGATGAGCTGCACCCAGCCGTTCTTGATGACGTCGATGATATTGAGCGTACCTTCGCTCGCTTTGAGGACCGGACGGTTGGCGACCCCGTGCGTGTGCAGGAACGCCGACGTCCCTTCCGTGGCGATGACGTTGAACCCGAGACGGACGTACGCCCGGACGACGTTGACGGCCCGTTCGTTCTTGTCGAAATCGTTGAGGCTGACGAAGACCGTCCCTTTCTGCGGGAGCGTGGTCCCCGCCGCCATCGAGGCCTTCGCAAATGCCACGCCGAACGTGTCGGAAATGCCCATCACCTCACCGGTCGAACGCATTTCCGGGCCGAGGAAATGACGGGCCGTGGGGAACTTCGGGAACGGAAAGACCGACTCCTTGATCGCGACGTGTTTCGCCCACCCGTACCCCTTGACGTCGAGGTCGGCGATCGACCGGCCGACCATGAGCTTTGCGGCGATCTTCGCCAGCGGGACCCCGGTGGCCTTGCTCACGAAAGGAACCGTGCGGGACGCCCGCGGGTTCACCTCCAGCACGTAGATCACGCCGTCACGCATGGCATACTGTACATTGAGCAGGCCGACAACATGGAGAGCAAGAGCGAGGCGGCGCGTGTACGCCATCAGCGTCAGAAGCTGCTGGGGAGTCACGGCGTACGGCGGGAGGACGCAACAGCTGTCCCCCGAATGAACTCCCGCCTCCTCGATGTGCTGCATCACTCCGCCGATGAACACCGCTTGCCCGTCGCAGACCGCATCCACGTCGAATTCAAATGCGTCCTCGAGAAAGCGGTCGATGAGCACCGGGTGATCCGGAGAGACGTTGACCGCCTTCCCCATATACTCGCGTAATCCGTCGTCCTCGTAACAGATCTCCATCGCACGCCCGCCGAGGACGTAGGAGGGGCGTACGAGCACGGGATAGCCGACCTGCTGTGCAACCTCCAGCGCACCCGGCAGATCATGCGCTGTTCCGTACGGCGGACACGGAATCTCCAGCTCCTCCAGGAGCGCGCCGAACCTCTTGCGGTCCTCTGCCAGGTCGATCCCTTCCGTCGAGGTCCCCAGAATTTTCACCCCGTTCGCCTCAAGCGCTTTGGCGATCTTCAGCGGGGTCTGGCCGCCAAAACTGACAATCACGCCGACCGGCTGCTCCTGCTCGCAGATATTGAGGACATCCTCGAGGGTCAGAGGTTCGAAATACAGCTTGTCTGTCGTATCGTAGTCCGTCGAGACCGTNNACGCAGCAGTAGTCGAATTCGATTCCCTGTCCGATCCGGTTCGGCCCGCCCCCAAGGATCACGATCTGTTTCTTCTCCGACTTCCTGGCCTCGTTCTCCCGCTCATAGGTCGAATAGTAGTAGGGGGTGTCGGCGGCGAATTCCGCCGCGCAGGTATCGACGGTCTTGAACACGGGGAGGACCCCCATCTTCTTCCGCTCCGCGCGGACCCCCATCTCATCGCTTCCCGTCATCACCGCGATCTGCCGGTCGGAGAAACCGAACTGCTTCGCCTTCAACATCAGCGCACTGTCAAGGGATCCCGCCCTCCGTATCTCGGACTCGCAATCGATGATCTGCGCGATGTTGTTCAGGAACCAGGGATCCACAAACGTGAGCGCATGCAGCTCTTCGATGGTGAAACCGAGCTGCAGCGCGTACCGCAGATTGAAGACGCCGTCGGGATGGGGCCTGCTGAGTCTTGTGCGGATCGTCGCACGCCATTCGGCCCTTTCCGCCGCTGTCAGCGCGGAGGGATCGAACTCGTCCTTCCCGTCAGCCCCCAGACCGGCCCTCCCCTGCTCAAGCGAGCGGAGGGCTTTCTGGAGCGCCTCCTTGAATGTCCGGCCGAAGGCCATTGCCTCGCCGACGGATTTCATCTGCACGCCNNCGATCTTCGCGATCGGAAACCCGGTTGCCTTTGACGCGAGGGCCGACGACCGCGAGACACGCGGATTCATTTCGATCACCAGGCATCGGCCCGTCCGCGGATCCACCGCGAACTGAATGTTCGACCCCCCCGTTTCAACGCCGATCGCCCGGATGATCCTGATGGCGTCGTCGCGCATCGCCTGGTATTCCTTGTCGGTCAGTGTCTGCGCGGGAGCCACCGTCACCGAATCACCCGTGTGGATCCCCATGGGGTCAAAGTTCTCGATGGAGCAGACGATGACGACATTGTCCCTGACATCCCGCATGACCT
>PMDK01000210.1 GCA_003154425.1 Ignavibacteriota bacterium
CCGTCGCCGTCCATGTCCGCGGCCGCGACGGTCGGATGGAACGCGTCATCCATCCAGAGCGTGTGGGCAAGGACTCCCCGCCTGTTCCCGCGGAAGTCAAACACGAGGACCTCCTTCGCGCTCATCAGGGGGGCGACAAGGTGCATGCCCCGGGAAGACCTGTCGAACCGGTGGCAGAGGATCGTGCTGGCCTGCGTGCCTGAGGAGAGAGGGAACCCGACATAGTGCCTCATCAGGATCGCCCCCGATTCGGCTGCAAGGACGATCACCTCGTATCCCGAACTGCAGACGATTTCAAGGAGCCCGTCACCGTCGAGATCCTCCACCGCCCCCACCGCGTTGATTGCGCACGCCTGGCTTTTCCAGAGGACGACCCCGGTGGCGCGATCCATCCTGAGAACGCAGCCGCCGTACGTGAAGAGGAGATCGCTCGATCCGCCCCTCCCGGGAATCGGGATGCATTCGTTCTCGGAGCCCCCGAGAGGAAATTTCCACAGGACCTCCGGGCGGGAAATGTCCCCCGGGAGGGGGGAACGGCCGCTGAGACGGTGATCGCGGCGATACATGTGCCACTGGCCGGGGGGAACGTCGGAGGGCTCGGGACGGGAGTCTGTCATAGGTTTCACTTCACATGGAAACTGTCTGCGGGAGCCCGGTTTTGAGCGACTCGAATGCCGTGAGCACGAGGAGTGTCGCCCGGAGCCCGTCCGTGTGCGTGATCGGGGGAGGGGTCCCGCTCCGCAGGGAGCGGATGAAGTCATTGTTCTCTTCAATGAACCCGTATTCCTCCGGGTCGACCGATTCGGTCGTGTTCTCGCCGTCGAAGAGCGTAACGGTCTTGAGCCTGTCCCTGAGGTGCGCGGTTTTTCTGCCGTCGGTAAGCTGAAAGGAGAATTTCGAGACGAAGGGGGTCTGCCCGGAATCTCCGAGCGCGACGCTCGCCACGCTCCCGTTTTCGAACCGGATTGTTGCAACGATGTTGTCGACGATGCCGATCGAAGGGTGGCTGAAGTTCCCCCCCTCTGCATATATTCTCACGGGCCTGGATCCGTTGAGATGACAGACCAGGTCCATCGCGTGGCACCCCTGTGAGAGTATGTTCCCCCCTCCCTTCTGCGGATCGTTCGCCCAGAATCCATCAGGCCAGCGGGCATCCATCATCTGCGCGATCGTCAGGAGCGGCGAAGGGATGAACTGTCTCGCCCGGGCGACCGAAGGGTAGTAGCGCATCTTGAAGCCGGTCATGAACCTTATCCCGTGCTTTTCGACGGCGTTCCCGACGTCATGACACTCCCGGAGGGTCAGGGCGAGCGGCTTCTCCATCATCACGTGCTTGTGTTCCTCCGCAGCCCGGATCGCAAGCGCACTGTGGGTGTCATGGTAGGTGCAGACGTACACCGCGTCCACCTCACCGTCTCTCAGGACGCGCTCATGATCCGCGGTCGCATAGGAACCTGAGAACCTCGCACAGAGCGCGCGGGCACGCTCCTCGTCGACATCGCAAAATGCATGCAGGCGGACGCCGTCAATCCGGGAGAGGCACGCCGCATGGATCTCTCCCATGCTGCCGCAGCCGATGACGGCCACCCGAATGGGGGAAGGCATTGCCGGTTGCTCATGAAGTGGGGAATACCGAGAGCGCCTGCCGGCACGCGGCAGGGTGGAAAAATAAGGAGAAATTCAGAGAGAGAATCAAGGCGGCCTTCGGCTGCTGACGCCGGCGGGGGCGCCAACCGGGACATACAACGCATGCACCAACCGGTCAATTCTCCTCTTTCATGCGGGAGGCAATGCGTCCGCGGGGAGGATCACGCCTATTTCTTCCAGCTTTCCGGCAGCGCCTCAACTTTGCGGGCACGCCTCAGAACATCCGGATCCTTTTCTCCCGGTAAATGCAGCCGGACGAGGTCCGCAATGCTCACCCCCTGTGCGTCCGCGCTCAGCAGCTCCACACCGTCACCCGGGGCCACCATGCCGCCGCGGAGGACGGCCATGTAGAACCCGGTCCTCCTGCTTTCAAGGAATCTCCTGATGATGTCGTTTCGCCGGAACTTGATCCCGAGTTTGAAACATGGGAGCCTCGGCTGAGTGACAATGACCTCCGCCTCCCCCATGCGGAACCGGTCGCCGGCATGGACCGTCTCTTCAGAGAGACCCTCGGTCGTGAAGTTCTCGCCGAACATCCCCCAGGGGAGGTCCATCCCCGGGAGCTCGCCGCGCCAGAAACCGTAGTGCTCGGCCGGATAGGCATAGACGGCCTTCGCCACCCCTCCGTGCACCGAGAGATCCGCCTGAGAGTCCCCGTCCAGGTTCATCGTCCGGAGCATCACGGGGGAACCGACAGGGTCCTTGAATATCCCGGTCATGACGGTCTTCCCCAGCCACGTGACCTCGCGGGGTTCCCCCACGTTCAGCGAAATTATCTTCAGGCGCTCAGGCTCCGAATTGGCGAAGATGGTGATCGAGATGTTTGTACGTGCCTATGCCCCATTCCCGGGGAGTCAGATTGCCGAAAAACGAGTGAGGCTCTCTCGTGCACTTCGCCTCTCCCCCTTCAGAAAACTCGCGGGCCAGCCCGAGGAGGCGTTGCTTCTCCGCCGCGAAATCCCGTTCGTCGGTAATGACGAATGTCGGGTGCGTAGGACTGTTCTTTGAAAACTCCGAATCGTCGTAGTATCTCTTCTTGAACATGGGGCCGAGGATGCGTCCGATCAGGACTCTCCGGGCGATTCTCCGTCCCGTGGCCACCTCGAGCGCCACCGAGCAGTGCGCCATCATCTGGGCCACACCCATTTTGCCCCAGAGGTGCTGCGATCCGGCATTCAGTGAATTGATGCGCCTGACCACGTCATCGAGTGTGGCACTTTCAAACATGCTTTTCATCAGAATTCCGCGCGGTTTTTGGGGGGAAGCTGCAAGAGATTTCGACG
Organism: Ignavibacteriota bacterium; assembly: GCA_003154425.1. Lineage (GTDB taxonomy): Bacteria > Bacteroidota > Ignavibacteria > UBA10030 > UBA6906 > Fen-1273. Next base: position 2,931 of record PMDK01000210.1, read on the forward strand.
CACTCAATGTAATCGTCCCCGGACGGATTGTCAATGAAAC
>PMDK01000339.1:0-23089 GCA_003154425.1 Ignavibacteriota bacterium
AGTTTCTCGTTCGTCGTCATGTCGTCGTGAACCTGCGTGTCACGCCCCACACGATGAGCCGGGCGAGCGCGTTCAATACGATCGTCAGCGCAAAAAGCACAAACGCGACCTCGATAAGGGCGCTCGTGTACATCTTTGATGTCGCTTCAGCGAACTCGTTGGCGATGACGCTTGCCATGCTGTACGCCGGGCTGAAAAGGGATGCCGAAATCTCCGAGCGGTTCCCGATGACCATCGTGACCGCCATCGTTTCCCCCACCGCCCGTCCGAGTCCGAGGAGCGTGGCCCCGAGTATGCCTGATTTGGCGGTCCCGAGTATGATCTTCGTCGATTCCCACCGCGTCGCGCCGAGTCCGAGCGCGGCCTCGCGCTGGAGGTTCGGTATTGCCTGCAGCACGTCGCGGGAAATCGAGGCGATGATCGGGAGGACCATCACCGCGAGGATGAGTCCGGCCGCGAGCATCCCGAAACCGTATGCGGGACCCTTGAAAAGAGGGAGGGAACTGAAATGCGACGCGAGCCACGGCTGGATACTCTGGCGGAGCCATGGAACAAGGACGAAAATCCCCCAGAGGCCGTAGACGATGCTCGGGATCGCCGCGAGCAGCTCGACCAGAAATGAGAAGGGTCGCTCGAGCCACCGGGGCGCAAGCTCAGAGAGAAATATCGCCACGCCGAGGCTCAGGGGAACGGCGATCAGGAGCGCAAGAAACGACGAGAGAAGCGTCCCGAATATCAGGGGGAGAGCCCCATACTCATCGCGCACCGGGTCCCATGTGCTCGTGGCCAGGAAGTTCCAGCCGAACTTCGAGATCGTGAGCGCAGATCCGGCGTACATTTCGTAGCCCATCATGAACACCAGCGAAAGCACGCCGAACGCAAAGAGCATCGTCAGGTGTTTGAAAACGAAGTCGCCGACGTTCCATCCGGCCTTCACCCTGCGCCGTGCATACGCCGCAGCGGCGGGGGGAACACTCCCCCCGCCGCCTGCAGCGGGCACCTCGACCGGTATCGCGGTACTTTCCGGTGTCACGTTATCTATTTCGTCTCGATCGTGGAGATTTTCTTCTCAACGAGCTTCAGGACCTGCCTGGGAAGCGGGGCATAGTACAGGTCCCTTGCGAACGACTGTCCGTCAGCCATGGCCCAGTGGAGGAACTTCACGAGGGCGGCAGCCTTCTCTTTGTCCTTCATCGATTTGTAGACGAGGAGCCAGGTGAAACCGGAGATGGGGTACGAGTCTTTCCCGCCTGCGTCGGTGATCGACACGCGGAAATCATCCGGCATGTTCGCGGCTGCGACGGCCGCGGCGGCCGAAACCGCATCGAACGACGCTTTCACGAAATTTCCCCCCTTGTTCTTCAGCAATGCATACGGCATGTTGTTCTTCACTGCATATGCGAGCTCCACATAGCCGATGGACCCTTCAGATTGCTTCACGAGTCCGGAAACGCCTTCGTTCCCCTTCCCCCCGAGCCCGACGGGCCAGTTCACGGCTGTCCCCTTTCCAACCTTTGTCTCCCAGCCCTTGCTCACCTTGGTCAGATAGTCAGTGAAGATATACGACGTGCCGCTTCCGTCAGAGCGGTGAGCGACGATGATTGCCATGTCGGGAAGAGCCTTCCCCGGGTTGATCTCGGTGATCTTCGGATCGTTCCACTTTGTGATATCGCCGAGGAAAATCCCTGCGAGCACATCCGGCGTCAGACGAAGATCCCCCGTATAGCCCGGAAGATTATACGTGGCGACGACCGCACCCATCACCGTCGGGATGTGCAGGATCTCTGTCCCCTGCTTCTCCCCCGCCTCCTTGAGCTGTGCGTCGGTCATCGGACCGTCGCTTGCCCCGAAGTCCACGGTGCCCTTCGGTCACCTGCTTGATCCCCCCGCCGCTCCCGATCGACTGGTAGTTGAATTCGATCCCGGTTTTCGTGTGATAGACGTCGAACCACTTCGAGTATATGACATACGGGAATGTCGCTCCTGCGCCGTTCAATTTCAACTGGGCCCGCGCGGGCATCGCGGCCGTCGTGGCAATCACCGCCGCCGCGACAAGGAATTTCAGTTTCTTCATGAGATTTGCCTCGTTTCGATAGGTGGATGTATGTGACCCGGTTTGGCTCAGAGGAACACCCAGTAGAATGTGAGCCGTGCAGTCACTGATGAGCTGATGGAAGGCGCATTGGTAATATTCCGCGGCGCCTGGTATGTCTCCATCTGAACGTTCGGCATGATCTGCACGTTCTTGTCGGGCCTGAACGTCAATCCCGCAACAATGTAGTTCCGCGAGATGGAATACGGATACGCGGCGGATCCCGTCGGCATAACCGTCGGGGCGGCGGGGAAGTTGCTGTCGGTATTCGGATTGAATAAGTCGTACCGGCCGATGAGCCCGATTTCGGGTGTGAACCAGTAGTAGCCGAATATGCTCACGCCGAGGGCGTTGAGCGATTTGAGTGTCTTGTTCGTTTTATCCGCCGGGTCCACTTCCCCGTTTTGCGTCGACTGCATGAACGCCTCGACGCCGAGCGTGAACCACGTCGGGTCGTTGTAGGCCGCGAAGACCGCATAGGTCAGAACGTTGTTCGGCAGCGTCGCTCTCGGGACGGTGGTGCTCGCCGGATCGTTGATCTTGTCCTGCCACCTGTAGTCGCCGTCCAGCGTCACGATCACGTTCTTGACGGGCTTCACCTGGAGGTTGAGCGATACCCTCCTGTACCTGTTCGTCGCATCGTCCTGGGCGCTGTTGTCTGCCACCATGAACCAGTACCCGAACATTCCCGCGTCGTCGAACTTCCCTCTCAGGGCCAAGCCCATATCGCGTGAGGAAATGATGCCGCGGAGGTCCATTATTGTCTTCTCGAGTGAACGATAGGCCCAGACTCCTTCCGAGATATCGTACGCGGTCGTGGGCTGGACGCCGAATATGAGATCGCTTCCGGCGAATATGTTCTTCCACTTGATGTACGCGTCCTTGATGTAGAGCTGCGAGAGGGAGCTTCCGGTGACGCGGGAGGCGGTCGCCGAGCTTCCGTTTTCCGACGCGATCATGTTCCCTTCGAGGCGGAAGCGAGCGGTGAACTTCTCCGAGATGTCGTTGTCGTACGTGAAGTAGATCCGCCGGATCTGGAACGCCTGGAAGTCTTTGCTTCCCGGGACCACGGTCTTGGAGAGCTTTGAGAACGCTGTGTCTTTGCCCACATTATAGAAATAGTCCCCGAACACAAGTCCGGAGAACTTTCCCTGGGCACCCGCAAGCGCGACACCCAGGACCGCAAGAGTGGAAAGGAGCATAGCAATGCGTTTCATACCACCTCATGTCAATGGTGAATGGATAGGAGAACGTGCAGCGTCATTGCGCGGTTGGATCGACCCCTGCGGACACAAATATACGCCTGCAGCGTTATCCCAGTATTACCCGGGTGTTAAGAAATTGTTAAGCGGGGCGAAGGGGGGAAAGAAGGGAGTCACTCGAACCGGTCTCCCGGGAAGATCCTGTAGCCGCGGAGGAACTCTCCGACGGTCATCCGTTTTTTCCCTTCCTGCTGCAGGTCTTCAAGCGCAAGGGGATCATCCGCTGTCCCGACCAGGAGGGCGTCCTTCCTGACATCCACCGTCCCGGGCGGGAGCGACCCCGGCGCGATCCGCGCGCGGTAGAGCTTGAGGACCTTCCCGCCGTGGGTTGTGAACGCAGCGGGAGACGGGGAAAGTCCGCGTATGTGGTTCCGAACCCGCTCTGCCGGAGCGTGCCAGTCAACGCGGCAATCCTCCTTGAAGATTTTGGGCGCCGGGCTTGCAAGAGAGGGATCCTGCGGACGCGGGACCGCTTTCCCCAGTTCGATCAGCCTCACCGTATGGAGCACGATCTCCGCGCCCACATCGGCAAGCCTGTCGTGGAGCGAGCCCGCGTCGTCGTCGGGGAGTATCGGAGTGCGCGCCTGGAGGAGGATGTTTCCCGTGTCTACCGACTCCTCCAGGAAAAATGTCGTGACGCCCGTTTCGACATCACCGTTCATGATCGCGCGGTTGATCGGCGCCGCGCCGCGATAGCGCGGGAGGAGCGATGCGTGGAGGTTGATTGAACCGAGCCGGGGGATCCTGAAGACCTCAGGTGGGAGTATCCGGAATGCGACGATGACGACCAGATCGGGCTCCAGGGAACGGACCGCGCCGGCGAACGCCTGGTCTCTCAGGCTTTCCGGCTGCATGACGGGAATGTCGCGTGCGGCTGCGATCGCCTTCACGGGAGTAGGACTCATCTGCCTCCCCCTCCCGCGCGGCCTGTCGGGGCCCGTCACCACGGCGGAGATCGGATAACCGTTCTCCGCGAGTTTCTCCAGGGACGGCACCGCAAAAGGAGCGGTGCCCATGAACACTATGCGCTGAAGCGCCATGCAGGTTCCCCTAGCGGGGATCAGAGCCTGTCGTCGCCGGCGAATTGCCGACGATCGGGTAGTCGACTTCCACTTCCCCGCGTTCAAGCTTGTTGAGCCTCCCGCGGAGGAGTTTTCTCTTCACCGCACCCAGGTGATCGAGAAAGAGGACACCGTCCAGATGGTCGATCTCGTGGAGTATCACCCTCGCCAGGAGACCTCCGGCGGAAAGCTCCTGAACGTTGAACCCGGTGTCAAGGTAACGCACCCGGATATTCTCGGCCCGGTTGACCTCTTCCCTGATGTCGGGGATGCTCAGGCATCCTTCCTCCATCGTCCATGTCCCCTCCTCGAAGAGGACCTCGGGGTTGATCATCGCGATCGGGGGCACGCCGGCCGATTCCTCGATCACCCCCGCATCGACAACAATAACGCGGTGAAGATCCCCCACCTGATTCGCCGCGAGGCCGATCCCGTTCGCCTTGCGCATGGTTTCACTCATGTCGGAGGCGAGGACGGAAATCTCCTCCCCGGGCTTCTTCACAGGACGGGCTTTTTTCCTGAGGACGGATTGGCCGTAGATGTAGATGGGAAGGACAGACACAACCTGACTCCTGAATGCTAACGTCACCGGATGATCCTGCGGGCGCCGACGAAGCGGTCGCGGTAGTATGAACTCTCCATCGAGGAGATCGTCACCCCGTACGTTGTGCTTGCATGCGCGAACAGGTCGTCCTCGATGTAGATGCCGACGTGAGAAGGGGACTCCCCCGTCGTGTTGAAAAACACAAGGTCTCCGAACCGGAGGCGCTCCCGGGCGATCTCCGTCCCCTCCCTGAACTGGTCAGCTGTGGAACGCGGGATCCGCAGCTGAAGCGCGACGTCATACACCGCCTCCGTAAATGCGGAACAATCCATCCCTCCCCTGTCGGCGCCGCCGTATTCGTACGGGACGCCTAACAATGAGACGATCTCCAGGAGGACATGATCCCTGTTGAGTGCAGGGGGAAGAGGCTCATCTTCCCAGGGGCGCACCATGACGCCGCGTGCACCGGCCCTCGCCGCCGGATGTCCCGAACCCCGGTCCGCGTCCGCCGCGCGGAAGCGCGGGGCAGTGGATGCGCACCCCGCCAGGCCGGCAGCGGCAATCGCCAGCACACACAGCGCGGCACGGCGGCAGACATCATCCAGTGGTCTCATTCCCATCACCGGCCATGCATCGTCTGCGAAGCAGGTTTACCCCAGATATGCCCGCAACTGTTTGCTCCGCGAAGCGTGGCGCAGGCGGCGGATCGCCTTCTCCTTGATCTGCCGCACCCGCTCGCGGGTCAGCTTGAATTTCTCCCCGATCTCTTCGAGTGTCAGCGAATGCTCACGGCCGAGCCCGAAATAGAGACGGATCACTTCGGCTTCCCGTTCGCTCAGCGTCGAGAGGGCACGCTCGACCTCCTTGCTGAGCGATTCCTTCATCAATTCGTTGTCGGGCGCAGGTTGTCGTTCATCCTGTATCACGTCAAGGAGCCTGTTGTCCTCCCCCTGAGCGAACGGCGCATCCATCGAGAGGTGCCGTCCTGAAATCTTGAGCGTATCGGACACCTCGAACAGGGACATGTCGAGCTCTTCCGCGAGCTCGCTCGCACTCGGTTCGCGCTCAAACTCCTGTTCGAGCGAACTGAACGCCTTCCCGATCTTGTTCAGGGCGCCGACGCGGTTGAGCGGGAGACGGACAATGCGGGACTGCTCGGCCAGAGCCTGGAGGATCGACTGGCGGATCCACCAGACCGCGTACGAGATAAACTTGAAACCGCGCGTCTCATCGAACCGCTTGGCGGCTTTGATGAGTCCGAGGTTCCCCTCGTTGATCAGGTCGCCCAGGGAAAGCCCCTGGTTTTGATANNTCCTGCAGATACTTGTCGAGAGACTGGCTCTCCCGATTCGTATACTGCTTGGTAATCTTCACCATTCACTCACCTTCAGCTATTCACTGATATCAATCCGATCTACGATTCCCACGATGCTTGCATCAACAGGAGCCTCGTCGACGGGCAGGGGTATCACCGCCTCGCGGGCGGTGATGTACATGACGGTCTCTCCCGGCCCCGCACCGACGGTATCAACGGCAACAACGGGATCCCCGACATCGTTCCGCCGCCGGTCGATGGGCTGGATGAACTGCAGCTTGAATCCCTTCAGGTGTTCGTCTTTCCTGGTTCCCCAGACCGTTCCTATCACGCGCGCGAGGAACACGGTCAGTCCGACACGTCCAGCTTGTCCACGACCGCCATGATGACGGCATCGACGGGTTTATTCTTCGTTTGCGCAGTCTGCCGGGCGGAGCTTCCGCTGCAGACCAGCACAACGTCGCCCACCCCCGCCTGCACCGTGTCCACGGCCACGACGAACGCCTCCCTGAAGCGGTACTGAAGGTCCAGGTGCCTCACGATCAGGAGCTTCATGCCGACCAGCTCTTCATCCTTCCGCGTCGCCCACACCGTGCCAACGACTTTTCCGAGTACCATGAGATCACCGTCCGCGTCCGTTGAGTATGTCGGAGGCGCTTCTCCCCGCGGTGATCATCCGCGGCGAGATAAGCGTCAGCCCCCGTATCCCCGCAAATTCCTTCCGCCTCCCGGTCAGGAGCGGCAGCCTGCTTTCTATGCAGAGCCCGGATACCAGGAGATCCATCGGCCGGCGTCCCGGGTGCGCGGCGAACAGCCGCCCGTACAGGGGCGCATTCTTCGGATTCAACCCCAGTAACTTCATCGCGGACATCGCGTCCTCCGCCGCCTTCCGCTCCCGGGGAGTCCGCATCCGGGCAAACAGCTCGACTGCCTGAAACACCGTTGTGTAGCAGAAAAAGAGCCCCATCGCCCTCCTGAGGACCGATGGATGGTCCGCGCCCCGCAGGTGATCGAGGAGGACATCGGTATGGACTACCAGCTTCGCCGCACTCACTTTGTACGGCCTTTCTCCCGGTGATGCGCCCCGCCCCCCCCTGCGAGCGTCCCCTCCGCAAGGAGGAACGAGATCACCTGTTGCTGTGATTCCAGCTGCACGGAGGCAATCCGTTCCACCTCTTCGACGGTAACGTTCTTCCGCTCGAGCGCCGCTGCAAGAACCGCCGGCATCAGACGGACACGCACTCGCGACGGGCGATTCGCAGGCAGACGGTGCAGGACTTCCCCCGGCACCTCGATCCTCCCGTCGCCGCCGATCACCGCTTCGAAATCGAGCCCTCTCCCGTTCCCCTTCATGCGGCGCGCACCGCCGGGAGGAAGCTGGTCCCCGCCAGCGTGTTGGGAACGCCGAAATACTCGGCAACCGTCTTTCCCACGTCCGCAAATGTCTCCCGCGTCCCGAGGTGGACGCCGGATGCGCCTCCGGGCGCATAGCACAGGAGCGGAACATACTCGCGCGAATGGTCGGTGCTCGGGCTCACGGGGTCGTTGCCGTGATCGGCTGTGATGATCAGAAGGTCTCCTTCGTCAATCGTCGCAAGAATTCCGGGGAGCGCCGCGTCGAACCGCTCAAGCGCGCCGGCGAACCCCCGGGGGTCGTTGCGGTGCCCGTACAGTGTATCAAAATCTCCGAGGTTCGCGAAGAACAGTCCCTGTCCTTCGCCGGAGGCAGCCCGCATGATCTCGGCAATCCCCTCTTCGTTCGTCTTCGAGTGATGCATATCCCCCAGGCCGCGTCCGTCGAAGAGATCATCCACCTTCCCTATCGACACCGTCCGCACACCGGCCTCAAGGAGAACGTCAAGGAGCGTCTTCCCGCGCGGGGGGAGAGAGAAATCCCTCCTGTTGGTCGTCCGTGCAAAGCGCCCGCTCGCTCCGTTGAAGGGACGGGCAATCACACGCCCGACCCCGAACTCCCCGGTACACACCTCCGTCCGGGTCTTCGCGCATATGTCGTACAGCCGTGCGAGCGGTATTACTTCTTCATGAGCGGCGATCTGGAACACCGAATCGGCCGACGTGTACACGATCGGAAAGCCGGTCTTCAGATGCTCATCCCCGAGTTCCCGCATGATGGCCGTCCCCGACGCGGTCCTGTTTCCAAGAAACCCCCGGCAGCCGGTCGCGGAAAGGAACCGATCCATCAGCCCTCCGGGGAACCCGGAGGGAAACGTGGGGAATGCCTTCTCGACAATCAGACCGGCAATTTCCCAGTGGCCGGTAGTGCTGTCCTTCCCCTTTGAGCGTTGAGCCATCCGCCCGAAATTAGCCGCCGGACGGGCCGCGGGGTGTACTCCCTCAATGGGCACAATGTTCCCCAGGCCGAGCCGGGCAAGCGCGGGGAGCCGGAGCCCGCCCGTCACTCGGGCAGTGTTCACGAGCGTATTGCTCCCCGAATCGCCGTAGAGAGACGCATCAGGGAGTTCTCCGCATCCCACACCGTCCAGGATTATGAGAACGATCTTCTTCGTGGTGAATCGGGCACAAGACGTGAAAACGTGGGGATCTCCCCCCGCCCGGGCGGGAAGAGATCCCCGATGGCATCTTCTTGAGAGGGACCCCTCAAGCGTAGACCTGTTTTTCGTTGCACTTGCAGACCTGAACCCTGTGCTCGTTGAATTTCCAGCTCGAGCCGGCTTTGGAGCGCTCCGAGGAGACCATCAGGATCGGCTGGAAGATTGTGCCGCAGACCGGACATTTTGCGCCTTTCATTTGCGCGGCCTTCGTGGCTTTGTCCGCGAACGATTGCTGTTTTGCCATTGCTTGACCTTTCGATATGCTGTTAATACACCCGTACGAGGTTCCCCCCGTGTTCCAACGCCTTCCCGAGGACCTGAGACGTCCCGGCGACGAGGTCGTCCGTCCCCATTCCTTCGCTCAATCCGCAGACCCCCGCACTCACAGTCACGGAAAAACTCCGCTTCCCCACGGTCATAACATGACTCGACACGGCCTTGCGCATCTTCTCCGCCCACAGGTACGCGTCACTGGCAGCCGTGTTGATAAGCAGCACGCCGAGGCGGTCCCCCTCCAGACGTCCGACGGCGTCATACGGTCGGATGTTCGCCCGGAGGATCTTGACCGCTTCGTTGAGAATTGCATCACATCCCTCCCGGCCGTACCGTGTGAGGTGCTCGTCCATCCCGTCGATGGCGATCGATACGGAAGCGAGCTCTGTGTCGAAATCCGCCGCCCTGCGGACCTCGTCTTCGAGTTTCCGCAGAAAGAACTTCCTTGTCAGCGATCCCGTGAGCCGGTCGACGAGGACGAACTCTTTCGCCAGGTTGTTCATATACAGGACCTCGAGCGAGCCTGCCGCGTTCTCGACAAGCCGGTACATGGTCTCGACTTCGTTCCCGGAGAAATGTCCCGCGGACTTGCTCTCCAGCGTCATCGCGCCGTANNTGATCGGGATGCAGACAAAGGATCCCTGTTTTGCGATATTCTCCGATGCGTGAAACCGGAACCGCACCTCCGACGCCATGTCGGCGATCGTCACGACCCGGTTGGTCGCGATCACGCTGCCGACAATGCTCCCTTCGTCGTCGATGAGCTGGTCGGGGGCGGCATACGGCTCCCCCATCCTGTTGACCACTTTCTGAAGGCACCAGCCGTGCCGCTCATCGGCGTACATTGCGACGGTGAGGAAATCCCAGTTTGCGAGGCGGCGGGCTTCTTCCGCCAGCGCCGTGAGAATTGTCTGTTCGCCCGGTTCGGAGCGGATACGATCCTGCATACGGCGTATGGAGGAAAGAAGTTCCGAATCGAGAAGCAGGTCGTACTTGTCCGTGTAGCTCTTGATCAACGCCGAGACGAGCTTCGTGAATCTTCCAAGCAGCTCCAGCGTCTCCTGTCCGAATGCATCCTCTGCCTTGCTGTCCGCGACGATCGCGCCGACCGGGAGGATCCCGCGCGCACGGTCCATGAAAAAGACGGGGACAGTCAGGACCGATTTGATATATGCGGGGGACTCGTAATACGAGAGCAGCTCCTTTTCGGTCGCGGGATTCACACGCCCGAGGAGCTGAGGCTTGCCGGTGGATGCCACCCGGCTCACGATGTCATCCCCCATCGCGAAGCGCTTGGCGGTCATGAACTGCCTGCTGTCCGTCGCCATCGATTCGAGGACCATCTGGGCCTTCTCGCGGTTCGCCCAGAAAAACGCCACGGAGTGCGCGAACAGCACATCCTTCAACACGAGGAGAACCTTATTGAGGAGAGAATGAAATTCGCTCTTCGGCTCCGTCTCGCTGTACGGAACGTCGGAATCCAGATCGAAGAAATCGGGAATTTCCATCTCGCGAAGCGATTCCGCTTTCACCGCCGGCGACACCGGTTGCGCCGACTTTGATGACGGAACCACAACGGACTCCCCTTCGTTCACCTCCCGGACCACGTACCTCCCTGCGTAGGACTGGTAGTCATCAAAGAGGAGCTTTTTCATGTTCCCCTCCTGGGCCGGTGGATCGGGTCTTTCCGCAACCGCCGGTGCGTTCTTTTCGCCTCTCCTCTCCGTCCGCCACCATGCGAAGAGGTAGACCCCGGCGGAGGCAACAACGAGACCGCTCACGATGCGCCCGACCATAGAACCGGCGAAAATGCCGACGACGAAGGCGACTATCCCGATCAGGGCGATGAGGCCGTTGACAGAAAAAAACAGATGCTGCAACCTTGCCGCTACCGAGCCCGAGACGTCATCGGTCATATCCACCTCATAAAAAGGGGAAGGCAAGTTAAAAATCGTTAAAATCTAACAAATTAGGGGGGGAAAGTCAAGGAATCTGGCATCAAAACCCCCCGAAAGAATGAAAATACTCACAGTCACGCCCAAACACGTCGTGATCGTTGATCACGGCGCCACAGGCGCCGCCCTATGGCGCGGCTAGTGCAGGGGGTACATGAAGTACGCCGATGCCCTCTCCCGGTAGGTACGACAGGCGGGGTCCCAGCGTCCGGCGATGAACGCTGCACCTGTCCCCCCGGTGATGAGGTCGAAGGCTTCCGGATCTCCCAGCAGACGAGCAAGCCCGCGCCTGCTGACGGCGAGAGAATCCGGGTACATCCTCTTCAGAACGCAGAGAATATCCACCCCGATCCTGACCGGCCGGAGAGAATCGCTCATTGTGAATTCCATGCTCACACCGGAACAATCGACCCCTTTGAATTTCGAGGAAGCGGGCGTGAACCTGACATCCCTGACCTGGAGTCCAGGCAGTCCCCTGGAGGAGAGAACACCGGCGAGTTCCCGGCCGTCGATGAATGGAGCGCCTATGAAGTGAAAAGGGTTCTCCGTGCCTCGCCCCTCGGAAATATTCGTCGCTTCCATGTAGCAGGTCGCAGGGTAGACCAGAGCTGTCTCCGCTCGCCTGATGTTCGGAGAGGGGGAGATCCAGGGGAGACCGGTGTCGCGCCAGAGCATCGTGCGCGTCCAACCCTCCATGGGGATGACCGTGAGGTCCGCCCGCACCCCTCCCGCAAGCCATCCCTCCGCGTTCGCCATCGCAGCAAGCTCGCCGATCGTCAACCCGTAAATGACGGGGACAGGAAACATCCCGACGAATGAACGGAGTGAGTCGGGTATAACGGGACCGTCGGTGAGCATCCCCCCGAGGGGGTTGGGGCGGTCCAGGACGACGAACGGGATCCCTTTCTCCGCAGCCGCTTCCATGCAGAGACCCAGCGTGCTGAGGTACGTGCAGAACCGCGCCCCCACATCCTGAATGTCGAACAGGAGGAGATCCACATTGGAGAGCATCGACAGAGACGGCTTCCGTACCCGGCCGTACAATGAGAATACGGGGATACCCGTTTTCCCGTCAACGGCATCCGGCACGGCTGCCCCCGCCGGCTCGCTCCCCAGGATCCCGTGTTCAGGACCGAAGAGCGCAGTCACGTCAACATGCCGTGCAAGGAGCGCATCGAGAAGGTGGTCACCCGAGGAGACACGGCCGCTGCGGTTGGTGATGAGGCCGATGCGCTTCCCCCGGAGGATATCGAGCCGCTTTTCAAGGAGGACGTCGGCTCCCGGTTTTACCCGGGGAGCGGGAGGACCACCGGTGGCGGGGTACTGCAGAAGGAGAACCAGGAGGAGAGAAAGAATCCGTTTCACACTCAAGCGCCCTGGGCGAATGCGCGCCTGACGATCCCCCATGCGGCGATTGTCATCCCGTCCCAGATCTCTCCGGAAGCGATGCGCGACTCCAGCTCCCCGGGGGTAAGGGGGACCAGTTCAAATTCCTCGGTCTCATCCGGGGCGCCGCCGACAAAGACGAGCTCCCGCGCGAGGTAGACTTTGCATATCTCGTCGGTAATGCCGTTGTAGGGATTGAACTCGCCTGCCAGGGAGAGGCGGCCGGAAGTGTACCCTGTTTCTTCCCGCAACTCGTGAGTGGCGGTCTCGTCATACGACGAGCCCTCCTTGACTCCTCCGCACGGGAACTCGATGCTCTCGCGCCCGCACAGATAGCGGTACTGGTTGACGAGAAGCACTTTTCCCTCGACGGTCGCCGGGACGACCATGGAGGCACCGTTGGTGTGGACATAGTGGTACTCCCCCTTCTTCCCGGAGGGAAGCTCGAACTCGTCCTTCCGGTACGTCCACCACGCGTTGCGCGCGATGATCGACCTGGAAAGCTGTTTCCAGCTCCTGAGGGACATGTCAGGCGTTCTGGATCAGTTCTCTCTCCGAAAAGAAAAAAGCGATCTCGATTCTCCCGTTCTCCGGCGAATCCGAGCCGTGCACGATATTCTCTCCCTTGCTGGAGGCAAGATCACGGCGGACTGTCCCGGGGGCGGCGTCTTTCGGGTCGGTTGCACCGATAAGTGACCGGAAATCGGCAACGGCATTCTCTTTTTCCAGCGCGAGGGGGATGCATTTCCCCGAACTCATGAACGCCACCAGGTCGTTGAAAAACGGCCTCCCCCTGTGCACGGCGTAGAACCCGCCCCCGGTCTCGGCCGTGAGTTTCACCATCTTCATGCCGAGTATGCGGAAGCCGGCCTTTTCAATCCGCGCCAGGACCTCCCCGGCGAGGTTTCTCCTGACACAATCCGGCTTAAGTATCGCAAGCGTGCGTTCGACCACTGTCCCTCCCTGTGTGTTCATTGCATGCAGCGCTGAGACACTCTCTCAGCGCTTCTTCTTCGCCCCCGCCCTCTTCGTCCCGGGGGACCCGGCAGTCTTCTTCGCGGGGGCACTGCCCACGAGCCCCCGCCTCCGGAGCACCTTCTCCATCGTCTCGCCGATCATCGCAGGGCTCTCCACGACGTGGATGCCGGCAACACGCATCGCCGTCATCTTTTCCAGCGCGGTCCCTTTCCCGCCGGCGATGATTGCACCTGCATGCCCCATCCGGCGCCCCGCAGGGGCGGTCCGTCCCGCGATAAACCCCACGACAGGCTTCCGGACCTTCCTCTTGATGAACTCGGCCGCTTCCTCTTCGGCGGTACCGCCGATCTCGCCGATCATGATCACTGCATCGGTTCCCGGGTCCTGATTGAAGAGTTCGATCGCATCGATGAACCGGGTCCCGATCACCGGGTCCCCGCCGATGCCGATGCACGTCGATTGCCCGATTCCCCGTTCGGTCAGCTGCCAGACCGCCTCGTAGGTCAGCGTTCCGCTCCTGGAAATGACGCCGACCCGTCCTTTCCGGTGTATGAAGCCGGGCATGATGCCGACTTTACAGAGCCCGGGGGAAATAATCCCGGGGCAGTTGGGCCCGATAAGCCGGATGTTTCTTTCCCGGACAAAGTCATAGACGCGGAGCATATCGCGAGTCGGCACCCCTTCCGTGATGCAGACAATGAGGCCGATCCCCGCGCTTCCCGCCTCCAGGATCGCGTCGGCGGCGAATTGCGCGGGGACGAAAATCACCGAGGCGTTCGCCCTGGTTTTCCGGACTGCTTCCGCCACCGTGTTGAACACCGGGACTGCCCGCTTGAACGCGTCGCTCTCGTTCCCCGCGTAGGAGGTCCCGCCCTTTCCCGGGGTCACGCCGGCCACGACATTGGTGCCGTAGTCAAGCATCTGCTTCGTATGAAAGGTCCCCTCGCCGCCTGTGATGCCCTGAACGACGAGACGCGTCAATTTGCCGACAAGTATGCTCATGGGGGTGGTACCCGGTTGTGTTTAAAGGATCAACAATGAACGGGGATCAGTTCGCCTGCTCGAGGTAGTCCGCCACGTTCAGGATTGCCGGCTCTCCGAACTGCGGCCCGAGGACCTGGACCCCGATGGGGAGACCCTGACCGTCGCGGCCGCACGGGACGCTTATCGCCGGGATGCCGGCGAGGTTCGCCGAGACCGTGTAGATGTCCGACAGGTACATGGCGAGCGGATCGTCGATCTTTTCGCCCGATCCGAACGCCGTCGTCGGCGTGGTCGGCATCAGCAGGCAGTCGACATTCCTGAACGCCTCAAGAAAATCGTTCTGTATGAGGCGGCGGACGCGCTGGGCCTTCCGGTAGTATGCGTCGTAGTACCCGGCCGAGAGAACGTATGTCCCCAGCATGATGCGACGTTTCGTCTCGGGGCCGAAACCCTCGCTGCGCGAGAGCGTGTACATCGACGCCAGGTCGCGCGCTTTCTCCGACCTGTGGCCGTACCGCGCCCCGTCGTATCGTGCAAGGTTCGACGAGGCCTCCGCCGTCATCAGTATATAGTACGCAGAGATATTGTACGGGGAGTGGGGGAGGCTCACATCGCTTATGACCGCTCCCCCCGCACGAAGGAGCTCCACGCACCCGTCGATCGCCCGGCGGATATCCGGCGCGAGACCCTCCCCGAACGCCTCCACCGGAAGTCCGATCCTCTTTCCCCGGACCTCCTTCGTCAGCGCCGCTTCATACGCGGGAACGGGAACCGTGGCGGAAGTCGAGTCCCGGTCGTCGTGGCCGGCAATCACCTGGAGGACCCGTGCAGCGTCCCGGACGGAATTGGCGAACGGCCCGATTTGATCGAACGATGAAGAGAGCGCCACCAGCCCGTACCTGGAGACGCGGCCGTACGTCGGCTTCAATCCCACCACACCGCAGAACGCCGCCGGCTGTCGTATGGAGCCGCCGGTGTCGGTCCCGAGGGCCGCGTGGGCCATACCTGCCGCCACCGCGACGCACGACCCGCCGCTCGATCCGCCGGGGACCCTGGTTTCGTCCACGGGGTTCCGCACCGGGCCGAACGCCGAATTCTCGGTGGATGACCCCATCGCGAATTCGTCCATGTTGGTCTTCCCGATCAGGACAGCGTCCGCGGCCCTAAGCCGGGCAACAGCGGTGGCGTCGTAAAGGGAAACGAAATTCTCCAGCATCTTCGAACCGCAGGTCGTCCTCTCTCCCTCCATACACAGGACGTCCTTGAGCGCAACGACCATGCCTGCGAGCGCTCCCCCCTTTCCGGCGGCAAGTTTGCGGTCCACGGCTCGTGCCTGTTCCATCGCCCGATCCTGAAATACGCTCAGGAAGGCGTTGAGCCGCTTTCCCTCTTCGACCGCATTGAGGAACTCGCTCGTGACCCGCTCTACGGAGATTGCACCGCTGTCGAGCGCGCGGCGCGTGACGTCAAATGTCAACCGGTGGGACATCAGCCTGGGACCGCATCGCGTCCCGCCCGCGCGGGAACGAGGACGGGTTCACCTGAGAGGAAGCTCCCGATGATGGAAGCGAACACTTTTTGCCCGTGCGTGTAGCGGAGGAGCGGGTCCACCGCACGCTCCGGATGGGGCATCATGCCGAGGACGTTCCCCTTCTCGTTGATGATCCCGGCGATCCCGGCGAGTGAACCGTTCGGGTTCGCCTCCGGTGATATCGCGCCGGATGCGTCGCAATACCTGAAGACGATCCGCCCCTCCCCTTCGAGCCTCTCAAGAGTCGCGCTGTCTGTGAAGTAGTTCCCCTCGCCGTGCGCGACGGGAAGGGAGAGGACTTCCCCCGGCAGGCATCCGCCCGTGAAACGCGTCGCGGCATTCTCGACCCGCAGCCGGACATATTTGCAGACAAAACGGAGGGAGGCATTGCGCAGGAGGACTCCCGGCAGGAGCCCGGCCTCCAGGAGGACCTGGAACCCGTTGCATATTCCGAGCACCGTCCCTCCCGATGACGCGAAGCGGGCGACTTCCTTCATGACCGGGGAGAACCTGGCAATGGCGCCGCAACGAAGGTAGTCTCCGTAGGCGAACCCCCCGGGGAGGACCACCGCATCCACCCCTTTCAGATCGGCTTCCTTGTGCCACAGGAACACCGCTTCCTGCCCCATGATCTGTTTGCAGGCGTAGTATGCATCATGGTCGCAGTTCGATCCCGGAAACACCACCACGCCGAATTTCATCTTCCTCCCGTTCACTCAACCCCCGCAATATCGAAGCTGTAGTCTTCCATCACAGGATTCGCCAGGAGTTTCTTGCAGACCTCTTCCGCCGTGCGGCGCGCCTCCTTCTCGCTCGGTGCATCGATCTTCGCCTCGATGTACTTCCCGATCCGGACGTCGCTCACCGATCCCTCTCCAAGGGAAGCGATCGCGTGCTGGACGGCTTTCCCCTGGGGATCGAGAATTGACGGCCGAAGCGTCACCCTGATCCTGGCAATATACACGGTCGGATCCTTCCTTCTACGTGTCGATGCTTGTCGGTTCGACGGAATGCTCCGCTTCGTATTTCGCCTCGCCCGACGTCCACCGGCGGACGGTGGACACGAGCCAGCGGATCAGGCCCAGGGCGATGAACAGAAGCAGGAGGGGAAACACCGCGCCACCTCCGGTCACAACGACGACGATCACGGCGAGGACCGCAAACATGAACTTCCACGGTTCCTTCCTGATCGCCCGGCGCGAAATGCGCGGGAGCGTGTCGTACCTTACTTTGCTGACCATCAGGAGGGAGAGAGCCACCACCATCCAGGGGAGCAGTGCCGTCGCCAGGGGGTACAGCGTCCCGCCGGGAGCTGTGAAACTCAGCGTGAACGACGCGACCGTTATCGCGCTGGCCGGGATCGGGAGCCCCAGGAAGAAATCCTTGTCGAATCCGGACAGCTGGACATTGAACCGCGCAAGCCTCAGCCCGCCAAAAATCATGAGGAACGAACTGAGAAGCACTCCCATGCTCCCGAGGGAAGAGAGACTGAGCCGGTATGCAAGGAATGCGGGGGCGGCGCCGAACGACACGACATCCGAGAGGGAATCGATCTGGACGCCGAACTCGGACGACGATTTCGTGATCCGCGCCATGATGCCGTCGAACGCATCGAATCCCGCCGCCAGGATGATGAACCAGGAAGCCGCACTGAATTCACCCTGGCTCGAGTGAATGAGTGACAGGAACCCGCAGAACATGTTCAGCACTGTGAACAGGCTGGGGACAACGGCTCGGGTTATTTTCATTCGATAATCGGTCTGTGCGACTTACGGGGAGCCGCTACGGTAGTACCGCAAGGACCGTCTCCCCTCCCACCGTCTTCTGGCCGAGTTTCACGCTGATCCCGGCTTCCCGCGGAACGATGACGTCCACCCGTGAACCGAACTTAATCATGCCGAAACGCTCGCCCGCCACGGCGTGATCGCCGACCCGGACGTGCGCAACGATCCGCCGCGCAATGAAGCCCGCGACCTGTTTGAACAGCACCCGGCAACGCGCGTTTTCGATCCCGATCAGCGTCCGCTCGTTCCTGAGCGAGGATTTCTCCTCATACGCCATGATATACTCTCCCGGAACGTACCGGTAGAAGCCGACGGTCCCGGAAACAGGGAACCGGTTGACATGCACATTCAGCGGAGACATGAAGATGCTTACCTGGATTGCGTCCTTCTTGAGGTATTCTTCCTCCCGGAGCGGGGAGATTGCCACCACTTCGCCGTCGGCGGGAGCGACAATCAGGTTGTCTCCTTCCGGGGAAGTTCTGTCCGGATCACGGAAGAAATAGAGCGTGAAGAGGAGGAGAAGCACCAGAACGGCGATAATGCCGAACCTGACGATTCTGACGTCGACAAAGAGGGACGCGAGAACAGTGCCGAGGACTGACAGGACGAGCACGGTGCCGACGACGTCATAGCCGTATCGGCTGATCAATAAGGATCTCCTTCGATCCGGGCGGAAAATAGCGAGAATTCAGTACAAAACTTACGGAAAAAGGAGCTCAAAATCAACGTGCCGGATTGCTTCGCCGGGAATCTACCGTACGTGAAACTCGATACGGCGGTTCCTCGCGCGCCCTTCCGGCGTCGTATTCGGGGCCAGGGGATCGCGCGTTCCCATGCCGACCGTGAGTATGCGCGTCGCCGCGATCCCTTTCCGGGTCAGCCATGAACTGACCGCCTCGGCCCTGCGGAGCGAGAGGCGCTGGTTGCTTCTCTGATCACCGACGTTGTCCGTGTAACCTGCAATTTCAATCCTGATCTGCGGGTTGCTCGTGAGTGCGTAATAAGCGCGCTCCAGCACGGCGTCCGACCCGCCGGTGAGGACGGCGCTTCCCGTTTCAAAATTGACTCCGTTCAGTACGAGGGCTTTCCCTTTTTGCAGCACCATCGGGTAATCATCCCGCGGATCGAGCGGGTTGGTTCCACGCTTGACTTCCGTTCCGTCGTCCACGCCGCCCCCGTCCGTGTCCTGGTTGAGCGGGTCGGTGTGATATTTGTGGACTTCATCCCCGTCGGTCAGCCCGTCTGCGTCGGTGTCCGGATTGAGGGGATCGGTGTGATAGATCTTCACTTCTTCCCAGTCCGATAATCCGTCGCTGTCCGTATCGACCTTCAGAGGATCGGTATGGTACTTCAGAATCTCCTCGCCATCCGACAACCCATCACCATCGGTGTCGACGGCCAACGGGTTTGTGTGATACTTGAACACCTCGTCCCCGTCGGAAAGCCCGTCGCCGTCCGTGTCCAATTTCGTCGGATCGGTGCGGTACTTGTGGACCTCTTCGCCGTCAGTGAGCCCGTCACCATCCGTATCAGGATTGAGGGGATTCGTGTGATACCGTTTCACTTCCTCGCCGTCCGTCAGACCGTCTCCGTCGGTGTCCGGATTGTTCGGGTCCGTCCCGTACCGCCGCTCCTCGGCATTGGTCAGACCGTCGCTATCGTCATCGTCATCGTCGCTGGAATTGAGGTAGAGCGTCAGCCCGATCTTCGCTGTGGCGAAACCTTTGACCGGGCTCGCCGGCCGCGCGTCCACGGACTTGTTCAACACGTGGAACCCCGCACTGAAGTCCACGGCCACCCGGCTCGACGTGAACGCCTCAAATCCCATCCCCAGGGGGGCGATCCCGGAGGACCGCCACACTCCGTCCACCGGGTACGCCGGCTGCGCCCCCGGGTACGCCGTTCGCCGGTACAAGAACATTCCCCCGCCGGCGTACAGATACGGGTTGAATGTCCCCTTCGGGAAGAAATGCACGTACAGGAGCAGGGAGACGGGCACCCCGTCGAGCCTCATGAAGCCGTGCAACGTGCCGGGTCCGAAATCTCTGCTGTTTTCTGTTTTGAGTACCTCATATCCCGCGGCGAGTCCGATGCCGACGTACTTCGAAAATCCGAAACGGACAACCGCCTGCCCCCCGACCCCGGTCTTCAGCTTGTCATAATCCGCTACCCAGTAGTTCATCCCACCCTCAACCCCCAGTGACCAGCGCCCCATGAGGTGTTGTGCCTGCAGCGGTGCGGCCACAAGCCCGATCAATAGAGCAACGGAGAAAATCAGTGCGGGCGGTCTGGTCATCTCGGTATTCCTTCTCGCTCGTGTCCATGTATCGCAAACCAAAATGCGCCAAAAATTAAGCCATTCGGCACGTAAAGTCAAGCCGTGCTTGAACTTATCCTGTGTAGCTCTTGCCGGACTCCTCCGGCAAGGGCACACAGGACCAATACACTTCCTACTTCATCTTCTTCAGAAGCAGTTGCCGGTTGTCCTCTTTGAGCGCTTCGTTGTAGAACTTCTTGTATTCGGGGTACTCGTCAGGGTTCACGTCCGATTTCTTGTAGACGAGCATACGGGTACCGAGTAATTCCCCCGCCGACCTTTTGTACTCCACGCTGTAGGTACCGACGCCGTTTGATAATATTCTGGTTTTGGGCACCTCCTGCAGCGTATATCCGGCCGGAAACTTGAGGCGCAGAGACTGCATGACGGTATCCTCCCCGGTCCCCAGGACGTAGGGATACTTGCGAGACTCATATGACAGCGCTTCAGCGGGAGAGAGCTTGTCCGTCCATGGCATCCGGACCAGCTTGAATCCGCCGGTCTCGGCGACGAATTGAGGCACCCGGTATTCCTGGTTGTCCTCAATAACTGAATCCAGGCGGTCGATGTCCTTGACGGTGATATCCTTCACCTGGATGTTCGGGTAATCGTTGCTGAGCGTCTCAGTCAGGCTCTTGATGCATTCCGCCTTGCTTTTGTTTCTGTAGCGCGATCTGACATTGGCGCCCGCAGCTCCGGTCCGTCGCGTCGAGCAAACATACGTCATGCTGTTGTCGTCGTTCAGGGATGCTGTGCTCGTCCTGACAAGATTGTTCGACAGGAAATGTTCCCCTCCGAGGTACATCGGCATGCGCGTACTGTCTTCAATCGCAAGTGCAAACGCGCCGTTCACGACCGGAGGGATACTGCCGATCGGGAAGTTCGTTGCGGTCAGGTCAATGTGCATGACCCCGCGCTTCAATTCCACGCCGACAATGCAGTGGTTGAAGGCAATGCCGGGAGGGACATTCCGGTTATATCCCTCATCCCACGTGTTGACGAGAACATAATGAGCCTTGATTCCCGCCTCGTTCAGCATGGCGATACAGAGAGTCGCCATGTCCTTGCAATCTCCCATTCGCTGAACCAGTACGTCCCGGGCCCGTTGCGGGATATAGGCCGATTGTCTGAACGAAACGCTGCTGTAATGGATGTTCTCGGTGATGAAGTCGTAAATCACCTTTACCTTGTCTTCATCACTCATTCCCGGCTTCTTGTCGAACAGGCTTGCCACCTGGTCCTTTATCTCGAACGTCGCACGTGTCTTTGTCCGGGCCACGTCCGAGTACCAGCTTGCTATGTACCCCCACGAAGGAAGGCTCGACACCTGGAGCATCTTCGCGACGTCCTGGAATACCGGCATCCCCTGTTCATAGCGAACCGCGGGTTCGTCTCTCAGCTGCCATTCGTACAGCACCCCCTCATCGATCCGACGAACGGTCGGCGCATCCTGTGTGAGCTGCGTCTGATGCGTGAATTGCACGTCTTTCGGCACCATAAGCGAGTACCTGCTTATGCAGATGGGAAAGAACCCGTTGAAATAATGCGTGTCCCAGAAATGTTTTGCGAGCATGCCGCTGTAGTAGTTCTTCACCTTCCATTTCAGGTAAAGACAGTCGTTCGGTTCGAGCGACTTGAACACGACGTCCCCGTTGTTGACGTCTGCCTTCACCTCCGTTCCGTCTCGCTTGATCGTCACAGCCTTCTCGACGATCAACACCTCGTTATACCTGTTATAATTGATGGAGTATTCCTTCCACGCATCGATTCCTCTCGTGCTGAACTCCTTCACCAACAGCTCAGACATTACCATCGACGCCCCCTGCTCGTAGACGACACGCTTGGTGTCATCGAGCAGAATCACGCCGTCATCGCTTTCGTATTCCTTCCTGGTCGGGGCCGTGCGAATGAGGCTATCGACATTGAATGACGTGAAGGCCGAGAATATAGGCTGCTTCCCTTCAAGGGCCCGCAGTGTTTCACGCGACGCGAAGTCCCGCGGATCGAATTTCAGCGCGGAAGCATATGCCGCCTTCGCCTCTTCGGTCCGGCCGGTCGCCTTGTACACCTCCGCCAGTTTCGACCAGTACACCGAGCCGCTCGGACAGAGTGTCAGCGCGCGACGAAATGCCTGCTCAGCCTTCGGATAGTCCTTGGCGAGCTGGTAGATAAGTCCCATGGAATAGACATACCCGGTTGTCCCCGGCGAGAGCTCAAGGGCTTCCTTCATCGCCTCTTCCCACCTGTCGAGCTTGCCCGCTTTGAGATAATACGTCGCCATTGCGGACAGATGTATCAGACCATAGTTCCTCGCGAGGTAGGCTTTGACGACACCGGCAGCTTTCTCCGGGTCGTGATGGATTTCCGACTCGACGGCCGCCTGGAGCCCGGCAAAATCCCAGTTCAACGGGAATTTCGCGTGCGCTTCTGCGACCAGCGTGACCAGTTTGTCGATCTCCTTCTGTTTTCCCAGAAGCTCGATCTCCATCTGGTAAACGTATTCAGGGTTGTAGCCCTGGTTCCTGAGCTGGCTGAGAAGCTCTTCGGCTTTCTGGTACTCCTCATTGCGCAGTGCTTCGGCTATGCGGTAGCTGAGAACCTGCGGCAACTTGCTGTCGATTGTGGAGAGCTTGACCAGAAGTTCCTCAGTCTCATTCTGTTTGGTCCCGCGCTGGTACGCCTCCATCAGGAGCGTGTAGAACAGCGTACAGCGTGACCATCGCGTCAATGCCGAGCGCAGAACACGCTCGGCTTGCGGCGCCTTGTCGTCGCGGAGATATAACTGTGCAAGAAGAGCGTAGTTCTCCGGCCGATCAGGATATGACTCGATTTGCCCCTTGAAGAACGATTCGAACGAGTTCTCCAGCAAGGTGACGGGTGCCGAAGGCTTGTGAAGATAGGTCTGCGCCTCCGTCGACACGCGGAGCCCTTCAATGCGCTCTCCATGCTCATCAGTAACGCGTACGAGGAAGTTGCACTTGCCGATTTCCGAACACCCGCACTTGATGAGGATGCGGTTCCAGCCTTGCTGGAG
>PMDK01000339.1:23196-27738 GCA_003154425.1 Ignavibacteriota bacterium
CGATCGGGAACCACGACGCCGGGACACCTCCCTTGCCTTCATAGGTCGCCGCCGGATTGAACTCCGTTTCGGGCCGGTACACCTTGTCATACCCCGAAGCGGACACATTTTCGAACGGCCCGATCATCATCCAGTCACTGACCGCGTTTATCCTCGCATGCCATTCGTTTGCATCACGAATCAGGTGCCGCTCGCGGTAGTACTCTTCGAGCGCTTCTGCCGTTTGCGCCCGCAGAACCCCGCGATCGTCTGCCGCAGTTGAGAGTTTCTCAAGGTATTCCAGCAGACCTGTTTCGGCGTACTCATTCTTGAGCCTGAAGCGTATGGTCTGCCAGAACGAAAAGAGGTACGGATAGATGTTGGGCTCCTTTGCCGAGAGCAGCTTGAGGGCGTCCCAGCACGCCCGATAGCTCTCACGCGTGTTTTCGAGTAGCGCGAGACCTACGTAGCCGCGCGCATTCGCCGGGTCGGCGGCAATGGCTGCACGAAATTGCTTTTCAGCAAGAGCGTAATCCTGTCCCTGCCACGCCTGCCATGAAGCGTTGACGAGTGTATCTGCGTGGCTTGCTGCTTTCCCCGTCTGCGAACCGAGGGCGATTAACATGACAATGAGAAGTGATCTTAGGGAAGTCATTTTGATCCTGGTTTGGTGGAACGATGCATTGGCCAATCCTTCAAGCAATCGGCAGAATACGTGTGCCTACCCTGGTCCTGAGAACAGGACAAGCCTCCCTCAGTGGCGACGAAAGGCCTGCTTAAAGGAACTTGCGTGTCATCAACAAGATAGCACCAAGTTGATCAAGCCCGCATGTGCAGCGTCACATTCACCTGTGTGTGGTGACAATACCACATGCGGAGAATCTGTAGTTCTGCCCGGCGATGGAAGAGTTTCTCTCTTTCCATTTCAGGGGGAGACGGCGAGCACGTTCAAGCGGAAGGAGAAACCGCAACGACTGTACGGAGCGGAGGGAAAGCCACGGCGTGCGGGCAGGCATACGTATCCCCCGGGGCCATGGTGCAGGATTCGGAACATTGAGTGAGAGAGCTCCGCAGGAAGCTTTGAGACTCCCCGCGTGTTGTCGCTATTTGAGGATCACCGATTTCTTCGTGTTCACAAAACTCCCCGCCTGCAGCCGATACAGATACACGCCGCTCGCAAGGTCATGTGCCTCGAACCGCACTCCATGAACTCCCGCCTCCATCCTCTCGTTCACCAACACGGACACCTCACGACCGAGAATGTCGAACACGCTCAGGCTCACGTGTGAGGCTACCGGCAATTCGAACCTGATGGTCGTGCCGGGGTTGAAGGGGTTGGGGTAGTTCTGCTCAAGCTTGAACTTCCCTGGCACTTCAGTCGATGAGATCCCGATCCCCGTTACCATCTCTGACAACGGCCGTCTCCATACACCGTCATATGTACCAGCAAAAAGACTCGTCCCGCTGACAGTGAGAGACAGGACAGCCTCTTTCGGTGGCAATCCGGTGTTGACAGCAGTCCAGCTTGTGCCGTTGTTGCTTGAGACATATACTCCGCCCCCGGGCGGATGAAAATGGTCGGCTACCCCGGCGAAGAGATTCGTCCCATATACAGCAAAGGTGCTAACTGTGAAGCTGCCCAGGAAACCGGAGTCCGCTCTGGCCCAGTTTCTGCCGCTGTTTGAGGAGCTATAAACCACATTCGCGGGGGGAAAGACGGGAAGCATAATCCCGGCAAAGAGATTTGTCCCACAGGCGGCCAGCGAAGAAACGAACGAGGAGAACGGTAACCCGGAGTCCGATTCGGCCCAACTCGCGCCATCATCGGTGGAGAGAAATAAACCGCCGCCGGTACCGGCGAAGAGGTCCTTCCCGTAGACAAGAAATGCGTTCAGAGTGCCTGAGAGGCCAAGGTCGGAGTGCGTCCAGCTTGTTCCGCGATCTGTCGAAAGATATGCGCCCCCTCCGGTGCCGGCGATCAGATTCGTCTCGCTGAGAGCCAGACAATAGACGTACCCCGTCGTCAGGTTTGTACGAGTCCAGGTAGCACCCCGGTCGGTGGAACGGAAAACGCCGTCGCCACTCGTCCCTGCAAAGAGTTCTGTTCCCTGGACGGCAAGAGAGTAGATATACGAGCTTGTGAGGCCAGAGATGAACGGTGCCCAGTTTGAGCCGCCGGTGGAGGAGAGGAATACCCCGGCGGCAGTGCCCGCATAGAGATTCGTGCCGCTCACGGCAAAACAACTAACAGTGAGACTATCGGGCAGATTGCTCTGAACCCACTGAGCGGACGCAAAGGCGCAAAGCAGAAGGTCAGTGAATGCTACACAGACAGCCTTGGCTATCATCGTGTCCTCCTTCGACGCAAACTCGGTAGAAGACTATAGACCTGATCATGCGGAGGCGGAAATCCGACCATCAATCCCACATCTTCAGCAGCCTGCGGCTTCTGTCGGTCAACCATCGTGTTCTCACTCATTTATGTGTCGGTTACAGACACAACAGCCCTCAATCCAGTCGGACCAAAAGCGTGTCTAAAGGAACTCGCACAACATCGGAAAGATAAAGCCTTACTCGGGGAATAGCAATCGAAGTCGCGTATTGCCTCTCAGGATGCAGATGATTAGCTTTTGCCCATGGATGCTCAACCCGGATCCTGAGTGAGCTTCCCGCGGCCGATGACTCTTACCTTTCCAATCTCAGCCTTACTGGATGGATCCGGAGCCGCTTTGCCCGCGTACACAGGTCGTTCATTGTCGCCCATGACGCTGTGCAGCGCATGGCAAGCGACGGCGAGGGGGGATTTGAGGCAACGATGCGAAAGAATGCAAAAGTGAGGGTCGGCCGGACCTATGCGGACAAGATCAAGGCGCTGATCTGGTAGCTGGTTCAGTGTCCACTGACTACTGCATCGATGAACCGCTTTCAAACCGGATCGAATATACTTGTGGCATCTATGTATCCATTTAGAATTACGATGGCATTATTGTTATGTATTTCTTCGTTCATGACAGTTTCAGCCCAGGTTCGAGATTCTCTATTGAACGTAGACAAACAGGGAGATCGGAATCAGGGGATTGCTTCCACACACGACAACTACCTGTTTGTGTATGATGGTTTCTACGATATGACCGGTTCTGCACAGAATCTTTTGTCTGTCTCGCACCTGTTTGGCAGGGGTCTGGATGAGCTATCATGCAACCCCGACACAAACACAGGCGTCAATTATTGTGGTGATAGACGGAGTTTCTAAGGCAGGTTATTGATCGACGGCGGGAATTTTGTTTTCACCAATTGGCTTTCGACCATACAACATGAATTTATGGGCCATGGCTTTCGGGCACGTGAATTTAATGCAAGAATCAACTCATACCTTATCGGTTCTGTCATTTTCGGCGGCGCTTGTCGTCTTGATTTCCATAGGGAAGATTTGCCTTACTATGGATTATTGATAGAGGAAANNGAGTAATACTATATTCTCGCGTGAAGCGTTTCGTCAAAGTCTGCTAAACGACTGTTCTAATCATTATGACATATATTCTTTTGCATTAAAGATCGATTTGCCCATGTACATTCTCGGTACACCAAGAGTTGGTTCAAAGGAATGGACCAATCCTACTCATTGGGGGGATATTGTTAGATATATAAAAGCCTTTAGCAACAAATCAAAAGACAATGAACAACAGATATATGATTCGGCACTGCATGGCGCATACTGGACCTTTGCCGACCCAAGCCTGTTAATCTCTCTCTTTAACTATTTCAGAGATTTCATCATACTTGGTAAATCCCGGGTTAGGAATCCAATGATTGAAATAGAGAATTTTGCTTTCTTACCTTTTGCCGATTTCCACCTTTCACCCTTCGGATATGAGTATTACGCGGGGACATATTTGAAATATAACAAAACCTTATATGAGGCATATTACCGCTGGAGTGATGGAAATATTGACGGCAAGAGTTATGGTATTGAAATAAACATTCTGAATATAATCAGATTCCCTTCGCTCAAATGTGATGTGGGCTTTGATTTGTGGAAGCAAGGCTTCAATCTCCTCTACTATGAAAGAGATAATGACAGGTATCGGGAAACAACACTTTCCGGCAAGGTACATATAGAAGCTACGTATCACGTTAATAGTACATTGTCTCTCTTTGGCCAAACAAGCTACAAGGGCGATGGTTATCTGTTAGGCAATCCGGTTAGCCATGGATTTAGTGCCAAGATAGGGACGGGTTTTTGTTTTTGAATTTGTGGTGGCCTATTGACAGACGCTTCCAGGGGGGGACCCGCTGGTTCAGAGTCCGGTCGAGCCAGCCATAAGTGACAATGGACCGGAATTGTCACCCCACCGACCGGACCGGGGCTGGTCAGGGAATTGATTGCCGGGACCTGCCACGACCGGGGTATACAGCCCAACCAGCTCGCGCTTCGTGGTGACCGAAACGCGCTTTCGACCATCAGGAATCAAAAGCGGTTAACGGTGTTAGTCTGGTGTCGTTGACTCTACGGATCAAATTCGTTAAATTAATACCGCTTTTGACAATTGCCCCGTCGTCTAA
>PMDK01000002.1 GCA_003154425.1 Ignavibacteriota bacterium
GGAGTTCGAGGAGGGGATGACGCCGGTGGAAAAGGGGGCACTGCTCCACGATTCGCTGTACGAGTTCTTCTCCGGCCGGCGGGAAAGGAACGCCCCTCCCCTGAAAGGCGCTTTGCCGGCGGATTTCGAGCAGGCGGTGAAGGAACTGGTGACGATCACGGCACGGAAAATGGAATCTCTTGACATACCTGACGTGTTCTGGGATATAGAAAAGGAGCTCATACTGGGGAGGGGCGGGACGGGGGAGGGGCTCCTCCGCCGATTCCTTGAAAACGAGAGGGGACGGGATGACGCGATGGAGCCGGGATATTTCGAGGNNGTGAAATCCGGGAGGGGTTGAGCCTCCAGCTTCCGGCCTACATCGTTGCAGCAGAAGCGCTGCTGGAAGGCGCGGGACGTCGCGATCTCGCGCCGGCGGGAGGATTCTATTACCGGCTGCGGGATGAGGTGGAGCTGAAACCGGCCCTGGTGGCGGACGATTTCCGCGGCAGGGCGTTCCCCGCCGGATCGCGCTCCAGACAGATCGTACGGGATGAACGGGAAATCCGCGAAATCATCGGGGAAACGGCGCGCTTCGTCGGGAGTATACTCGAGGGGATCACCGGAGGCCGATTCCCGCTCACGCGTCCCGAGCTTGTCCGGAAGCTGTGCGGGCATTGCGGCTTTCGCACGGTATGCCGGATCCAGTCGCTGAAACACGTTACACCAGAATCGCCGGAGGAACAATGACTCACGCGGAGCAACATGCCCTGATCCTCGAATTGAGGGACTACGCAAGGAAGATGAAGCGGTACGATCAGGAGGAATTCGAGATGTTCGTGAAGCGCGACACGGATGACGAAGACCTCGACACAATGTCGCAAAAAAAGCTCATCCGCCTGTACGAACAGTACATCGGACCGATGGAGGACGGTGTATGAGAGCTGCTGTGGTGACCAGCTGCGGCGGCCCCGAGATCATGGAGAGACAGGATGTCCCCCTCCCCCGGTGATTCATGCCCCTGGTGAATTCGCCCCGGACGTCTGCAGATGAGCGGTTCGATCCGGCCGTCGTGATCTCGGCGTATCGAAGCGGATTTTTCCCCATGGCCGAATCCCGTTCGGGCCCCATCGTATGGTACTCTCCCGACCCGAGGGCGATCATTCCGCTCGAGGGCTTCAATGTTCCGAGGAGTCTCCGCCGGGAGATGAAACGTTCGCCATGCACGATGACCGTGGACCGGGCATTCGATCAGGTCATCAGAGAGTGTGCGGAAGGAAGATGCCCGGACGGGACCTGGATTTCCGGCGATATCATACGCGTCTATACGGAACTGCACAGCATGGGAGTTGCGCACTCCGTGGAGACGTGGCTGGAGGAGAAGCTGGTCGGGGGGCTGTACGGCGTGGCACTCGGGGGGGCTTTTTTCGGAGAATCGATGTTCAGCCGGATCCCGAGCGCATCCAAATTTGCGCTCGTCTCGCTCGTCGGCAGGCTTAAGTCCAGAGGATACCGCTTGCTCGACACGCAGATCATGAACGAGCACATACGGCAGTTTGGGGCTGTCGACATCCCGAAGGACCTGTATCTCCTTCTCCTCTCCGAGGCCGTGTCCCTCGGCGTCCGTTTCCTGGACTGAGATTAAGTCATTACAAATGAATGCGTTATAACGCTGGGCGGTCTTGTGACGGCGCACGTGAGATGGGACACAAATCAGAATCCGGATTTTACTAACTTGATATGACTTCCGTTTGAGTCACATTGGTCTGTTCCTTTCCCACCACGGGCGGCGCCAGATCGACCAATCGTCCGCCGCCGTAACCTCAAGGAGAACAATGGTCATGCTATCCTCACGCGGGGGCCAGAAATTCGGTCGTGTGACCGTGACGCTCGTTCCGACGTCCGATGACCGGAGCTTCCGCAGCGTCCCATCGACATTCAGTACAACCGACTGCTCGTACCGGTGGCGAAGGGCTCCGACCATGAACTACATGATTGTGCCGAAGCGGGTCACAAGTGCGAGAATCGAAGTCGATGTTTTCGTGGACTCGGTGAAGAAGGGGAGACCACTGGCGATGAATGTTCAGAAGGTTGTCCAGGATTTTGTTAAATCAAAGATCGAGTCCGAATGGAAAGGTCTGAGGTTCGGGGGGATCGGACGGGCCGACTCGGCAGTGCCGCCCCATAAGACGCTCGTCCGGGGATCAATTGAAGACATTCTCGGAGTCCCTCTCGACCGGTAACGGGCGGTGTGGCATTCCATGTCCCGCCGCTCTTTGGCGGGATTCGTTCATCCTGCCGTATTGCAACGGGAGTTGATCATCCCGCCGATTCGTGGCGGGATTTTTTGTCACTTGTTTTCCCGCCGGGAATTTTGTTATTTGGAGAATGAAACCGACCGTCATTTCCACCACCGCACTCTCCGGTCTGTCTCCTGCGAAACAGGGGAAGGTCCGCGACGTGTACGACCTGGGGGAGAACCTCCTCATCGTCGCGACGGACCGCCTTTCGGCCTTTGATGTCATTCTCCCGGACGGCATACCGAACAAGGGGAAGGTGCTGACGCAGATCTCCGCATTCTGGTTCAGAAAACTCGCCGGTGTCGTCGATAATCACCTGATCAGCACCGACATCAGCGAGTTCCCGGAACCGTTCCGGTCCCATGCCGGGGTATTTGCCGGGAGGAGCATGGTCGTCCGCAAGGCGCGTCCGCTTCCGGTGGAATGCATTGCCCGCGGGTACC
>PMDK01000123.1 GCA_003154425.1 Ignavibacteriota bacterium
CCGAACATCGGCCAGATCGTGCTGACATTTCCGGTCCAGATAAAATACCCCCACGCGAAGACGACGAGCGAGGTCGACAGTACCGTTCCCGGGAGCCAGTCGGTCCGTTCGAACGGCTTCCATACCCTTCCTCCGAACTCCTGCAGCAGAAACCTCGCCACGCGGGTCCCCGCATCGATCGTCGTAAGTATGAAAAGCGCCTCGAACATGATGGCAAAGTGGTACCAGACCGACATCAGGGCCCTCATCCCGGGCATCGCGGTGAAGATCTGCGCAAACCCCACGGCAAGGGACACGGCGCCCCCGGTCCTGCCGACCACGTTCTCGCCCACCTCCCGGGAGAGCTCCGCAAGATTGACAACCGAGAACCCGTGGATCTGTGCAACAGCGGCGAACTTTTCCGGCGAGATGTTGATGGCGAAATAGTCCCCCATCTCCAGCGAGCAGGCTGCGATCAGCGCGATGATGCCCACGACCCCCTCCATCAGCATCGCCCCGTACCCGATCATGCGCGCCTCGGACTCCTTATTGATCATCTTCGGAGTCGTCCCTGACGCCACAAGCGCGTGGAACCCCGATATCGCGCCGCAGGCGATCGTCACGAACAGGAAAGGAAACAGCTTCCCCTGTATGATCGGGCCGCCGCCGGAGGCGAAGGCGGTAACGGCGGGCATCTTCAGGACCGGATTGACCACGATGACACCCACGATCAGTGCCCCGATCGTGCCGATCTTCATGTAGGAACTGAGGTAGTCGCGCGGAGCGAGGAGAAGCCACACAGGGAGCACGGACGCCAGGAACCCGTACACGCACATCGCGATCGTGATCCCCTCGCGGGAAAGTGTGAAGTAAGGAGCAAGGAATGATCCCGGGATCAACCCGCCGAGTACCACGCAGGCGATTACGCCGACGACGCCGATCACGCTGGCCTCGACGATCCTCCCCGGCCGTATCCGGTACATCCAGAGTCCCACGAACAGCGCGATCGGGATCGTCATGGCGATCGTGAACGTGCCCCACGGGCTCTCGCGCAGCGCGTTGACGACAGCGAGGCCGAGTCCCGCCAGCGCGATGACGACGATGATCATTATGGCGATCGAACCTATGAGACCCGCGAGGGGACTGATCTCATTNNTGAAGTCATGCACGGCCCCGGCCAGCACAACACCGACAACCAGCCAGAGGAGGCCGGGGAGATAGCCGAACTGGGCCGCCAGCACCGGTCCGATGAGGGGGCCCGCCCCCGAGATCGCAGCGAAATGATGGCCGAACAGCACCCATTTGTTCGTCGGGAGGTAGTTCTGGCCGTCGTTCAACGTGTGTGCGGGGGTCTCCCGGGTGTCATCCAGTGCGACCACCCGGGCAGCGATGAATGCGCTGTAGTACCGGTAGGCTATCGCCATAACGCAGAGGGAGCCGATGATCAGCGGAAGTGCATGCATGCGGGAACTCCTTGATGGTTACCAGTTGTCCGTTCAAAAGGCGTTTCTCAACAGAGTGATCGCCGGCGTATTACCCTCGAACCGGATCGCCACAACATCGAACCTGCAGGGCTGACCGCTGACACCCTTGACGGCGAGGTACGCAGAGGCGACCCTGCGGATCGTCTCCTGCTTCATGGGAGTGACTGCGTACTCCGGCAGGCCATACTCATCGTTCGTCCGCATCTTCACTTCACAGAAGACCAGGTACTCCCCTTCCCGGGCGATGATATCGATTTCCCCTTTTCTTCTGAAGTGGAAATTCCGTTCGACGATCCGATATCCCTGCTCGACGAGAAAACGCGCGGCGATCTCCTCTCCCCTTGCTCCTTCACGCCGGAGATTACGGCGGGGCTTACCCCGAAACTCAGGCCGAACATCAGGCTCAAAATCAGGCTGGACGGGGGGCGGGGTCCCGGGAGGTGTCTTCATTCCAGCCGGTCTGCAAAGACAGGGGGGGAAGGAGGGGCGGCATGGAAAGAGCGGCGATGGATCGGGCAGAAGCCGAGCCGGAAAATCGCTGCGCGGTGGTCGGCAGTCCCGTACCCTTTGTGTCTTGCGAACCCGTATCCCGGGTACACCTCTTCGAATTCCTCCATCAGCCTGTCCCTCGTCACCTTTGCCAGGATCGAGGCTGCGGCAATCGAAAAGCACTCTCCGTCCCCTCCTATGACCGTGCTGAACGGAATCCCTGAAGCGGCGGCGCCGGGCCTGAACAGGTTCCCGTCGACAATCAGGTGCCCGGGCCGGAGGCCGAGTGAACCGACGGCGCGATCCATTGCGAGAAACGTCGCGTTCAGTATGTTGATTTCGTCGATCACCGTGTTGTCGACCGACCCGATACCGACTGCAAGTGCGCGGCTCATGATCAGATCGAACAACCCGGCCCTCGCCCGCGGCGTGAGTTTCTTCGAATCGTCAACACCCGGAATGAATGTGCCCTCCTGGAATATCACGGCAGCCGCCACGACCGGGCCGGCAAGCGGGCCCCGCCCCGCCTCGTCGATGCCGGCGACCCGAAGCCCCCTCAGGCGGAGGGAGTCTTCCACATTCATGAGAGATGCAGGCCTGTGGTCAGAAATCATTGATGAGTCCGATGTGGATTTTTGCGGTGCCGAATGAGTCCCCCTGACCGAGCGCAAAACTCACCCCCAGGTTTCCCAGCGCGGTGTCGAGCCGTATCCCGATCCCGTAGCCGTACTTGAANNCCAGGAACCCGAACAGGAATGACCGCCGTGCCAGTATGAAACGGTATTCCGCGTTCGTCCATATGATCTCGGCACCCAGAAACTGGTTTTCCCGGTACCCCCGAAGCGTGTTCGCACCGCCGAACTGATACAGCTCACCCTGCTGGACCTGTCCTGTCCGGATCTCCCTGCCGTGGAGGCCGAATGCTGCCACCTGTCGCCGGAACGCAGGGAGAAAGAACTCCAGGTCCACCCCCAGCCGCTGGACCGTACCTCCCGTGACCCCCGGGAGGGCGGCGCCCGCGGGAACCGATCCGATGGACTTATGGCCGTAGTGATAATCTGTCCGGTACCGCGCCCCCGATTCCGGGCTGTAGACGTCGTCCCGCGTGTCGTACTGCAACTCGACTCCGCCGGTGGTCTCGTTGGTCCCGACCACCTGCGCAACCGTCGCCGAGTCCGTCGCAGGGATTACCTTCTCGGCACTGAAAACCAGGGAAACGGACAGCTCCTCTGAGAGCATCAGTTCCGTCCGGATGTCCACTGTGCGCCGCACGTATGTACTGTCCTGTTGCCTCTGGAGGAACCCTCCCCCGACGTTGACGGGGAGGCTGAATATCCACGGCTCGACGTAGCGGACCCCGATTTCCTGAGAGAGGCGGTCCTCTCGCTGCCAGCGAAGGCTGAGTTTCCGCCCCGTGCCGAAAAGGTTGCGCATCGACACCGATGCCAGGCCTGTCAGATATCCGGATGAACCCGGGGCAGCCGGAGGGATGTACCCCAGAATCCCGTCAAATGTGTTCGTGTTCCCTTCTTTGACTTTGAGCAGCAGCCCCCCGTGGCCGTCACGTATGTACAACTCGGGATCCGCGACAAAGGAGAAAATATTCAACCTGTTCAATCGCTCCCTGATTGCGTCGATCTTGACCGGGTTGAATAGTTCACCCCGCTCAAGACGCGTTTCGCGTGTGATGACCGACGCATCCGTCTCCCTGTTCCCTTCCACGCGGATCTCATCGATCGTCATCCTGGGGCCTTCCTCGACCCGGAGCTCAATTTGCACGGAGTCTTCAAGCCCTCCCCGACGGCTCGCGAGGCTGTCGATGGAGCAGCGGGCAAACGGGTAACCCATCTTTTCGTACCTGACGAGGAGTGCCTCGATGTCCCGTTCCAGGAGACTCTGGTTCAGCGGAGATCCCGGACCGAGATCGAAACGATCGAGTATCTCCGCTTCGGAGAGCCGGATCCCCCCCGTCACGCCGAGCCGGGAGAGAACAGTCTGCCTTCCCTCCTCTATTACAAGGATCATGTCGACGAATGCGCTGTCAGGGGAGAAAAAAGGGGGGCCGAACCGGATCCGCACGCCGAGGTACCCCTGTGCACGGTATGAGTCCAGAACCAGGCCTGAATCGCTCCGGAGGGCCGCCTCCGAGAATGGCGCACCCGCCCGGGTCGAGAGCCAGCCGGCGATCTCGCGCCCGGTGAAAACGCTGTTCCCCTGGACCGAGAAGGAGCGGATCGTGGCGGCCGGAGTGAGGAAGGACGAAGCGAAGAGGAGGAAAATCAGGCCGTGCCGACGGGTGGAACCCATGGTCGGAGTATACCGATTACGCGGGCGATCGTCAAGAACCGGCTCAGAACTCACGGCGGCGGTTGTACACTTCCCATAGCGGCGTCAGGAGGCGGTAATCCCCGAACCCGTTTTCGTCCCTGAAAACAAACTGGTAGTTCAGGTCGTAGTATTGCCAGACCTCTTCGGGTTTTTCATCTATCTGAAAAGGAAACCGTTCCACGTTGCTCGGAGGCCCCAGGAGGATGAACACCAACCCCATGTCCGTCCGCCATCCCTCACGGTAACGCGTGAAGTGCTTGTTGGCATAGTTGACCCGCGCGTAGTAGAGCGCCATTTTCTCGTTGCGGGGCGCGTTCGGGTTCGTACTCCGTTTTTTCCAGAATTCAAGGAATTTCTGTTGCTTCTCCGCCAGCGTCGCCCCGGATTTCAGCTCAGACATCTCATTGTCTTTGGCGATATACTCGAGCTGCTCGATCGCGAGGTCAATATCTTTCATGGCTCTGGGGAGACCGTTCCAGCGGACAATGATCGCCCGCCCCCTCGAGGCGATGTACGATTTCTCCGCGTTCGGCGCGTCACGCGGAACCGAGGCGGGAACGGCCCTGACGGAGAGCAGGTAGTCACCCAGGGGCATCGCCGAGTTGTCAATCCGCACGAAAACCTCGTTCCTTCCGGTTTGCACGAGCTCCGTCGTATCGGTCCGGACAACCACCTCCCCTTTCGCGTCAAGCACGCGCGCCTCGAACCGGAGGGAATCCGCCCCCGCCCGGTCATAGACCTCGAAGAACACGTAAAAAGCCCCGGAGATATTCCCCACATTGGGGGACACATTCGGCAGAATCGATTTCCTGCCGTCTTTGACGGTGATCCTGCTGACGATCATCAGATCGCTGAGCGCGACAAGAGACGCCGTGAAGTCCGGCACGACGCAGCTGTAGGAAGCCTTCTTTTCGGTCTTCGATTCCAGGTCCATCACGCTTGCATGGACGGCGTATCGTCCCGGGGGAACCGTGAAGGAACGCTGCTGGAGCGAATAGCCGGACGAAGAAACCGACTGGTCGAACGTGAGTCCGGCGACGTTTTCGGTCCACACTTTCTCGAGCACCTGTGCACCCGTCGAATCGTCGATCCTGATCGCCATTTCGTACGACGCGGCATACGTGTCCCCTGATTTCACAAAACTCAGGTTGTCGTACCCGACCTGCACGAACACATCCAGCCGGGTCTCGCCGGGCTGCGGCCCGAGGAATGCGACCGGGTCAAGGAAAAGAGTGGCCGAGTACTCCGGGGAGGCCTGGGGGGTTATTTCGACCTGCGCCGCGCCAGGCGCCCGCCAGAGGAGCACGGCGATGATAAGGCATGCACAAGCGCGTCGATCCATTGCTACACCCTCCCGTACAAGTCGTATTCAGTGGCGTCGTAGATGTCCACGTCGGAGAATGTCCCCGGGGTGAGCGGTCCGGGAGCTGTTACATAGACCTCGTTGTCGATTTCGGGCGCATCGTGCTCTGTCCGCCCGATGTACAGTCCCCCCTCGGCCCTGTCAATCAGGACACGGAGCCTCGAACCGACAAGTGATTCGTTCCTGGCCACGGAAATGTCCTTCTGAATCTCCATGATGACACCCTTCCGGCGTTCCTTCTCCTCTGCCGGAACAGGGTCGCCCAGGGGATATGCCGTCGTCCCCTCCTCCCTGGAATATGTAAAGACACCGAGGCGGGCGAATCCCGTCTCGCGGACAAAGGACTCAAGGAGGGCAAAATCCTCTCCGGATTCCCCGGGGTAGCCGACGATGAGTGTTGTGCGCAGGGCGATCTCCGCCCCCGCCCCGCGGATCCGGCCGACGAGATCGAGCAACGACTTCCTGCTGATCCCCCTTCTCATCGACTTCAGCACGTTGTCCGCCGCATGCTGAACCGGCAGATCGAGGTACCTGCAGACCCGGGGGTGCCCCGCGATGACTTCGAGAAGGTCCGCCGGGAAGTGCGCGGGGTAGGCGTACATCAGCCGGACCCATGCGATCCCCGGGATGTCGGCGAGCATGGCAAGGAGCGCTGCGATGCGCCGCTTCCCGTACAGGTCGAGCCCGTATGCAGTAGTATCCTGACCGATGACGATAAGTTCCTTCACCCCCTGCGCGGCGAGGGATTCCGCCTCGCCGATGATCTCCCCGACCGGCCGGCTGACGTGCCTTCCGCGCATGAGGGGAATCGCGCAAAACGAACAGGGGTTATCGCATCCCTCGGAGACCTTCAGATAGGCGAAGTGCGAGGGGGTTGAGAGCATGCGTTCACCCAGGAGCTCGGACCTGTACTCCGCCCCCAGGGAGCGCACGATCTCGGGAATCTGGTTCGACCCGAAAATGCCGTCCAGTTCAGGGATCTCGCCCGTTAATTCCCGACGGTACCGTTCGGTCAGGCACCCCATGGCGTACACTTTCCTGAGCGTCCCGTTCCCCTTCCTCTTCACCTGTTCGATGATCATGTCGATCGATTCTTCCTTCGCGGCATCGATGAAGCCG
The DNA here is from genome assembly GCA_003154425.1 of Ignavibacteriota bacterium. Lineage (GTDB taxonomy): Bacteria > Bacteroidota > Ignavibacteria > UBA10030 > UBA6906 > Fen-1273. Next base: position 6,763 of record PMDK01000123.1, read on the forward strand.
CAGGTGTTGATCACCGCCACATCCGCCCCCTCGATCGACGGGACGATCTCGACGTTGTTCCGCCGGAGCTGCGCCATGAGTTTTTCGGAATCAACCGTGTTCTTGACGCAGCCCATCGTGATCACATGGACTTTCTGTTTCGCCCCATCACTCATTTTCTTCCCTCCGTTCAGAACACGATGAAATCCAGATAGACAAATACCAGGGGGGCCACGAACAGCAGGCTGTCGAACCGGTCGAGCACACCGCCGTGCCCCGGGATCAGAGAGGAGGAGTCCTTCACCCCGGCGTCCCGCTTCAGAAGCGACTCCGCCAGATCCCCGATCTGCCCGCACCCGCCGGCGATGATCCCGCACACCAGCGCGTCGACGACACTCATATACGGAAGCAGAAGCATCCGGGCAACCTGAAACACTCCCACCGCCGCAAGGAAGCCGGCGGCCGCCCCTTCCCACGTCTTGTTGGGGCTCACCCTCACGAACAGCCGGTGGCGCCCGAACGCCCGCCCCGCGAAATATGCGGCGGAATCGCACACCCAGATCGACGTGAACAGGGCGATCACCGTGTACCCTCCCCAACGGTAGAGCAGGCCTGCAACGTCATCCGGGACGGCAGTCCCGTGAACCGGAAAATACGCGTACACGGGAAAATCCTCCGGAATGAACAGCTCGCGCAGCCCGACGAGAGATCCCAAAGAGAGGCCCACGTAGCTGGCGCCGAAAAGGGTCGTCGCAATATTCGCGAGCGCGCCCGTCCTGCCGCGGAAAAGTTCGATCGTCATCAACAGGGGGAATGCGACCAGATACAGCATCAGGAACGATTGCGCCATCGAAGGAAACGGCACGTGGATCCCCCGCTCCAGCAGCCCGCCGAGGATGAGGGAACGGACTTTGAAGTATGCAAATACCGTGACCAGCAGCCCTCCGATCGTCATCCCTGCCCCCACCTGGGGCGAGGCACCTTTCGCCTGCGCCAGCGCGAAGACTTCGCGGATCGCAAGCAGTGCGATCAGAAGGACGAAGGCGTAGAAATAAAAACCTCCGGCCATGGTGACCAGGAGGATGACAGGTATGCCCACGACTGCAACCAGGACGCGGGTGGCAAGATTGCTCACGTGTAATCAGTCAGTATGATTCGCCGGATTTGTCGTGGCCAGTGCTCTTTATAAAATACAAAGTGGCGGCAACAAAAACCACCGCGAAAATGGCGAAATTCGAGGCTGCAAGCTTCAACGTCGGCACGGCACCCGGAGCCAGCGCGACGAAATTGTCGTCGAGCCGGAGGTACACGGCAGAGCAGGCGATGAAGTTGTTGAAGAAGTGTGCCGACATCGACAGGATGATATTGCCGGACCTGTACACGATAAAGCCGAAGTAGACGCCGAGGGCAATGAGCGGGACCAGCGCGAACGGGTTGAAATGGTACACGCCGAATATGATCCCGGTGACCAGGGGGCCTTTCCACCCCCCGACAGCCTCCAGGTTCCTCTGGACGAGCCCCCGGAAGAGGAGCTCTTCCGAGACAGCCGGCACAAGCGCCACCACCAGCAGCACGAAAAGGAACTCTCCCGGTCCGTTCGCCTGCACCAGCACCCGCTCCGCCTCTTCCAGGAGCCTCCTGAGCGCGTCCAGCATCCGCTGGAGATCCGCCGGGAGGGGAATCATGTCCTGCAGGACCATGTATGCCTGCAGCATCTGCTGGAGCGCCAGCACCGCCGCCATGGTGGCCACCAGGTGCCGGATCTCGGGGACCCGCAGGCGGAAGAACCCGGGGAGGGATCCGTGCCTCTGCCGCGCGAGCCAGACCGTCGGCACGAGGATGAACAGCAGCTGGCCGAGGAGCGTCGCCCACCGGACCAGCGTCACGTTGCTCAGCGTGACCTCTCCGCGCGCAACCACGATCGTGATCACGCCGCCGACGATCTGGTACAGCACGAAGATGAGCGCGAGGGCGAACAGGGTAAATAGAACCGGGTTCATCCGCCGGAGAAACGGTTCCCGGGGGCCCGGCGCCGGGAGGCCGGGGACCGGGGGTCCGGGGGGAGCTTCCGACGGGTCGATCATGTGGAACCTGCCTGCGAGCGCATGCGCGAAGTGATCATCGCAGCGAGGAGGGGGACCATGATCTCATGGTGGCCGATGATATAGTATCCCTCTCCTCCGTCCCGGGTCGGGCGGAGCTTGACGTTCATGGTGGGACGGTAGTGCGCGTTCATATCGAAGACCGCCGTCGTGAAACCGCGGGCGGGTGCGCCCAGGTTCCGTGCCACCGTGAGCGCCTTGAGGAACACTTCGGGCATGATCACCGCGGACCCCACGTTCAACACCACGCCGCCGCCGGTCAGCCCCTTGCAGGTCTCGCACAGGGAGAGGAAATCGCGGAATGTCATCTCGCCGGTCGCTGCGCCGTTCATCGTGGGTTGCTGGTGGACGATATCCGTGCCTATCGCGGCATGCACTGTCGCCGGGACGCCGTATGTGAGGCAGGAAGCGAGGAGGCTCACGGCGAGATTTGGAGCCTTCCGGGCGATCAGCTCTTTCGCGAGCGCTTCAGCGTATCCGTCGTCCCCGCCGGCTGCCGCCGTGGCAAGCGTCGTGTTGATGAACTCCCCTGTCTCGCGTGCCATGCCGAACCGGCCGTCTTTCATGTTCAGCGCGACGTCTTCCGAGGTGTGACCCCACATCGCGGTTTCGACATCGTGGATCGCCGCGGCGCTGTTCATCGCAACGGCGGTGATGACATCGCGCCGGAGGAGGTCGATGACGACCGGGGCGAGTCCCACCTTGATCACGTGCGCCCCCATCATCAGCAGGACCGGCTTCTTCCTGCGCCTGGACCGGAGGATGGCTTCCGTCACCGCCCGGAGATCCTTCGCCGCCAGGATGTCGGGGAGCCCGCCGGCAAAACCGCTGAACGAATCCCCGGCGTCATCGAACGGCTTTGCAAAGTCCTCCGGCGAAACCTTGCTCTTGCGTTTCGCGATGGAGATCGTTTTGACCCTTTTCAGATCCGCCCGCCTGTGCATAGTCATGGCGACGCCCTTCCCGGATGGTGCGTGGTTCCTTCGTGGAGGTTATTTCACGCGGGATGTGACCGGCCCCCTGATTCCCGAGTATTCCTTCAGCTCGGTGTCGATCGATCCGATCACGACCTTGGTGTTCACGCGTATTGGGATCTTCCGTTCATCGTCCGTCAGCCACACGACGATCCGCCCTTCGCTCTTGATGAGACCCCCTTCTTTCACCAGCGGTTCGATCACGATCGTGTTGAATGTCCCTGCAGCGACCTCGAGCTGCTGCCGCCCCAGCACCCGGACGACGAGATCGAGCGCCTTGTCCTTGGAGAAGTTGCTGAGCTGGATCTGGTCCCCGGCCTTCAGAGGACCGTAGTCGATTGTCCGTGCGTAGTAAAAGGCTGAGAGGATATCGTGGACGTACCGGGGAACCGGATACGTCCCTTCCGAGGTCTTCGCGACATTCTTCCTCTGGTCGAATTCGGCGATGAAGTCGCGCCTGTAGCTCCCTTCCCGCACGTGCTGCTCGAATTTCCAGGGGGCAATCGTCGCGGCGTCGATGAACGTAACGTAGCGATCCTCCACCCTGTAGATCCAGGAAAAACTCGGGAGCGAATTTACCCGGAACTCGACGCGGAAGCACTTCCTCCCTGCGACAGAATCCATCACGGGGATCTCCAGTACTGCTTCTCCCGCCGTGATAAACCCGAAGTTGACATCGAACACCAGCCGTTCGCCGACATCGAAAGCGTTATTGACGATGGTACGGAGCTGTGTCCCGGATCCGGCCTTCGTTGACGCGCTGAGGGAGTCGGGGTGGCGACGGCTTGAATCGGCGGCGGCGGGCCTCTCCACCCTGAGGGAGTCGGCACGCCGGGCAGCCGCGCTGTCGGGCGCCGTGTGTGCAGGAGCCGGTCTTCTCCGGACCTTCGCAGTTTTCTTCCCGGATTTCTCCCGCCCCGCGGATTGCCCCTGCGGCAAGCCGGCAGAAGAGCCCGCGGCAAGGGAGAAGAGAACAAGGACTGCGATGATTCCGCCGCGTTTCATGTGCGTGATATCTCCTGAGTGAGCGCGGGAGCGGCAAGCAGGTCGGCGGCCGCCCGATATGCAGTTTCAACCGTTATGCTCGCCATACAGGCACAGGGAGTCCCGGCGATTCCGCCGCATTCATCGCAGAGCGCAGGTCTTTCAGGGACGAGAACGCGCGCGTTGTCGGTGAACGGCCCCCAGCGGCGGGGTCCCATGACGGGTATCCGGGGGAACAACCCCACGACCGGGGTGCCGACCGCCACGCCGACATGGAGCGGACCCGTGGAGTTTGCCACAACGAGCGAGGCCTTCTGCAGGAGTGCTGCCAGTTCCTTGACACTCAACTGGCCCGCAAGGCTCACCGCCCGTCCGGAGGAGGCTCGAACAACCTCCTCGACCCGGACGGCTTCCCCTCCTGTTCCCGTCACCACAACCGCGAGATTCATCCGCTCGATGATCCTGCGCGCGAGGAGGCCGAAGTTTTCAAGGGGCCACTCGCGCGCGGACCCTCCGCTCCCCGCATGGATGACCACGAACCTGCCGGTCACTCCCGCGCTCTCCAGCACCGCGGAAGCTCTCTCACGGGCCCCCGGGCCGATGTCCAGCGGCACGTCCAGAGGCCGTGCCGCAACAGCGACGCAGCCCAGCGGAGACAGGAGATCCAGATTGTACTCGACTTCATGCCGCTCGGCGGTCTTCCGGTGCGTATAGACCCTGCGGTTGAACAGAAAGGAATAGGTGCGGTATCCGGTTCCCACGCGCACCGGGATGCGGGCGAGAAACACGAGCAGTGCCAGCCGCGCGGTCGGGTGGACGATGATGGCCGCACCAAATCGCCCCGCCCGGAGCCGTGCCATCATACGGCGGAAGGGAACGAGGCCGCCGGCGTCATCATACCAGAGTATCTCGTCCACGCGGGGGTAGCCTTCGACGATTGCCCCTGCATAGCGCCCGGCGAGCATGCCGAGGTGAGCACCGGGGAAGCAGCGCCTGAGCGCGGTGAAAACGGGGAGCGTGAGGACCACGTCGCCCAGCCGGTCGGTGCGGACGACGAGAATACGGGAAGGTTCTGTCAACGGGCGGTCTCTCGGGACAACAATGCACATTGCCTCAATATACCCCTGCCGGGCCTCAATTGCAAAGAGGGCGGGATCATCTCCTGTCGGGGCTGACAATCAGCCGTGCTTTTTGCAGCTCTTTCTTTTCGTTCTGCAAACGAAGGTGGGTCTCACGGTAGGGACCGAGGTCGATTCCCTGGCGCTCGGCATCCTTCATCCGTCCGTGGTTTTCTGCTATGAGCCCGTCGAGAACCCCCGCTTTCACGCGGAGGATGCTCCGCTCCGCGATCAGCCACGGATCAGGATCTTCCAGGACCGACCAGCCCCTGCTCACCTCGTACTTGTTGAACACAATATCGGCGATGAACTTCCGCAGCGAAGGGTCTTCCGCAGTGTCAAGAAGAGCGGGGACGTCCCAGGGAGCGCCGGTCCCGGCAAACTCCACGATCAGTTCCGCGGTCCGCCGCGCCAGTGGATCCGCGAATGCCGCAGGCGGAATGTGGGTCGTGACGAACGCGATCATCGGCGGGCCCACATCAAGCATCACTTTCAGGAGATCCCGTTCCGGGGGGGTCAATCCGGCGCGGACCGCCGAGAGAGGGAGCCCGCCCGCAGCGGGGGGAGGAGAGATGGGCGCGCGCTGCTGATAGGCCGACCTCGAGCGCTCGCGTCCGAGTATGGTCTCGAGCTCGCGGAAAAGGACGGACTCGTACACCCCGTATTTCTCGGAGACGTTTTTGATGTAGAAGTTCCGTTTGATCTCGTCTTTCATTTTTGCGATTGTCTCGACGATCGACCGGACTGCCCGCGTCTTCCCTTCCGGCGTGGAAAGAAGTCCCTGATCGCGGAACGTCGTCGCCTTGAAATCAAGGAACGACACCGCGGCGGCCAGGCGTCCGCGGAAGGCTTCCCCCCCGTTCTTCTTCACAAACGAGTCGGGATCCTCCCCCGCCGGCAGCGTGGCCACGCTGACGTCCAGACCGTTTTCGATTATCAGGTCGACCCCCCTGATGGTGGCCTTGGAGCCGGCTGAATCCGCGTCGTACACAAGCGTGACCGCTTTTGCGTACCGTGCGATGAGCTGAATCTGCTCCTCGGTGAGCGCGGTTCCGCTCGACGCGACGATGTTTTCCACACCCGCCTGGTAGACCGAGATAAGATCGGCGTACCCCTCGACGAGAACGGCGAACTCCTGCGCCCGTATCGCCTCCTTCGACTGGCAGAGCCCGTACAGGCTCCGGCTCTTCACGTAGATGGGCGTTTCCGGCGAGTTGATGTATTTGCCCAGAGGATCGTCTTCGCGCATCTTGCGGGCCCCGAAACCGACAGGGCGCCCGGAGGGGGAGAATATCGGGAACATGGCGCGGCCGCGGAATCGATCGTAATAGTTTCCGTCCTCCCGCTTGAGCACCAGCCCGGCCTTTTCAAACTGTGCGATGTCGAGTTTCCGCTCTGCGGCGAGGCCCACGAGGCCGTCCCAGGAGTTCTTCGAATACCCGAGCCCGAATTTCGTCATTGTCGCGTCGCTGAATCCGCGGTGGCGGAAGTATTCGAGCGCGAGCCTCCCCTCGACCGAATTGACAAGCGTATCATGGAAGTAGAGTCCCGCCGTCCGGCATGCGTCGTAGAGCCCCTCGTGTTCCGTCGATTCCCCGCGCCCCCCCGGCCCGTCCGCAGGAAGCGTCATGCCCGCTCTCTGGGCGAGCGTCCTCACCGCTTCCACGAATGAGACCTTATCGTGTTCCATGACGAACGTGAAGACGTTTCCCCCCACACCGCACCCGAAGCAGTGATACATCTGCTTTTCGGGGCTGACGTTAAAGGAAGGAGTCTTTTCCTGGTGGAACGGACATAGGCCCAGGTAGTTCTTCCCCCGCTTCTTCATCTGGAGGTACTGCGATATGACGTCGACGATGTCCGACGCCCTCCGCACCTCTTCTATTGTGTCATCGGCGATGCGCATCGTCGAAATCTACGCAAAAGAGCCCCGAGAGGCAATTCGTGCGCGCTTGACAAGGCGGACCGGGTAACGTATCTTGAGGTACGCACACGACAGGACAAACCACGTAGCGCGGAGGTTACCATGAGGATCCTTGCGGTCGAAGACGAGCCTGAGTACCTCGAGATGCTCCAGGAAGTGATGAAGAGCCTGGGACACTCGATCACGATAGCACAGAACGGCAAAGAAGCCCTCGCACTCATCGATCGCCAGCAGATCGACGTCGTCGTCTCAGATGTGAAGATGCCGGAGATGAACGGCATTGAGTTCCACCGGAAACTTCGCGAGCACCCGGGATACAAGAACACACCGTTCATATTCCTGACCGGGGTGGACGACATCACGGAGGTCAAGGCCGAGTGCAGGGAAGACTGTGACCTGCTGCTGCAAAAGCCTTTCCCGATCGACAAGCTGCTTCAACTGTTTGCGGGGAAGATCAAGTAAGAGGAACACCATTCCTAAAGAGGCCCCCGCGGACGGTGAGCCCGCGGGGGGGATGAAGTGGACGAGCCCGCCGGGATACCGGCGGGCTCGTTTATTTGCTGCAGGCCACTCCTGTTGCCGGGGCGGACCGCCGGCTATACCTGCACCTTGTCGGGCTCGTAGATCTTCGGCGTGCGCGCCTTCTTGCGCGAGAACCGTTTTTCCACGCCGGGCGCAGGAGATTTCGCCTCGTCCTCGACGTCGGGGTAGGTGAATATGTCGTACTTGTAGTTCCGGAGGATGATCTGGTTGCCGTTCCTCCCGAGAACGTATTGCGGGAGGAGGGGGATCTTCCCCCCGCCCCCGGGGGCATCGATCACAAACGCGGGGATGGCAAGACCTGACGTGTGCCCGCGGAGCTTGTCCATGATCTCCAGTCCGACGCTCACNNCGGAAATGGTTCGCCCCCTTCGTGATATCCGCCTGGTAGAGATAGTACGGACGGACGCGCATGGTCAGCAGTTTGCGCATCAGCTCGAGCATCACCTCCGGCGAGTCGTTCACCCCCTTCATCAGCACCGCCTGGTTGCCCACAGGGATACCGGCATCCGCGAGCATCTCGCATGCCCGCTTCGCCTCGGGGGTGCATTCCCACGGGTGGTTGAAATGCGTGTTGACGTACAGCGGGTGATACTTCCGGAGCATTTTGCAGAGTTTGGGAGTGATCCTCTGCGGAAGCACGCAGGGCATTTTCGTGCCGAGGCGTATGATCTCCACGTGCGGGAGATCCCGGAGCCCGGCGATGATCCTCTCGAGCATGAAATCGGTGAGCATCAGGGGATCTCCGCCGGAGAGGATCACATCTCGCACCTCGGGGTGCGCCGCGATGTAGTCGATCCCCCCCTGGATATACTTCATGTTGATCTTCGAAGAATCCCCCACCTTCCGCTTTCTGGTGCAAAAGCGGCAATACATCGAGCACTGGCTTGTGGTCAGGAAGAGGACGCGGTCCGGATAGCGATGGACAATGCTCGGCACGGGACTGTGCGAGTCTTCCGCAAGAGGATCTTCCGGGAAGTCGTCCTCTTCCAGCTCCTTCCCGTCCGGTATGCACTGGAGCCAGATCGGATCGCCGGGATACCGTATCAGGCTCAGATAATACGGGTTGATCCGGATGTGGAAGAGCTTGTTCAACCGCTCAGAGAGTTCCTTGTCGAACCCGAACCGTTCGACGAGGTCTTTTCCGCTGTCCACACTCTGCCGCAGCATAGTCTGCCAGAGTTCCATTCGTACCTTTGTTCCTCCCCTCCCGTTATGTCAGATATTTGCCGTAGACGACCAGGTCATCCCCCGGCCTGTAATAATCCACAATTTTCGCCACCTCCCGGTAGCCCCGCCGGAGATAAAAGTCCCTCGTCCGTTCGTACCTGGGAAGGGACGAGGTTTCCGCGATGATCAGGCGCCCCGACATCCCCCGGATGAGATCACAGGCGTGGTCGTCGAGCGAACGCCCGATCCCTTTTCCGTGCAGGGCCGGGTCGACAGCCACCCAGTACAGGTCGAACGTACCCTCCGTGGCCGGGGTCGGACCCACGCAGTAGTAGCCGGCGACCTTTCCCCCCTCCTCGGACACCCGGATGATGTAGTCCGTTTGCCCCGGAACGTCGAGCACCACGTCGATCAATTCCAGCGCGATCTCCACCTCCTCTTCCGTGAACACCCCCGTCGCCGCCACGAGATCCCGGAGGGGGCCGCGGTCTTCGCGAGCGAGGGGCCGGATCACCGGCTCCGCTCCAGCGCCGATTCGACGATCTTTCCGACGATCTCGGCGAATGTGTACCCCTGTGCGCGCGCGGACCGGGCGAACCCCGCGTCATCCGATATGTCGGGATTCGGATTGACCTCGAGGACGTACGGGACCCCGTCCTTCGTCAGCCTGAAGTCGATGCGCGCGTAGTCGCGGCAGCCGATGAGCGAATACGCCTGGAGCGCGGTCTCCTTGATGTGCGCCTCGAGCTGGGCGGGGATCACGGCAGGACAGACCCCCCGTGTCCCTTCGTACGCCACAGTCCCGTGGACCCACTTCGCTTCGTAGCTCACAATCTTGTGCATCCCCTCGGTCAGCCCCGAGAAATCAATCTCCGAGATCGGCAGGGCCACCGGGGGCTTGTTCCCAAGTATGGCGACATTGAGCTCGCGCCCGTCGATGTATTCCTCCGCCAGGGCGGGCTGATCATATTCCGTCTGTATGAACCGTACACGCTTCCGCAGGTCTGGAAGACTGTAGACCACGGAGCTGTCGTCGATGCCGACGCTGGCGTCTTCGTGGGCGGGTTTGACGATCAGGGGGAACGAAACACCGTCCTGCATCGCAATCCTGTCCTTCACACGAAACACCGCGAACCGGGGGGTCCTGATGCCGTGGGAGGCCAGGATGTCCTTGACGCGCGGCTTGTTGAGGGCGGTCCCCAGGGCAAGCGGCCCGGCACCCGTGAACGGGATATTCATGAGCTCATAGACCCCCGCGATGTTCATCTCCTGCGCGGATTCGTTCTCAACGCTCTCGACGAGGTTGAACACAAGGTCCGGACGTTCCTCGCGGAGGTATTCGATGAGCCTGGAAAAATCACTGTCAACATTGAAGATGGCTGTCCTGTAGCCGAGAGAGTTGAGCGCGGACTTGATGTCCTCCATCTCCTCCACCACGCCGATCTCGGAGAGATCGATGAGCGCCTGCGTCGCCACCGGCTTCCCGCGCACGGGCTTCGACGCCCGCCGGGGGGGAGGTCCCTCCTCCAGCTGTCCGTTTTCCCCGATGTATTTCCGCCCCGCTTCTGTCCCGATGACGGGTTCGTTGTACAGGACCGCAATCCGTGTTTTTCTGGCCATGGAATACTCCGCCTTCTCCTGTCTCGTTCTCCTCATGCGTACATTCGGGAGTACACCCGGGCGCTCACGCAGGCACCGTCTGCCGCCCGTCCCGGACCGGGACGCCGCACCGCTTCATCGCGATATCGAGTACGGAATTGATGAGCTCGTTGTAGGTCATCCCCGCCGCGCGGGCCGCCTTGGGGAAGCAGGAATTGTCCTCCGGCCTCGGCAGGATCCCGGGGAGCGGGTTGACCTCGATGACGCGGGGTTCACCCGAAGCATCACAGCGGAGATCGATGCGCGTCCAGTCACGGCAGCGCAGGACGTTGTAGGTCTTTCTGCAGAGGGCCTCGATGTCCCGGCGGAGGCGTTGATCCAGGGGAGCGGGGCACTCGTAGATATCCAGAGGCTTCTCGACCGTGTCCCATATCCACTTTGCTTCGTAGGAATAGATCGGGTTCGCGCCGGCAGGAAGAGCATCGAATTTTATCTCGACCACCGGGAGGAGACGGAGTCCCTCGCCGTTTCCCATCATCGCCACCGTGAACTCCCGCCCGGGGAGGAATTCCTCCACGAGAGCCGGTTCGCCGTACGTCGCCAGAAGTGTCTGCACCTCCCGTTCAAGCTCGCCTGCGTTCCGCACGACGCAGGAGTCGTAGATCCCCTTGCTCGAACCTTCGTGAAGAGGCTTGACGATCGACGGGAATCGGACCCGCAGGCCCCTGCACTCGTCCATGGAAGCGACCACGGCGTGGTGTGCTGTCGGAACGCCGTAGTATCCGAGGACCTCCTTGGCGCGTGACTTGACGAGACAGATCCCCAGCGTGAGCGGATCGGATCCCAGGTACGGGATGCGGAGCATCTCGAGGATCGCCGGGACCTGCCCTTCGCGCGAGGGACCGTAGAGTCCTTCTGCGATGTTGAAAGCGAAAAAAGGCCTTATTTTACGCAGTTTTTCGTATGCGTCTTCGTCCGCCTCTATCATTGTGACGTCGTACCGCTCCGCGAGGGCATCCCTGACCGCGGCCACCGTGTCCGCGGTATCCCATTCAGCGAACATGTCGTTGACGCGATCGGATTGACCGACCGTCACGAGCGACGAGGCTGCTGCCTGACGATCAACGGAAGATACGGAGCGGGATGCGGTGGAGGTGGGTGACTTCGCACGGGCGATGCCGGCATCTGAGTGAGGTGGAGCTTCCGACTTTACGTTGTAGAGGAGAGCTAACGTCTCCGAGAAAGAAGGAACCTGTGGAAACGAAGGATCCAGAAATACTCCAAACTGTTCGACTCACTTATCTCTGTGTTCAATATAAGCATTTTCGTCTTCTTGTCAAGAAAAAAGTGCGTTCCTGACCTCCGGATGCCGCCGTCGGTCTCATCCGACATCGATCAACTTCATCTCGTCATGATACCGTGAGCGAAGGTAGGAGAGGAGCGGGCGGTGTTCCGTCCTCCCGAGATGAGGATCGCTCCCGACGATCGCCAGCGCATCGGCGCGCGCCTCATCGAGGAGCACCGCGTCGGCAAGTATGTCCGCAATTTTGAATTCCGGGATCCCGCTCTGACGCGTTCCGAAAAAATCTCCCGGACCGCGGAGCTGAAGATCGGTCTCCGCGATCCTGAACCCGTCGGTCGTGGCCACCATCGCCGCCAGACGGCGTTCCGCGAGCAGCTGCTCGCCCGCCGCGAGCGCGGTCCCGCGCGACGCGGCGCGTGCCACCCTTCCTGCGATCCATCGCTTCGCGACGAGAATGCAGAATGACCGGTCGCTGCCGCGCCCGACGCGTCCGCGGAGCTGGTGCAGCTGTGAAAGTCCGAACCGCTCGGCGTTCTCGATGACCATAACGGTTGCGTTGCTCACGTCGATCCCCACCTCGATGACGGTCGTCGCGACAAGGATGTCGATCTCACCGCGCGTGAAGAGCTCCATCACCGCATCACGTTCCTCTCCCGTGAGTCGTCCATGGATCAGTCCGAGCCTGAGATCGGGAAACACCTCCTGCTGAAGGCGGGCGAAGTGGACCGTCGCCGCCTTAAGATCGAGTTTCTCCGATTCTTCAATCAGCGGGTACACGTAATACGCCTGGCGCCCCGCCCTGACCTGTTCGCGGACGAACGACGCGACCGATGCCATCTCTTCATCGCTCTTCAGGACCGTGGTGACCGGCTTCCTGTCGCGGGGGAGCTCATCGATCACCGACACGTCAAGGTCGCCGTAGAGCGTGAGCGAGAGCGTCCGCGGGATCGGCGTCGCTGTCATCACCAGGACATCGGGGTTCGCTCCCTTGCTCCGCAGCGTGGCACGCTGCATGACCCCGAACCGGTGTTGCTCGTCGATCACAACGAACCCCAGGCGCGCGAACGCGACCTCCTTTTCGAAGAGGGCATGGGTTCCCACGATGATCCGGGCGGTGCCCCCGCGGATATCGTCGAGCAGGTCCCTCCGGAGAGCGCTCTTCTGCGCTCCCACGAGCAGGCGGATGTTCACCGGGCTGTCACCCAGGAGCCTCCTGAGGGTTTTGAAATGCTGCTCGGCGAGAAGCTCCGTCGGCGCCATGAAGACAGACTGGTAGCCGTTGTCGGCTGCGATGAGCATCGCTATGAGCGCCACCACCGTCTTCCCGCTCCCCACGTCCCCCTGAAGCAGCCGGTTCATGGCATTCGGGGAGGCCATATCTGCCGTGATCTCCTGTATCACTTTCACCTGGGCACGCGTGAGCGTAAACGGAAGCGAATCGACAAGCGCGCGGGCGAGGGGGGACTTCACCGTGAAGGCTATCCCCCCCGGCTTCTCCCGCAGCCCGCGGCGCTTCATCGCGAGCTTGATCTGAAAGCGGAAGAGCTCCTCGTACTTGAGGCGCCGCAGTCCCTCCCGGAGTTCAGTCGTGGAGGCCGGCCGGTGAACGGACTCAAGCGCAGCGTGCGCGGACACCAGGCCTCGCGCATCGGTGATGGTCCGGGGGAGGATCTCCGGGAAAAGACCGCCGTATGTCTTCCACGCACCGGCGATCACCCTCCGGAAGCCTCCGCTGTCGAGACCGGCCCGCGCAAGCTCTTCACCTGAAGGGTACATCGGGACGAGCCCTCCGGTGTTCAGTGCATCGACCCACTGGGTGGGCGCCGCCCCGTTCTCTCCCTCTTCCGGCACAGCGATCCGGTCGATATCCGGATGGACAAACTGCAGCATGGCGCCGTACATCGCAGGCTCACCCGACACTGCCAGCGTCTCACCGATCCGGAACATCTTCTTCCAGTACTGGACTCCGCCGAACCAGACGCACTGGAGAGTGCCCGTACGGTCGGCAAGGACCAGGAGGAACCGGGATTTTGCCCCGAAACCGAGGACGCGGAACGATCGGACCTCCCCGATGACCGTAAACTCGCGACGGGGTTCCGTCCCGCCGGTGTCCCCACCGCCGGGCCCGGGACCCTGCGCAGAGGCGAGAGTCTCCTCGCGGAGCCGGGCGATCGAAAGCACGGTAGTGCGGTCGATATACCGGCGGGGAATGTGAAGGAGCAGGTCCTCAACGGTCCTGATGCCGGCCTTCTCGAGGAGGGCCGATTTTTTCGGCCCGATTCCTTTCACAAATTGGACCGGTATGGAGTGGAGATCGGAGTGATTCGAGGGGAAGTGCATGCCGCGTGCAAGATACAGCGCCGGGGTTGGAGTTTCAAGCGGAGAACGTTCGAACCGATCTTTCAAAGAGGCGGGGGGGCAGTTTCCTGTTGTCTCTTACGGTCAAACATCGTATCTTCTGCGAACCATAACGCATAGCAGGACCACCGTTTGGAACATCTCTTCACGGCGATACTTCCGCAACTGCCCACCCTCAAGGAAATCGTCATCTGGGGGGGGTACATAGGCCTCTTCGCCATCGTTTTCTCTGAAACAGGTTTGCTTATCGGGTTTTTCCTCCCCGGGGATTCGCTCCTGGTCACGGCAGGACTGTACGCATCCGCCACCGGAGAACTTGACCCCGCCAGGCTCATCGTGCTCCTGATCATTGCCGCGGTGAGTGGAAATGCCACTGGATACCTGATCGGTCTCCGGGCGGGCCAGGCGCTCTACAACCGCCCCCAGTCCCGGTGGTTCCGCCGGGACCATCTTATCAAGACCAGGGAGTTTTACGAGAAATACGGGGGTATCACGATCGTCATGGCCCAGTTCATGCCCTTCGCACGGACGTTCGCACCGGTCGTCGCAGGAGTGGCCCAGATGACGTATCGGCGGTTCGCACTTTTCAACATCGCGGGTGCCGTCGGATGGGTGGCGGGCATGATCCTCCTCGGTTACTATCTGGGAAAGAGCATCCCGGGGATCGAAAACAAGATCGAGTACGTCATCGCCACCGTTGTGTTCATCTCCATCCTCCCGATGCTCTATAAGTACATACGGCACAAAATGAAGAAGAAAGGGGAGGCCCCGGCCCCCCACGGTCCGCAATCCGGGTCCTGACCTCAATCACCATCACGCCACTGGAGTCATATGGGAAACCCGCTGTTCGAGAGGAAACCCCTGAGTCTGCTGCTCGAAGAGTTGAAGGGAGAGAACCGGCTCCGCCGGGTCCTCGGGCCGGTGACTCTGACGAGCCTGGGGGTCGGCGCGGTCATCGGGACGGGAATATTCGTCCTCACCGGGGTCGCCGCCCATGACAAGGCGGGACCCGGGGTCATCCTCTCTTTCGTCGCCGCCGGGATAGCCTGCATATTCGCCGCGCTCTGCTACGCGGAGTTCGCCTCGATGGTCCCCGTGGCAGGATCGGCCTACACCTATGCGTACGCCACGCTCGGCGAGCTCTTCGCCTGGATCATCGGGTGGGACCTCGTCCTGGAATACGCGGTAGGCTCGTCGACCGTCGCACACGGGTGGTCGGCCCACTTCCAGGATCTCCTGGGGAGCTTCGGCGTCCACATCCCGTACGCGTTCGGGAACGCTCCATTCGACTTCGATATCGGCGCAGGACGGTTCTTCCCGACGGGAGCCTATTTCGACGTGGCGGCGATCGCCATCACATGTATCATCACGGCGGTCCTCATCAAGGGGATCCGGGAGAGCGCGGGGTTCAATGCCGGGATGGTGATGGTCAAGCTCGCCATCGTGTTCTTCGTGATCATCGTCGGCGCGTTCTACATCGACCCGAAGAACTGGCAGCCGTTCGCGCCGTACGGGTACACGGGGATCAGCTTCTTCGGCCGGACGCTCTTCGGGCAGACCGGCGCCAACGGAGCTCCGCTCGGCGTCCTTGCAGGGGCCGCGGTGATTTTCTTCGCGTACATCGGGTTCGATTCGGTCTCCACGCATGCCGAGGAGGCACGAAACCCCAAGAGGGACGTCCCCATCGGCATCATCGCCTCGCTGATAATCTGTACGGTTCTCTACATACTGGTTTCGGGGGTTCTGACCGGCATGGTCCCCGCCGACCAGATCAACATCAATGCTCCGGTATCGGATGCCTTCAGGCAGAAGGGGCTCCCGTGGGCGCAGAGACTCATAGACGTCGGGGCGATCACCGGCATCACGTCGGTTCTTCTTGTCATGATGTTGAGCCAGCCGCGCGTCCTCCTCGCGATGGCGCGCGACGGGCTGGTCCCCCCCTCTTTTTTCGGCGCCATACACGAAAAATTCCGGACGCCCTACAAATCCACGATGCTGACAGGACTCTTCGTCTCGCTCATGGCGGCGTTCCTCCCTCTCCGCATCCTTGCAGAGCTGACGAACATCGGCACGCTGCTCGCGTTCACGATCGTGTGCGCCGCCGTCCTTATCATGCGGAAGAAGCATCCGGAGGCCGCCCGTCCGTTCCGGGCCCCCTTCGTGCCGTTTGTCCCCGTTGCGGGGATCCTGTCGTGCCTTCTCCTGATGTTCTCGCTCCCGGAGGAAAACTGGTGGCGGCTGATCATATGGTTGCTCCTGGGGTTCATCATCTATTTCAGCTACGGCCGGCGGCACAGCGTGCTTGCCAAACTCCGCCAGGCGGAGGCGGGGAAGCAGGGATGAACGGGAATGGCGGCCTGGAGGGTGGAGGTCCGGACGTATGAGTGAGACGACACACGAGTTCAAGCGGGCCCTGGGCCTGTTCGACGGGACAATGCTCGTCATCGGCTCGATGATCGGATCCGGCATTTTCATCGTGAGCGCCGACATCGCCCGGACCGTCGGAGGCGGCGGGTGGCTCCTCGTGGTCTGGGTGATCACCGGGCTTATGACGGTGACCGGAGCGCTCGCCTACGGCGAGCTCGCCGGGATGATGCCTCACGCGGGGGGACAGTATGTCTATCTCCGCGAAGCCTACAATCCCCTCGTCGGGTTCCTGTACGGATGGACGTTCTTCCTTGTCATCCAGACCGGGACGATCGCGGCGGTCGGCGTCGCATTCGCGAAATTCACGGCCGTGCTCTTCCCGGCTCTGGGGGATGCGAACGTCCTCTGCCAGGCCGGACCCGTAAAGCTGACAGCCCAGAGGCTCGTGGCCATGCTCAATGTCGCGGTGCTGACGTTCATCAATACGCGCGGCATCGTAGGGGGAAAGTGGATTCAGAACACGTTCACGACCGCCAAGACGATCGCACTCGCCGCGCTGATCGCACTGGGACTCGGTGCCGGAGTCTCGATGGGGGTCTTCCGCGAAAACCTGAGCACGTTCTGGAACGCCGCGACCACCCGGGTCGCGGCCGGGAGCGTCTCGATGGAGCCTCTTGCGGGCTTCGCACTCCTCGGGGCGCTCGGGGTGGCCATGGTCGGATCCCTCTTCTCAAGCGATGCATGGAACAACGTCACGTTTACGGCGGGTGAGACCGTGGATCCCCATCGGAACATTCCGCTCAGCCTCGCGATCGGGACCGCGGCGGTCACGTTGCTCTACATACTGGCGAACGTCGCATACCTGACGGTCCTCCCCGTCACGGGAACCCCTGGAGCGGCGGACGCGGCGGGGCGGGGAATCCAGTTCGCCTCAGCCGACAGGGTTGCCACCGCAGCGATGTCAGTCATCATGGGCCCTGCGGCGGCAGTCGTGATGGCCGTCCTGATAATGATCTCGACGTTCGGATGCAACAACGGGCTGATCCTTTCAGGAGCCCGGGTGTATTATGCCATGGCAAGGGACGGCGTGTTCTTCCGGAGCGCCGGCAGGCTCAACGCCAGATCCGTCCCCGGGGCGGCGCTCGTCGTCCAGGGTGCCTGGGCGTGCCTCCTCTGTCTCTCGGGAACGTACGGCGACCTTCTGGACTATGTGATATTCGCCGTCCTGCTTTTCTACGTCCTCACCGTCGCCGGCCTGTTCATACTCCGGCGGAAACGGCGGGACGCGGAGCGGCCCTCCAGGGCGTTCGGGTATCCGATCCTCCCGGTGCTGTACATCGTCCTGGCGCTCGCCATCTCCGTCGACCTGTTGATATTCAAGCCCGCCTACACGTGGCCCGGGCTCGGCATTGTTCTGATCGGTATTCCGGTATTCTATGCCTGGAAGATCTCCGGACCGGCGCGCCCGGAGTAACGGGCTCGAGGGGATCATCCTCCCAAAACAGAAAGGAGCACGACAGCTATCATGGAACTGAATCTCATACTGGGTATCAGCCTCTTCGGCCTGCTTTTCGCGGTCTATCTCATACGGGACGTCATGAGACGGGACACGGGAACGGCCAGAATGCGGGAGATCTCTGATGCGATCAAGGCGGGAGCGGAGGCGTTTCTGAGGAGGCAGTATCGGACAATCATCTACCTGGCAGTCGCCCTGGCAGCGCTGATCTACATACTGTACGCGTTCGTTCGCACGAGCAACCCGCACGATCCCGCAAGCGCCGCGCAGCTCGCGCTCTGGACCACACTCTCGTTCGGTCTCGGAGCGCTCTGTTCGGTGGCCGCCGGGTACATGGGGA
>PMDK01000096.1 GCA_003154425.1 Ignavibacteriota bacterium
CCTGTCATACCAGCGGACCAGCCGGTCATGAGCCCTCACCGTTGCCGGGTAGCGCTTCCCCCCCGCCTTCAGCACGCCCGACCTTTCACGCTGCGCAAGGAGCCAGCTGCGGGACGTTATCGCATGAGCTTTCAGAAGATTCATCGAACCCGCGGCGCTCATCTCCGATGAGATGACGCTCGCGAGGTACTCCTCGACCGGGACGACATTGATCGCGACCACGTCCCTCCCTTTCGCCACGAGCCGGAGCGCGCCGGTGAAGCGCTGGTCCTCTTTCCGCTCCCAGTGAAAGCTGATGCCGATGACCACCCCGCGGATCACGAACGAGGTCGTTCCGCGCCGGGACGGTGTCAGGAGGAGACCGGAAGCGTACACCGCGCGCCTGCCGCCGCATTCGACGACGATGGACGCGCCGGAAACGACCGCCCGGGCAGGCCCGCAGACGGTCTCCTCCGATCCCGCAACATCGAACTCCCCTTCAAAGTCCACAGCGGGGGACGTGAGGACTCCGACGGTGATCGTGGGCTCAAATGCGGGATCAAGGGTCATTTCATTGTCCTGTTCCTGCCACACCCAGAGCCCGCATGACGGCGTCGTTCACTGCGGGGCGGACCCTGGTGATCCTGAGATTTGCACGTGTCGGATAGACACGGTTGGTGAGGAATATGACGGCGAGACTGCGCGCGGGGTCGGCCCAGATGCACGTCCCCGTGAAACCCGTGTGGCCGAAGGAAGCGGGGGAGAAGAACTCACCCGCGGATGATCCCTTTGGCGACCTCATGTCCCACCCGAGCCAGCGTTCCTGAGCCGGAGCGCGCTTCCCGATGAATTCCGCGACAGTCTTCTCGCTCAGGTACCGCCTCCCGGCGTACACCCCCTTGTTGAAGAGCATCTGCATATACACGGCCAGATCGCTTGCCGTGGAGAACAGTCCGGCGTTCCCCGATACGCCGCCGATGAACGCGGCATTCTCGTCGTGTACGGTCCCCTGCACGACCGACTTCCGCCAGGCGGTGTCGTTCTCGGTCGGCGCGCAGCGGCCGCGAAGGGATTCCGGCGGCGCATACATGGTGTTTCTCATCCGCAGGGGGAAGAAGAACTCCTTCTTCATGAATGCATCGAGTGTCATCCCCGACACTCGTTCCACGATCTTCCCCAGCGTGATGAACCCGAGGTCGCTGTAGATGGTGGAATCGCCCGGCGGGGCAGCCAGCGGGATCGCGGCTATCGTGTCGATCACCGCCGCAGGGTCCGGGCATTCGAGCCAGAGCCTCCTGAAAGGCGGGAGGCCTCCCCTGTGGAGCAGGAGGTGGCGGATGGTGATGGCGGCCTTCTCTCCCGAGTCAAAGCGGGGAATGTACCTGGCGACAGGGTCATCAAGTCCGATCTTCCCGCCGTCGACAAGCTTCATGACGGCTGACGTCGTCGCGATGACCTTGGTGATCGATGCGAGATCATACATCGTCCACTCGTCAACCGGACGGGATTCAGGGTCGTATGTCAGCCTGCCGAATGATCTGTCATACACAAGCAGACCGTCCTTGACTATCGCGAGCTGCGCCCCGGGGAACGCCGAATCCGCGATGGCGCTGTTGACGACACCGTCCACCCGCTGGAGATCTTCAGGATCGAATCCCGCCACGGCCGGGTCGTCGCGCCTGATCTGGGTCTGCGGAAGATCCAGACCGCTCCCGAACGGGTATTTCCCCGCGATGGAGACGGGGAGCCGGCCGTGCACGGGTATCTCACCGAAGAGAGCCTCGGCCGCCGCTTCGCTCACCGGCTCATCGTCGCCGTAGAGACACATGAGCGAACCGGCTTCCGGAAGGCTTCCGGCGACGTACGGATTGCCGAATGCAAGGACCACGAGGGGCGTGCCCGTTTCCGCCGCCCGGGCGGCAAATGTGCGCAGGTAGTCGGGCAGATCGATCCTGCCCGATGCCGTGCGCACTTTCACAAAAAGGCAGAGGATCGCCACGTCCGCCCTCCGGATCCGTGCCGCCGCTTCGTTCAGGTCGTGCACGTCGCTGCCGGGGGAGAGGCGGAGTACCTCGCTCCCGGGTGAGCGGCGGCGGAGGAGCTGGGAAAAGTACGACCCGACGGGCTCGCTCGTGGCCGGGCTGCCGGGTCTGTTCACCTCCGTCCGGTCGTCTTCTGTGTCCCCGGCAAGGAGCGCCACCACGTGCAACGGGCCATCAGGGGGGAGCGGAAGCAGTCCGTTCCTGTTCCGCAGCAGCGTGACCGCGTCGCGCGCGATCTCGCGTGCGAGATGCCGGTTCGGCCTGGTGCTGATGCGCGAGGCGATGGCGTCGATATCGACGGTCCGGCGCCGGTCGAGCCCGAGTTGATGCTTCACGGCAAGTATGCGGCGGACGGACTCATCCACCCGTTCTTCGGTGATTTCCCCCCTCCGGACAGCATCCACCACCGCGCTCACCGCCATGTCCGGGTCCGGGGGGACAAGGAGGAGGTCGGCTCCGGCGCGCACTGCCAGGACCGCCACGGTGTCCGCCCTGAACCCGCGCGTGAGTGCCCGCATCTCCAGTCCATCGGTCACGATCAGCCCCCGGAACCCGAGATCCTTTCTGAGGACATTGCTGACCATCGCGGCGGAGAGCGACGCGGGGAGACCGAGAGAATCGAGCGCGGGAACGGCAAGGTGCCCGATCATGACGGACTGTACGCCCGCATCGATGGCCGCGCGGAAGGTGGCGAGCTCCACGGAGTCCAGCCGCGCGCGCGAAAGAGCGAGGACGGGGAGGTCGATATGTGAATCGATGCCGGCGTCACCGTGGCCGGGAAAATGCTTCGCTGTGGCAAGGCAACCGCCGTCGATCGTCCCGCGGATGAATGCTCCGACCATTGTCCGGACGAGCATCGGGTCGTCGCCGTAGGAGCGGGTGTTGATGACGGGGTTGAGAGGGTTGTCGTTGATGTCGGCGACGGGAGCGTAGTTCTGGTGGATGCCGACAGCACGCGCTTCCACGGCCACAACCCTCCCCATCCTGTAGGCGTATTCTGCGTTCCGGGTGGCTCCGAGCGCCATCGCGTCAGGGAAATGAGTCCCCCGCCGGACGCGCATGGCGATCCCCCGCTCGAAGTCGGAGGCGACAAGGAGCGGTATCCGCGAGAGGGACTGGAGCCGGTTGAGGAGGACCGCCTCCGCATAGACATCCCCCTGCGCCATGATGATCCCCCCGATCTTTCGCCCCGACACAAGTCGCGCGAGGCGCTCAAAGAGGTCACTGTCGGTGCTGTAGTAGTGTCCGTAGGCACGGACCATGACCATCTGTGAAACCTTCTCTTCGAGCGTCATGGAACCGAGAAGAGTGTCGACGGCTCCCGGCGTGGGCCACGGCTCGAGAGGAGATCCAGAAAATGATGCGGGGGGCTTCCGAGTTTGCGTCGAGAGGGAGGCAGACGGGGGAGTGCAGGAGCTCGACACGATCGAGAGGATCAGGAGGAACGGGAGCGCCGCCGCGACGGAATGGAGTATGATCGGTCTGTTCACGCGTCAGTCCCTCTTCAGGCCGGCCATCGCCAGCAGCAGGGCACCCTGCACCGGCGCGTTCAGAGGAGCGCGGAAGTCGGCCGCGGGAGAGGATTTCCTGATCTCCGCGGCAAGCATGCGTGCGTACACTGTGTCATGGTCGATAAGGCCGCCGATCATCACGATTCCCGTTCCCCCCTGCAGGCCGAGGCGGTCCACGGCCGTCACGACCTGGGTGGAAAACTCCCGGGCGGCGAGCGCGAGTATACCCAGGGCGACCTGGTCCCCGGCTTCGGCGGCATCGAGAACCGTGGGGGCGACAGAGGGAATATCGAATTTCTCCCTGTAGATGGCGGCGATAATGCGTTCACGGGTCTCGAGCCCGAACCGTGAGGAGATTGAAACACGCAGCCGGCCGGCGTCCCCCCTGCCGTCGATCTCCCTCGATACAGCCTTGAGGGCTTCCAGGCCGATGAAGTAACCGCTCCCTTCGTCCCCGATCACTCTTCCCCACCCCCCGATCGAAAGCGTCCCGCCGTCCGGAGATTTCCCCATTGACGACGGATCCTGTCCCGGCGACAGCGACTACCCCCGGTCCTCCATCGAACGCCCCTTCAAGCGCGATGCGGGCGTCTGACCTGATGGAAATGGGGATGGACGGGTGGCCCATATCGCCCAGGCATGCCTGTATCGCCTCGATCAGGACCTGCCGGTCACTCTCGCCACCCGCCCCCGCGAGGCCAAGGACCGCGGAACCGATTTCGGCAACGGGGCGTCCGGCCGTCCGGGCAAGAGTCGCAATCAGCCCGGCGAGATTCCGCGCGGCATCCCCGATCCCGATCACGTTCTGGTTCGATCCTTCACCCCGCCCGCGGGCGAGGAGAGTGCCGGTGCTTTCGGCGAGGAGACCCGTAGTTTTCGTCCCGCCGCCATCAGCACCGAGCACAAGCGCTTTATGTGCCAATGGTCTACTTCAGAAGTTCGAGTTTGGCTGTCTTCACAAAAGGAATTCCTCCCCCGGGGTCCGAGGCGCTCAGGCGGGCGAAGTAAACACCGCTCCCGCATGAGGCGGCGTTCCATGTGACCGAATGCGACCCGGCCCCGATCGGTCCGTCGACAAGCGTTACAATTTCCCGTCCCAGCAGGTCGAAGACCCTGAGCGTGACACGCGCGGCGGCCGGCAGGTGATACCCGATCACGGTCGACGGATTGAACGGGTCAGGGAAATTCTGGTCCAGTGCGTACCGGCCGGGGGTCCTTCCCGGAGGCGGGGTGACAGACACTATCACGGCCTTTGCGATCTGCAACTGGTCGATGACGACGGTTCCTGAATGCGCACTTGTCCCCGGAAGATAGCGGAGCTGGAATCCGTCAAACCGCATCTGTCCACCGAGCGCCGGACCGCCGAGCCACACCCCCACTGAATCGCCGGCAAGGTCCCATTCGAGGAGCCTCCACCCCACCCAGTTGAGCGTGTACCACCGGCTCACTTTGTGGTTCTGCGCCCTTCCCTCCGGGTACACATCCACGCTGTCTTCGATGCCGAACCGGAACTGGCTCGCCCCCCCGTCGCCGTACACGTACGCCTCGACGACGGTCCCCAGTTTCTGCCAGAGGAGAGTCTTCTGCGGAGCGAGCGTATCGAGGGGGACACGGAGGAACCACGCAGATGCGGCCGTGTCCCAGGTGAACGAGAGCGCGGCCGCGCCCGGATCTCTCCGGAGACCGGGATAGACAGGTCCGGCGACCAATGAGAATGACGCGGTGTCAACGCCCGTCGTGTAGCGGTCGGCCATCGGTTGTTTCCACTGTGCGGCAGACGTATCGAACGAATCGACCGTCGAGGTGACGCGCGACGGGGGCTGAATGGAGAAGCTCCAGAGAACCGGCGAGTTTTCCGGGATGATGTTCCCGCTCGTGTCCTTCACGCCGCTCACCCGAACGGTGTACGAGGCCCCGGGTTCAAGCGGGGGCGAGACGAAAATGTTCACGGCTCCCTTCCCGGAAGCCTCGTAGTACCGGACTGTTCCGGAAAGGACTCCGCCTCCGATCTTCCCGATCGCAAAGTTGGCTGACAGGACGCTCGCGGGATCCAGAGGCTCGTCGAACGTGACATTCACGGAGTGGAAAGGGGTCGCCATGGTCATGGCGGAATCAGGATAGCGGCTGACGATCCTCGGAGGATCGACGCGGGCCCGGCCGGCGCGCACACCCGGGCCCGTCACACCGGTCTGCCGGGCGTGCGACGAGGCCATGCAGAGAGCGGCGAAACAGAGCAACGTGAACAGCCGCTTCATCGTGATGCCTCACCGTACGTGATCACCAGTATCTCACCTTCCAGCGTGCTGCAGACGATCGCGTCGCTCACGGGGGAGCACCGGGGGTACATCTCGATCCTGCCGGAGGTGGCGGTGAGCTCCCCGCTCACTTTCCCGTCGGGGGAAACGCAGGCGATCTCAGACGATAGTATCGCGCTGCCGTCGTCTCTGTCCGCCATGTAGATGAGCCACCTGCCGTCACGCGTCCAGGCGGGAGCATCGCGCCTTCCGATCCGGAGGGGATGACTGCCGTCGGCATCCGCGACAAATGCACCCCGGTCCATCTCACAGGCCACAAGCCTTGAACCGTCGGGGGAGAGAGAAGGCCAGCGGTAGCTCCCGTTGCCGAGGGGGTCGATGAGAGATTTGACCCCATTGCGGAGGATGGCGATCCTGGTGTCTTCGATTCCCAGTATCGACACCGCACCGGCCCGTTGAACTCCGGCACTCACCCCCTGAAGCTTGCCGCCCACGGAGTACACAACATCCGACCGGACGAACGACGGAGGCGAGATCAATTTCCCCGACATGAGTATGCTGGCGGTACCGCCCGCGACATTCCTGACCACAGCCTCCTGCAGTCGTTCTCCCGGCAGGGGACCGGAGAGCGCCCGCCTGTAGGCAATCCGCGCCCCGTCGGCAGAAATGCTGAAGCCGTCGCCTGATCCCCTGTCCGATGTGATCTGAACGCTCTTCCCTTCGATGGTCGAGTATGCCCAGATACCGTCAAAATCCGAGGCGGTATAGTAGATCGTCTTCCCGTCCGGGGACCAGCAGGGCCGGGACCAGGAACGCGATTTTGCCAGGGGCAGCGTCTCTACTTTGAGTGATTTCAGCTGGGCGGGGCCCGGAGGGGGGAAAAGACAAAGAACCGATGCTATTGTCAAAGCAACATGCATATCCACTTCTCCAGAGTCGCCCCGCCGGGGGTATCCCGCCAAACGACCGCGGGATACCACAAACCAAGAGACAGCAATATAGGAAAAACCGGGGACAGGAGCCCGCCGGTCACACCTTGATGAACCAGTTTTTTCTCCACATCGCCCAGGCGACAAGGTACATCAGCAGCATGAACGCCACCGCGAACAATGCCGAGGCATTCACCGGGGTGAAGTACGGTTCAAAGAGGCTCTTGTAGACAACCCCTTTGAGCGTGACAGGGTTGCCGTCCGAACCGGTGACCCTGATGAGCGTGAAGAGATCAGCGAGTATCCACGAAAGGACGTACACCGCGATCGCATTCATCCCATAAATGACGAAAGGGCGGGCCCACGTCGTGTACCCCCTGACGTCCATCAACCAGTAGAGGATGGAGAAGCACACCAGCGCCCATCCGGCCATGAATATCACATAGGAGCTCGTCCAGAGGTTCTTGTTGATCGGGAACCAGATATCCATTATCACGCCCGCAAGGAGGAAGAAATTCCCGAAGACGAACATCCAGGCGGTCTTTTCTTCGCGCGAGTGGTTTGTGCGGAGCCAGTGGCCTGTGAGCACGCCAAGGAGTGCCGTCGCGATCGCCGGCACCGTGCTGAGTATCCCCTCGGGATCGAATCCGGGAGCCGGCGCTCCTCTCCAGGTGTGCCCGGCAAGAAGATTCGAGTCGATGTACCAGGGGAGACAGCCGGTCGGCTGGAGCACTCCGGCGCCGAAGCCGGGGACGTGGATCAACATGACCGCGGCCCAGTACGAGGCGAGAAGCCCCACGACCCACCAGATCTGGGCGCGGATGCCGGTGTAAAGAAAAATCGTCCCCGCGAAAAGGTAGCACACCGCGATCCTCTGGAGAACTCCCGGGATCCGCCACGTGGCGAACGAGAAATTCCCGACTATCACCCCGAACGGGAATCCGTTCAAAAAGAGCCCGAGGGCGAAAATGACCAGGGCACGCCGGAGGACGTGGAAAAGAAGCTTTTCCCGGTCTTCACCGCGTTCATTCCTTTTCGCAAAGGAGAGTGTCATTGCGACGCCGACGATCCAGAGAAAGAAAGGGAATATCCAGTCGGTGAAGGTCCATCCGTTCCACCGCGCGTGTTCGAGCTGCGGGTAGGTGACGTTCCAGGTGCCGGGATTGTTGACGAGTATCATAGCGGCGATCGTCGCGCCGCGGAATGCGTCAAGGGACTGGAGTCGGGAAGAAGAGCCGGTGTTTGCCATAGAGAAGGATTGAGAATTGAGAATTGAGGATTGAGGATTGAGGATTGAGGATTGAGATCAGAGTTTTATGGCGCCGATGCCGGCCCCCTCGGGGAGCGTGACTCTGCCATCGACGATTGAGGCGCCCGAAAACATGTCGTTGCGTATGAGGAGCGCACCGTCAAGGTCGGCGTAGTCCGCCAGCGGTGAGAGCTGGGCCGCCGCCGAGATCGCGCAGGACGTTTCCGTCATGCACCCGATCATGACCTTCATGCCGAGCGCCCGGGCAGCCGCGATCATCTTGTATGCCTCGCTCATCCCGGTGGATTTCATCAACTTGATATTGATCCCGTCGAACACGCCTATCGCCTTGCGTATGTCGGCGAGGCGCAGCACGCTTTCGTCCCCGATGAGGGGGAGCGGGCTCTTTGCGCGGAGCCATGCGATGTCATCCGGCTGGTCCTTCGGCATCGGCTGCTCCACGAACTCCACTCCCTTTGACGCGAGCCATTCGATCATCCGGAGAGCGAACCCGCGGTCTTTCCACCCCTGGTTGACGTCCACGCGGAGCGGCTTGTCCGTGACCTCGCGGATCGTCTCGATCATCTCCCTGTCGTTCTCACCCCCCAGCTTCACCTTCAGCACTTTGTAGATGCCGGCCTCCGTTACCCTGCGCCTGACTGCCTCCTTCGTATCGATGCCGATGGTATATGTCGTGAAGGGAGTTTTCGACGGATCGAGCCCCCAGATCCTGTACCATGGGTACCCCATCTTCTTCCCCTGCCAGTCGTGGAGCGCAATGTCGAGGGCGGCTTTTACAGCATTATTCCCGGGCGCGATCGAATCAATGTCTCCGAGTATGCCTTCGGTCAGGAAAAGGTCGGGATATTTCGTCAGGTCGATCTTCGACAGGAACGCCGTCGCGCTCGCCTGGCTCTCGCCGAGGTAGGGGGGCATCGAGGCCTCACCGTACCCGACGATTCCGTCCTGTTCCACCTCCACCATCATGACAGCCGTCGTCGTACGGGAACCGGCGGCAAGTGTGAAGGCGTGCCTCAGCTCCAGCGTGTAGGGATACGACCTGAGTTTCATGGGGTTCCCCCTGGACGAAGTCCCCCCCTTGAAAGGCAAGGAACTCCAGACACGATGCTTCGAAGAAATGTACTTATTTTTCGTGAAATAACGAAGGTAATGAAGCTGAGAGGTTTCCGGCTATAACAGTCGCCGCGCAGCCGATCAGCGTGTGCCAGGTGTAGTCGATTGCGCTGAAGAGAATAACACACACCATCGAGGCCATCCCCGCAATGAAACCGATCACCGCGTCTCTCTGCCGTGTGCTCCTGAAGAACAGCCCGAGGAAAAAGGTCCCCAGCAGACCGCCGTACGTGACGGAGGCGATCCTGAGGCCGATCTCCACCACGGGGCTGCTGCTGTCGGTGAAGAGCATGGCACCCCCGATGAGGACGACCCCCCAGAAGAGTGTCAACAACCTGGACGCCCGCACATCTCCCCGGCCTTCACGTGATTTCCGCTTCCCCGACTGCCGGATGAGGTCCAGGAAAGTCGACGATGCGAGCGAACTGATGGAGGAAGAAAGTGTCCCCATCGCCGAGGCGAGCACCCCCGCCACGAGAAGTCCCGCCAGCCCGGCGGGAAGCCGGCTGACGATGAACATGGGAAAGACCTCGTCGGAGGATTTCAGCCCGAGCGCGGTATACGTGACACCGCCGTACAATGCATACAGGCAGAGGCCGAGAACGAGAAAAAACGCGAATTGAACGACGATGAACGAAGCGTCGAGCATCAGCGCCTTCTGACTGTCACGCGCCGAACGGCATCCGAGAAGACGCTGCACGAGAAGCTGGTCCGTGCCGTGAGACGCCATCGCGAGGAATGTTCCTCCGAGGAGACTTCCCGCAAGGGTATAAGGTGAGGAAAGAAAATCCATGAGCCCCGATCCCCCCGAAAGGTTGAATACTTCGAACTTGTTCCCCCCGTTTCGCACGGCAAACGACACCACGTCATCCCATCCCCCCGGCAGTGCATGGAGTATCAATGCCATGGACGCCACTGCGCCGCAGAGATAGACGACGAGCTGCACAACATCCATCGCGACGACCGCCTTCAGACCCCCCGCGTACGTGTATATGAGCGTACAGAGGCCGATCAGGACGATGCACTGCGCATAGCCGAGCCCGGTGATAAGGTGCACCGGTATCGCGGCGGCGAACAGTCGCACCCCCGATGCGAGGAGACGCGTAACGATGAACACGGACGACGTGAACCTCCGCAGGGGAAGTCCAAACCGCTTCCCGAGGAAATCGTACGCGGTTTCAAGATCGCCCCTGTAGTAGGCGGGAATAGAGAACAGGCTTACGAGGATCCTCCCCGTGAAGTAGCNNAGGAAATGCATGTCCGATCTGAAGGCCAGGCCGGGAATGCTGATGAACGTCAGCGTGCTGGTCTCGGTTGCGACGATGGAAAACCCCACCGACCACCAGGACATCTGCTTCCCGCCGAGGAAATAGTCACGGGAATCCTTCTGCCGGCCGGCGACGAGGACGCCCGCGACGGTGACGCCGGCGAGGTAGACGGTAACGATGGCGTAGTCGAGCGGAGAAAAGCCCATGCCGCTATTTTGAGAGAAGGGCGGAGTGGCTTCGGAGGATTTTCCGCGTCGTACGGATTTCGAACCCCACCGCGCGGGCGAGCGAAAGTGAACCGTTGAACCCGTCTCCGGACACATGACCCGCGGGTTCCGAAAACAGGAGCCCCCCCCCCTTCTTCAGAGCGGCGAAGATCGCGGCGAGGAATGCCCGGGGATCGGGGACCTCGTGCACCACCGCAATGGCAAGCGCAAAGTCGACACTCCCGGCCAGGTCGTCAATCGCGAGCGAGTCCGTCGTACAGACCCGGAATTCCATGCGACCGTCCAGCCCCGCCTTCACCGCGCGCTTCTTCAACGATGCGACCATCCTCTCCTGGAGGTCGACGCACACCACGTGCCCCGACTCCCCCACGAGACGGGCGATCGGCAGACTGAAGAAGCCCATCGCGGTGCCTGCGTCAAGGACGGTCATGCCGGACCTGATGTAAGGCTCCAGGATGCGGTCGGGGTTCGTGAGGAGCTTCCTCACCGGGCTCAGGAGGAGGTACCCCACCCAGAAAGGACAGACGTGAAGGCTCATGTCAGATTCCCTTTCCATTTTCAGCTCTCTCTTTTTTCATTTCGAAGGAGGCGTTCTCACGGGTCATTTGTCGGGACCGAACACGAGAGCGCCGATCGTCCCGATGTCCCACCACGACTGGTTCTGATCGTACCCTGCCCAGATGTGCTGGTTCTTTCGGAAGCTGGTCCCGTCATTGTCGTTGATGGCGACGTCGAACCCGATCTTGTACCCGGGCTTGGCGACGATCCCCTGGATTCCCGCAAGAGGGAAACGGGCGATCATCGTGTATCCCCCCTGCGCGCGACGGAAATACGTCTCCCCTCCCGGGACGAGATTGGGCTTCAGGAGGCACGGCGCACCGGCGCCCTGCCATGCTAGCGAGGAAAAGTCAGTCTCGCGGTATTCCGCCAGGCAGAGATGCCTGTATGTCCCGGGCGTCGGCGGATCGTGCCCCTGCAGAGAATTGTCGCGCGCGTCGATCACCACCTCCATGCAGTCCGTGTCCCAGGGGTATCCCATCCGGGGAAAATCCCAGTGGGTGACCACGCTGTCGTCAGTCACCGATGCGCCCACATACAGGTATGTACGATCATACATTGCGAAAATGCTCGCCGAGAGATCTTTTTCTCCGTGCCAGGGCTGATTGCCGAACAGGAGCCTCCCGATCTGGGACGGCCTGTCGATTGTCATCGGGTCGGCGCGGTTCCAGCCTTTCCACGAGCCGTCGAGCGAAGGTGGCGTCTCTGCAAAATGCGCGACGCCGACATAGAAATCATGTGTGATTTCTGAAACGAATTCTCCTGTTTTCAGGCCGAGCCGGATGGGATAGAGCTGATTCACTTTCGTATATCCCGCGAGCCGGATCGGGAAATCGAACTGCCTCGTTTCGAGCGGCTTGAGCGTGACTTCCAACTGAGGAAATTCCGCGGTACCCTTCAGAGGATGATGTGCGCGGCCAGGAACAAAAACCCCGGAGGCTCTCCACGAAGTGTCGGGTTTGAGGTCTGCCGACAGGGTGAGCGACTCAGGGGTCTGGTTTGCAAGCTCGAGTGTGATCGTCTCTTTCTTCCCGTTCGGCAGGAACATCGCTGCAGTGACCGGGGGGCGCACGATGAAATTCGTACGGGCCGTATCTCTGACGTGCGAGACGATTGCCGGATAACTGGCAGGGGCCGCGTCGTTGGGAACGTCTATGCTAAACCGGAACGTCCGGGGCGGGGGTTCCGACGGGTAATCGTGCCCGGAGTCGGATTTTATCCCGTCTATCCACGAGGCCTCGCCGCGATCAGCCGAAGGAAATGTCTTTCGCTCCACCGGTCCCTTGTTCGTGGCAGCGAGGTTCACGATGCCCCCCCACCAGAGGACCTGGCTCCGGACCCGTTCCTGCCAGTCGGGACTGAGCGAAAGGCCGGCTCTGAACATCGATGAATGAGTCAAAGCCGGCAGTCCGACTTCGACGTGGTTCTTTCTTCCTATGAACAGGATGCTGTCACGGGGAAGGACACTTCCCACATGGCTGATATTGCCGCTGTAACTGCTGGCCATGGAGCGGCCCATTCTGCCTATATCAGCAAACGCTCCCATCCTTTCAAATCCACAGGGGACACCGTTGACGGAGACCGAGTCCGCCTCAGGTGCGTAGACAATAAGCTCCGGGGCCGGATCGATCGCCGCACCGCCATCGGTATAACGCAGAGCGACGTTGACTCTCCGGCCGGTCCACCGGCATTCGAAAGCTTCAAAATCGCGCGTGGAATGCACGAGGAACTGGTTCCCCCCCCATTGACCATGTGTATGAAAACCGGCGGCGAACCCGGGAACGCCGTCTTTCTCTCTTACAATAGAGTAGACGGATCCGGCGATATCAACATGAATGACATCCTTTTCATTTCCGTGCTCAACGATGTACGATCCCGGCTCAGGCCCTTTCGTAAACGACGTTACCGCCGCACGATTTCCGTATGCCTGGATGAGGCTCGCGAACCGGGTTGTGCGGCCGATTCGTCTTGTAACGAGCACCGGGAAAGGGGCACGGTCGGGAGCCGACTGCTTGTAAAAACCCCCGATCGGGGGAGTCAACGCCTTGATGACCTTTGTTCCGGGCTCGCCGATCACACGGACCATCAGGTGTGCCCCCCTGTCCGTAAACACCCCCCGGAACGAGCTGTCAGTTTCACACGTATAGATGTCGGTCAGCTGGTCGTAGCCGGGTATGCCGGGCTTGTTCCCGAACAGATCTAACGGTTGCCTTTCGAGGTTGAGTCCGTCGAGTGCGAGATCGCCGAAACCGTGGAGGGGGAGATCGTACGTGTGGACGTCGGGCGATTCAGCGTCGAACAGGTCAAGAAAATAGTCGCCGCACTGTATCAGCGTCCTCGTGAGCCTGACGCCGTGATACTCAGTCGCAGAACCCCCCGATGCAACCTGAAACGAAGGAAGGGCCCCGAAGAAATTCCCGTACCCGTTCGCCCATGCCTGGTCGGTCTGATCGACGACGAGCGTGTTGTGAGCGATCGAGCGACGGTACCAGAGCTGAAGACTCGGGTACATGTACGACTCGTTCAGAGGATCGACGATCCAGTTCCGGCCGCCGCCGTAGTATCCCATCTGCAACCGGTCGGGATGCCCGTGCTCTCCCCCCAGGATTCCATAATCGAGATACAGGCAGGTGCGATGCGTGCTGTCCCTCAGTATCGCGAATCCATTTCCGGCAAGATTGACACTCTGCCCTGTATAAATCGCCACGCTGTCGCGGGGGAGATCAGGATCGAGATCGAACATGGAAACCGGCTCGGGTGCCTTTCCGAGCGCCGAGCTTTCTCCCACAACCTGCGTCCCGCGCTTGAGATGAGTCAGGTTCAGGAGGCCAAGGTACCTTCGGTCCCGGTACACCGCATATCCCACTTCGTAGAACGGTGCGTATTCAAGTATGCTCCCCCCTCCGCTGTCTTTGCTCCTGGGAAACTCGTCATTCGGCTGTATCAGAAGGAAAGGGGCGTCGAACATACTCTTCATCGTCCGCCCGGCAATCTGCATATGATAGAGGTCGTACCCGTTGTGACGCGCCATCTCGGCCAGGCAGATCATCCCGCGGAGCGTGACAAAATGATACCCGGACCATTCTCCCCAGAACCCGCTCTCGGGGAGGGCGGAGCCGAGCTGCCACTTGAAACCGTATTTCCCCTCTACCGCAAAATCGATTAGAGCCCTGTCGCCGTACAGAAACCCCACCGCAGCCGAGACATTGTTGTACCAGAGCTGGCGGTTTGACGCCGTCTCCGGAAACTGCTGCGTTATCGAGGCGAGCGGGTAGAAGAGTTTCTCCCTGAGGGCCTTCCGGTCGCCGGGGGTGAAGCCAGAGTAATTGTAGAGGAGATCGTAGCCATAGGCCATGTCGACTCCCCAGAATGATTCGGAGAGTGTCCCAAAAAAAACGTGCGCGGGGCCGAGGATCGTGTTATCGGTCGTGTACGTGAGATACAGGTCCGCAAACTTCATGAGTATCTCCCTCCCGGCCTCGGCGTACTTCTGATCCCCGTACACATTATAGAGGAGGGCCATCCAGACGAGGTCCGTCCCCAACAGCCGGTTGTACCACCCCGCCCACGCCATGTCGTATTTTCCCCCCGAATAGACCTCGGTGGTATCGGAGGGACAGCGATGCTCGAACGGCCTGAGCTCTTCGTAGAGCAGCTCAACACCGTGCCGGGGACAGGTGTACATCTGAAAGACATACGTCTGCTTGAGCGGCGAAACGTACACGGGCCGGCGGGCGATGAACCTGTCTATCTCCGCCCTGTGCTGCTCGAAAATGTTCCGGTACCAGGGGTACAGGCCGACCCACCTCCTTGCAGTGTCGATCCCCGCCCGGTCGGTCATGAGACGGGGATGCGAAAGCTCCTGCGCGGCCGAGAATTGCAGAGCGCACATTCCCACCATGAACGGAAGAAGGAGATCCCTCAGAACTGCACCGAGAACCGCCCGCGGGGTTGATTCTGTTGGCATATATCCCTTCCTTTCGTGACCGGAATATACTGAAAACAGATTCATCATATCCACAAGAAGATCAACTCCAGTCGGGGGTCAAATGAGCGACCGCATATACATTGATTCCTATGCCTACGTAGGAAAGAGGGGCCCGAAAGACGTCGAAGCGCAGTACGAGACCGAAGTCCTCCTCGATGAGATGGAGTGGGCGGGGATACACGGAGCATTCATCACACACTCGACGGCGAAAGAGTACGACCCGATGTACGGCAACAGAATGCTGACGCGGGAGCTGAAAAAGAGCCCTCGACTTTACGGCGTCTGGGCCGTGATGCCCCACCAGACAGGCGAGTTCCCCCGCCCGGGAGAGCTGATCAAGGAACTGCGCGATAACAACATCAAGGCCGTGAGGATGTGCCCGCGGTCCCACCGCTTCCCTTTCCATGTCGATTTCTGCGGGGAGCTGCTCGGCGCTCTCGAGGAGGAGGGGATACTCCTCATGGTCGAGGGAGGGCACCTCTACGTCAACGACGTCCTTGAGACGACGAACCAGGTGCTTGTGAACGAGCTTGACGCCGTGCTGACGCGATTTCCCCGCCTCAACGTGCTGCTGCAGGGGGGGCGCTGGGACGCCACACGGTTCATATACGCGCTGATGGCGAAGCACAGAAACCTCTATGTCGAGCTCTCCGCGCACCAGGGGAACCGCGCCATGGAGGTGTTCAGCGACTGGTTCGGGGCCGGCCGCGTGCTCTTCGGCACGGGCGCGCTGGAGAAGTCGCCCGGGGCCGCAAAATCGTTCGTGGATTACTGCACGCTCGACGAGGAGGAGAAGGCGAGCGTCGCCGGACTGACTATCGCAAAGCTTGCGCGTCTGGACGCACTCCCCTCCGCCTACCGGGCGTCGAAGAGGGGCGACCCGATACTCGCGCTCGCGAAGGAAGGTAAGCCGCTGAAAGACATACTTGTGATCGATTCGCACGCGCACCTCATGCACAGGGACGCGGGGGGGACGGGATTTATCCACATCCCCTACGGTGACGACAAGGGCATCGTCGAGCGGGCAAAGCTCGTGGGGATGGATGCGGCATGCATCAGCGGATTCCTCGCGGTCTGGACGGACTACGAAGAGGGGAACAAGATCGTCCACGATGCGATGAAGCACTACCCCCGCTTCTACCACGGGTACGCCGCCCTCCAGCCCCAGTACGTGAAGGACTGGCCAAGGGAGCTCCGCAAGGTGCATGTCACGTACGGCATGGAAGGGATCAAGGCATACAATCCGCGCACCTATCTCCCCTACAACGACAAACTGTGGGAGCCCTGGTACGAATACGGAAACAGGATGAACGCCTACGCGCTCATCCATCCTTCCCCCAACGTGGTGCCGGAGATGATGGATATCGCCCCGCGCTATCCGAACATCTCCTTCATCATGGCCCATTCCGGGGGGTCGTTCAAGGACGCCCGGCTCGCGATCGAGATCGCACTGAAGAACCCGAACGTATACCTGGAGATCACGCTCACGGCGGTGACATACCGCGTGATCGAGTTCATGGTGAACCATGTCGGCGCGGACCGGGTGCTCTTCGGAACGGACCAGCCGATGCGGGACCCCATCCCCCAGTTCGGGTGGATGGTCTACTCGCACTGCACGTTCGAAGAGAAGAAGAAGATGCTGGGGCTCAACATGAAGAAGATCATCCGACGCGTGAAAAAATAGGAAGGAGCACCGGATGCAGGATCCAGAACCACCCGCCCCGGGCGGGAGCCCGTCCATCGCCCGGCAGACACTCAAAGAGATCTCCCAGCCCTTCATCGACCTCTTCAATGCGTCGCAGGCACTCTGGGGGATCAACGTCTCCTACCTTCTGGAAGGGCTGACGTATTTTGGCGTCGTGGGGCTCCTGGCGATATTCTTCAACGACTACATCGGACTCGACGACATCAGCGCCGGGCAGATGGTCGGGTTCCTGACGGCCGGCATCACGCTCGGGATGCTGTTCATGGGAGCGACCGTGGACCTGATCGGGCCGCGCAGGTCGCTCCTCCTCTCCCTTTTCCTGATGCTCATCGGACGCACACTCCTGACGCTGAGCCCCGACCTCGGGACAAAGGGACTCTGGTCCTCCTCTCACTGGCTCGCGATGGGCGGGCTGATGGGGATCATACTCGGGTACGGGATCTACCAGCCCGCGTGTTACGCCGCGGTCAGACAGTTTACGTCGGAGAAGACCGCGGCAATGGGGTACGCGATGCTGTACGCACTGATGAACCTGGGGGGATTCCTGCCGGGCCTGATTTCACCTCCGGTCCGCCGGGCGTACGGGATCACGGGGGTCTTCTGGGTCTATGTCGCCCTGACCGCCGCCGGGATACTCGTCATCGCGCTTCTCTTGACGCGCAAGGCGATTGCACAGGCTACGGCACAGGCCGAAGCGGAACGGAAGGAGAAGACCGCCCCGGAAGAGAAAAAGACGCCGAAGGAACAGATCGTCTACTACCTGAAGAATTTCCCCGTCAGGGATGCCCGGTTCATGTTCTTCATTTTCATACTCATCCCGGTCCAGACACTTTTCGCACACAACTGGCTGACGCTTCCCCAGTACTGCAACCGCGCGTTCACCGGGCTGGTGAGCGACAACTACGAATTCTTCGTCAACTTCAGTCCGGTACTCATATTCATACTCACGCCCGTCGTAACGGCGCTTACAGCAAAACGGAACACGTATACCATGATGATCATCGGGACGTTCGTCATGGCTGCGCCGACGTTCATACTTGCGCTCGGGCCGAACATCGTCGGGCTGTTTGCGTACCTCACACTTGCAACGCTGGGGGAGGCGACCTGGTCCGCCAGGTTCCTGCAATGGGTGGCGGAGATCGCACCGAAAAGCATGACGGGGATCTACATGGGGATCGGCCAGTTTCCGTGGTTCCTGACCAAGGTCATCACCAGCCTTTACAGCGGCTGGTTCCTGATGCACTACTGTCCCGCGGGTGTCCCTCCGGAGCAGATGCATACGGGAACCATGTGGTTCATTTACGGAGTCATAGCACTCATGACGCCGGCAGGACTCCTCCTGGCTTCAAACTGGATGAGGAAAGGCTTCAAAGAACGAGCGGAAGTGCCGCAAAGCTAAGGAAATGAACGACATGCCGACTTTCAGGCAAAATGGCAAAAAAGGCTTGCAATTCTCGGTCGGGGTTTGTAGGTTTCAGAGGCAAATCTAGCGTACACCGTTCTTGCGCCATCAAGTGCTTGCTGATGTACAGCTTTAGCCTGTTAGGGTGAGTGTCGCCAGCAGTCGGATCGCAGACAATGGTGAAGGGAATGCCCCATTGCGTGCGATTTTTTTTTGCCCCGGGCCGACCGAGACGATGTACACAATCCACTAATATATTCACAGAAAGGGATTTGTTCC
>PMDK01000077.1 GCA_003154425.1 Ignavibacteriota bacterium
TCGCCCCGGATGATTATCCTCTCCCTCTCCATTTCCAGGTGGGGGTTTCGATGTCTCCGTATACAAGCGAGGACTTTTCAATGCTGCTTGCGGTCGATGTCGCTCACCCGAATGACAACCAGGAGGAGGTGAATGTCGGGACGGAGCTGACGATCCTCCGGCAATTCTTCCTCCGCGGAGGATACAGGTTCGGGTACGACATCGAGAAAGCGACGTTCGGCGCCGGCGTGGCTCTCCCCCTCGGCGGTCTCAACCTGACTGTCGACTATTCGTATGCACTGTACGACCTTCTTCCGAACATCAGCCGGATCTCGGTCGGCATGACGTTTTGATGCGCGGCGCCCTCCGGGTAGCGGCGGCCCTGGCGCTCCTGGTGCGCCTGGGCTTCGGCCAGGGTTCGGTGCTTCTGGTCGGCGGCGGGAGCGAAGACTACAACGACTGGTCGGACGCCCCCTACCGCTGGCTTGTGCAGCACTCTCCCAACGGCCATATCCTTGTCCTCCATTATTCCACCGCATCCACGTGGCTCCCGCCGTATTTCCGATGGCTGGGAGCAATCTCGGCGACCAACCTCATAATTCCGTCGACCGCCTCGGCAAACGACACGAACACCGCGAAAGCGATTCTCGCCTGTGACGGTATCTTTCTGCGCGGGGGGGACCAGTGGCAGTATATCTCGCTCTGGAGAGGGACGCTCGCCGAGACGGCCCTACGGCAGGTCTTTCAACGGGGAGGTGTGATCGGAGGGACCAGCGCGGGGATGGCCGTTCTGAGCCAGGTGATTGTTGACGCGCGCATCACTTCCGTCGATCCGCGCGATGCGCTCAGGAATCCACTGTCCTCGGGGATTTCATTCACTGAGAACTTCCTCGGGTTTGTCCCCGGGGTCCTCGGCGACACGCATTTCTTCGAACGGGGGCGACTCGGCCGGCTGCTGGCCATGCTGTGTGTCTACAGGGAGCAGAACGGCCGGTGGATCACCGGTGTCGGCGTCGATTACAGCACAGCACTGGCGATCGACTCGAGCGGGGTGGGGCAGGTCATGGGAGCCGGGACGGTCACCGTCCTGCGTGCGACGGCCGGGACGACATACTCGATCGCGCCCGGAAGTCCCCTTGGAATGTCGCATCTGCGGATGGACATGCTGACGTCCGGCTACCGGGTCGATCTTTCGGGAGGCGGGATCGTGCCGCCGGCAACCGGTCTTCCTTTCTCGCCGGACGAGGTGCACTGTTCCGCATCCCCTCTCATCCTGGACGGGAGCGGATCGGCAGGCGTCTGGATGGGTGCGGCAGGGAGCCTGGATCATTTTGTAGCGGCGCTCTCATCGGCGGGGGATACTGTCGGTGTGATCTCCCGGGCCGGCTCCACATCTGGTGCGGTGAGCGTCGGTGCTTTTTTGAGTGCGAGGGGGGTCGCCTGGCGCCCGCTCGGTGTCAGCGACGGGACGAAGAACGACCCTGCGCTGGCTTCGCTGTGCGGCGGGTGCAGGGGGTTCGTCTTCGTGAGCAACATTGCGGAAAGTCTTGCAGGCTGCTTCACTTCGACACTTCTGGGCGCGTCGTTCACGCGGCAACTCCAGAACAACCCTCCCGTACTGATGCTCTCCGACGACTGCACACTGGCTGCGGACACCGCAGTCGGCGGGATGGAGTCGGATGCCGATGGCGCCTACTACGGCACCCTCACGCTCCTGAAGGGGCTCGGTTTCGCCCGTGGGATCGAAATCATGCCGCGTGTATATGAAAACGCGGACTCGATCGACAATCGCTTCAGCGGACTTTTTTGGGGACTGGGGAAGTCCCGTGCGGCGTACGGTCTTCTCCTGGATGGGGGAACATACGCCCAGCTGAGTTCTGCGGGCATTCTGAGCATCTCAGGAGCGACCCCTGCCATCGTCGTTGACGCCCGCGCGGTCACGTCGCTTGACTTTCCATCATTCCGGGCCGGTGTGGGATCCAATCCACGCGCCGGTGCCGCGCTCGTAGGCGCCGAGCTCCACGTCGTCCGCGATGCGCAGAAATTCGACTTTGGCTCCGGAGAGCCCCTCGGAGTACGCACTTTCCTTCCCGCCGCGCCTGAGGACTTCTTCCTCTCGCAGGGCTATCCCAACCCCTTTAACCCGGCGACCCGCCTCCAATTCCGCATCGCACGGCATCAGCCCGTCCGGCTGAGCGTCTACGACCTCACGGGGAAGGAGATCGCGGCGATTCTGGACAGACCGCTGGATCCGGGGACGTACACTGTGACATTTGACGGGAGCGGACTCGCCAGCGGTGTCTATTTCTGCAGGCTCGTCTCTCCGAGCTACATACAAACCCGAAAACTCATCCTGATCCGATGAAATCTCACGTACGGTCCATGGCCAGATCCGCATGCCTCTGCGCGCTCTTGATGCTCCTTGCGCTCCCTGCCTACCCCCAACGACCTTTTCAATCCCCCGTTGAGCGTTCCGGTTTCACGCGGCTGACTTCCTGCGACACCCTGCAGGCGTTTCTGGAAGCCCTGGACGGGAGGGGGCGTTGCACGGTCAGGCGATTTGCGCAGACGTACAAGGGACGGAGCGTCTCATCAGTTCTCGTCACCTCATCTCCGCGGTTCGGCCAGGATACGTCGAAAATCAGGGTGATGCTTTTCGCACAGCAGCACGGAGACGAGCCGGCGGGGAAGGAGGCACTGACACTCCTCCTTGAACGGATTGCCGGGCTCCAGCTCGACCGGCTTCTCTCGCGGATCGACCTCATTCTCGTCCCCCAGATGAACCCCGATGGAGCGGAACTCCTGCAGAGGCGAACCGCAGAAGACATCGACCTCAACCGCACCCATCTCCTGCTGACTTCGCCTGAAACACGCGGGCTCCATGACCTGTTTGATGCATGGTGGCCCGAAGTGACCATGGACATCCATGAGTACGGTGCCTACAGCCGGGGGTGGAGCGATTCCGGTTTTGTGAAATCCGCGGACGTCCAGCTCGGCATGCTGACCAATCTCAACTCGTCCGGGGCGATCCGATCGTATGAGAGGGATTCGGTCTTTCCCTTCATCTCCGCTGCGATGGAAAAGAGCGGCTACTCGTTCCATGAATACATCGTCGGTTCCCCCGCGGAGTATATCCGCTACAGCACGACGGAGCCCAATGACGGACGGCAGAGTTTCGGGATACTGAACACGCTCTCGTTCATTCAGGAAGGCCGCGGCGGACGGGAACCCGGGGAAGGGCTTGAACGGCGAACCAGGTCTCAGTGTGTCTCCATCGAGGCGCTGCTCGCTTTCTGTGCCGGCCATTCTGCGGAGATCCGCTCTCTCGTGGCCCGTGAACGCCGGGCGCTGGCAGCGGCCCGGGGACTCCCCGTGGTACTCTGCATGGACCATTTCCCGGAGGGGAGGCAGATGATCATCCCTGTGAGGCTCGTTCCCTCGGGGACCGATACGCTCTGGCAGGTGCATCCGCTCCGCGACCGGGTGAAGCCGCTCTCCGTGCGCGCTCTTCCCGCCGCGTACATCATCCCCGGAGAGCTTGCGGGGATCAGAGAAATACTCGATCGCAACCATGTGCAGAGGGAGATCGTCAGCGATTCCCGGCAGGTGGAAGCGGTTGCCTGCGTGATCGAGCGCGTCCAGCCCGATACGCTGGAGGACGAGTGGCACCCCAAGCCGTCTCTCCGCTTCGAAAAGGTCGTGAGGGTTCTTCGCCCGGGGGACATCATTGTCCGTACGGATCAAACCCGTTCGCTGTTCCTGGCTGTTCTCCTCGAGCCAGAATCGATGTGGGGACTTGTGAAGTACAACGGCTTCAGCTCCCTGCTCCAGGGAAGGGAGTATCCGATACTGAGGATCCCGTGAGCAGAGGACCAAAGCAAAGGAGGAAAGACCGATGCGCGTCAGCAGAATCGAATTGCGGCACACGAAGATGGAGC
Source organism: Ignavibacteriota bacterium (assembly GCA_003154425.1). GTDB lineage: Bacteria > Bacteroidota > Ignavibacteria > UBA10030 > UBA6906 > Fen-1273. Next base: position 3,918 of record PMDK01000077.1, read on the forward strand.
TGGTCTCTCCGTTTGAGACCTCCCTCGGTGTGGAGCTGTACGAAGAACACATTATCGTGCGCCTCGACGGGGACGGCGTCACCGGCTGGGGAGAATGCGTCGTGGAACCGGCTCCATCCTATTCCTACGAGACTCTCACGACTGCCTGGCACATCTTGCGGGATTTTCTCATTCCCGGAATCCTGGGAAAGGAGATCGCCGGTGTGGGGGACGCGCTCGCGCTGAACGCGTGGGTCAGGGGGCACCGGATGGCACGAGCGGGGCTCGAAGCGGCTCTGTCGGATGCCTTCGCCAAAGCCGGGGGGATCTCCCTTTCGGGGTTTCTGGGCGGGACACGGGCGCGCATACCCGTCGGTGTCAGCGTCGGCCTCCAGAAGTCGCCTGCGGAGCTGGTCCGTGTCATTGCCGGCTACCTGGCGGATGGATACAAGCGGATCAAGATCAAGATCGCGCCGGGCAGGGACATCGCTCTGGTGAAGGCGGTCCGGAAAGAGTTTCCGGATATCCAGCTCCAGGTGGATGCAAACTCGGCATACACGCTGGACGACAGCGACATGCTCAGGTCGCTGGACGACTACAACCTCCAGCTCATCGAACAGCCCCTGGGCTACGATGACATCTACGATCATTCTCTCCTGCAGCGGCGGTTGAAAACGCCGATCTGCCTCGACGAGAGCATCTACAATCTCTCGGATACCCGTGCGGCGCTCGCTCTGGGGAGTTGCCGCATCATTAATATCAAGCCGGGGCGGGTCGGGGGCTACGAGGAGTCAAAGAAGATCCACGACTTTTGCGCGTCGCAGAACGTTCCCGTCTGGCACGGGGGGATGGACGAATCGGGGATCGGCCGGGCGGGGAATGTGGCTCTTGCCTCCCTCCCCAACTTCAGGCTTCCGGGAGATATTTCAGGGACGAAGCGGTACTACAAAGAAGACATCGTCGAGCCGTCGTTCGAGGTGGACGCGGACGGGACCATGGCCGTTCCCACGAAGCCGGGGATCGGCGTCGAGGTGGTGATGGAGAGACTGGAGAGGGTTACCGCGCGCAAGGAAGAGTTCAGGATGTAGCTATCCCGGTCCCTGCGTCCTGACCGGCGGTCGTACCTTTGCCGGGGATTCCTGCGGGCCGCCGGCTTTTCTTGCGCGAGGGGCAGGCGGTTTCTTTCCTGCTTTGCGGGCGTGCTTCGCCTTCCCGACATTCCGCTCGATCTCCTTCGCCGCTTTCCGCAGATGCTTACGGATGAACGACAGCTCTTTTTTCCCCGCGTCGTCCAGTCTTGAATTCTTCCGATGTATCGCTGCGGCAAGACGACTGATGTCCCTCCGCAATGCCGCCGACCTGGCCTTCGACATGTAGTAACCCGTCTGTTGTGTCCAATTGCTGAATGGTATGCGAAACTCCGCCCAATGTCAATGAGGTGTCAGGCGGGGGGAAGGGACTAGCCCCTTTTTCATCCTTTCGGGTGATTGTGGTGTTGTTTTCGGTTGGATAGATTACCAATGGCGACGTGAATGCCCAACTCTTATTCATCTGCCATCGTGTCGATCTCTCATCAACCACAACTCCCGCCAAAGGAGAACTTATCATGGCGCAATGGACACTCGATCCTGCACATTCCGAGATCGCGTTCAAAGTGAAACATCTGGTCATATCGACTGTGACCGGACAGTTCAAGCGATTCAGCGGCACCGTCCAGGCAAACAAGCCGGATTTCAGCGACGCACATATTCAATTCGAAGCCGATATCGACAGCATCAGCACAAACAATGAACAGCGTGACAGTCACCTGAAATCGCCCGATTTCTTCGACGCGGCCGGATATCCGAAACTCTCATTCGCCTCCACGTCGATCGCGCGGAAGAGCGACGGGGTATACGTCCTGGCCGGGGACCTGACCATCCGGGGAACGAAACGCAGGATAACGCTCGACGCCAATTACAATGGGACCGTGAAGGGCTTCGACGGCGACGTCGCTGCCTTTGAAATCACGGGGAAGTTGAACCGGAAGGATTTCGGTCTGCGATGGGACGCCACGACGGAGGCCGGCGGAATCGTCGTGGGTGATGAGGTGAAGCTGAGTATTGTTGTCGAACTCGTGATGGTGGATGTGGAAATGCCTGTTGCATCCTGACCAAACTAAGAAAGAAACCGCCGTATACCAGGGTTCATCCTCAGCTCAACCAGGCCCATGCCTCTCGGCAACGGGAACTTCATCAAGCCGACCGGCAAAGCATTCAAGATGCCGATGTGCACCCTCGGACACTGGAAAGACGGGGTGATGATTGAAGAGTCGCTGTTCTGGGACAACCAGACGTACATGAACCAGATCGGGCTGGGGAAGTAAGCAAGTTCTTCAGGTGAAAATGATCTGGCCGCCGGCGGATTTCTCGTAGAACTGACCGACGGAGATTATGTCCTTTACCTGCGGGCAGAAATCTTTCTTCGCCAGGTGGAACATGTCCACGCTGGCCTTGCACGCATAGATCTCCCCTCCGGCATCGTTGATCATCTCGAGGAACTCCCTTACCGGGGGGATGTCGAGTTTCTCCATCTCTTTCTGCATCATGCTCGTCGCGAACGCGGACATCCCCGGGAGCGCGCCGAGGATCGTGGGCATATGCATGCCGGGGTTCCCGACGGTTGCCACCTTCAGCCTGTCCATCCGCTTCTCCATTATCGCATCCAACCCGAAAAATGTGAAGAAGAGCGACGCTTCCATCCCTTCCATCCGCGCACCATTTGCCATGATCAACCCGGGGTAGACTCCTTCGAGGCTGCCGTGGGACACGACAATGGAGACCTTCGTAATCGGTTCAGCACCATGTGTTGACATTGTTGATTCTCCTTGGATTATCACATTCCCGCCGCCTTCAGTCGGGACTATATGCACCCGACGGGTTTGGGGAGGCCTCCGATTTTCGCCGCCTTCTTCGCCGGACCCTTCGGGAAGAGGGCGTAGAGCTCTTTCGTGTCGACGCCGCTTTCCTTCGTGAGCTTCCGGATGGAAGGAGGCTGCCCGTTCTTCTCGAACACCTTCCGCATGTACTTGATCACGGTCCAGTGTAAGACTCTCAACAGTTCCGAGCACACATTGATGTCGCATTTCCAATAACGAGGGGCCGAGGCTCCTAGAAACGGGAATACCGGCAATCGACCTGGTGTGTTCTCAAAAGAAGTGGGGGGTGATGGCTCAAAGGGTCCGCGTCAGGATTTGCGAATTCGGAGGATGCTCTCACATTTGATACTGTACTGGAGATTTCGTACACTAAAAGAAGCTTGTCATAACTGTTCTTTTCCCTGTATCCGTGCCCCCTCTGCCGTGACCCGGCCGGCGGACACAAGAGCGCACCTGCATCACCTTGGGCACCCAGATTGAATCTGACATTCCCGGAATGCTTGGCACATGCGGCTCGTTGCCAATGTGCTCTCTGTCACGCTCTTGTTCTCCGAACTCCCCCCCCCGATTTTCTGCTGCTTTTTACTGTTACGACCAACGCATTTCGCGACCATCAAACAAACGGAGGATGTCTATGATCAATTTTAAGCACGCCGTTCTGTGCGCACTCCTGGTTTTTGTCGGAAGCGCCGTGATCTCTCAGGAGATACCGTCGGAATCCCGGAAGGGGAAGGAACATCGTACCCGTAAGGCAGGGGGGGTGCAGTCGGCATCGGCCATGGGAGACGGGAGCGTTCACTTTGTGGGGAAGGCGGAGGGTACGCACTCCACAGGAAGCGGCACTGTTGCCGGCGTCCATTCAAAAACGGGGAAAAAGGGGGCGAGGTTAAGCAGCAGACACCCTGGGGGAGCGAACTAGAATGCTCTCACAAGTGTGGAAATGCGGGGCGAAATCCGGGCCGACGTCCTCTTCTGCAGCGGCTCTCCGGCGCCTGTTCAGACATTATTCTCCGGCTGCGTGTCTGCTCTCCTTCATGCTCTCATGCATGGTTCTGCCTCAGTGTGCCCTGGCAGCCGGCAAATGGAATTCTTCTCCCCAGGCTGCGACATCATCCCCGAATACGATACTCTACGTCCCAGGATCCGTTCAGAAGATCTGTCAGGTCACGGGCGATACGGACCTTGAGTTCGACCAGCCCACGATGAGCCTCACGCAAACGCGGTTCGGGCTGGTACGGGCCGATCACGGGTACTCATTCGAACATAACGGGAAATTGTTCTTTCTCTTCGGTGACACACATCCAACGCCGACGTTCAATCACTTTGCCAACAGCCAGACAGATTCTCCCCGCACGATGGACGATAACGACGCCGTCGGATATGTGTCGGACACTGCCGCCGGCCCCTGCCTGAAGCTCGACTTCATACTCAACTCCATCGGCGCATACAAGAACCCGGTCGTGCTGAGCGCTCAGGGGAAACCGGCTATCAAGCTCCGGACCAACGAAAGCCCGATTTCCGGCATCAGCGATGGGGGAAGGATGTTCGTCATCTTTGGCACCGACAATCCGATTGACACGGTATCTCCTCCCGCGCCGCTCGGCTATCCAGCACGCACGGTGATGACAGTCTCGGACGACGACGCAGTCACCTTTCACTTTCTCTATAATTTCTCAAAAGAGCCCGGGGCCAGGTTCATCAACACTGCAATCGCCAAGGGTGAGGACGGGTATATGTACTTCTGGGGGACACAGGGCGATTCGCTCTACCGGAGAAGCGCGCCGTTCCTCGCCCGCAAACCGGTCGGGAGCATGGCTGATTCCACCGGGTTCCAGTACCTTCATACTTTCAATCAGGATGGCACGCCGGTCTGGTTGGCCGGTGAAAGCAATGCGACACCGCTGTTTCACGATTCCCTGCCCGGTCCCGGTGGGAAGATGCAGGTGGCCGACGGGATGGGGGAGCTTGGGGTCCAGTGGAACCCGTTCGTCCATCGCTGGGTCATGCTGTACAACTGCCTGAACAACACTGCAGCCAATCCCCGGGGGATTTACATGAGGTTCGCGCAACAGCCATGGGGCCCATGGAGCGCACCGCAGACGATTTTTAGTCCCACCAGGGACCATGGGTACTGTTACTTCATGCATCGCGCCGTAGATTCCCTGAGTCCGACTCCCTGTGACAACCTGTCTGGTCCCGATCGGATCACCGAAGCGGGGGGGGACTACGGGCCGTATTTCATCTCTCGCTTCACCACGGGAGATTCCGTGAAAGGGACAACCACATTCTATTTCACACTGGACACATGGAACCCCTATACGCAGGTAATCATGAAGGCCGCCCTACAGAGTGTCCCTGCCACGGGCGTGTCCGTGCCGGATCCACCGGTTCCCCTCACCTGCGAACTCCGGCAGAACTATCCCAACCCGTTCAACCCGGCAACGGAGATCCACTATGAAGTGACGGGAACCGATGTCGTGAACCTTACGGTCTATGACCTTCTCGGCAGGGAGGTGGCAGTTCTCGTCAACGAGAAGAAACCTGGCGGAAGCTATACAGTGCGGTTTGACGGGTCAGGTTTCGCCAGCGGTGTGTATTTCTACAGGCTGGCGTCGGGAAATTTCGTCCGCACGCTCCCGATGCTTCTCCTGAAATGACCTGTTACAGACCAGAGAGGGGACACAGATATCCGCAATGGCGCGGCGACCCGGGGGGAATTGTATTCGTGGCAATAGGTCCTGTCGGTGACTGCATCACCGAGGGAGACCAACCCCGTTTATTCGCCGATGAGTTCTCCCTCCACCAGATCCCTGTCTGCAAACACGCCGAAGCCGATCTCCGCGTCGATCAGCCGTAGGGAAACCGGCGCGCGACGGTGAAGCCTCCGCTGCAACCGCCAGGGCGCAGAGAACGGGATCATCTGACCGTCATGCTCACTGTCACACCCGCGGTCACAAATGGATCCGAGGTACTCGGGTCTTTGACAAGGACTGTCTTGCCGTTCAGCACGTTCACGGGAACAACGTATCCGATGAACGGCTCGACGCTGAAATTGCCGACCTGCAGCTCGGCAGGGAGTGAGACTTCATACGACATGATTCCGAATAGATCAAGCGGTTTGCCCGAAGCGCGGACTACTGCCTTCTTCCTGGCTCTCACGATCCTCCGCTGACGGAGCTTCTCGTTCTGATCTCCCCAGGTCGCGGTGGCAGTCGGGCTGACCTTGAGAGTACCCCCGAACGCGTGATCACTCAACGGTAGATCCCCGGAGAGATCAAGTGACGTGGTGATCTCTGAACCCCCTCCTCCCCCGAAGTCATCGGAGAGGTTCAGAGTCAGGCTCACGAGATCAACATCGAGCATCATCATCCCGGCGACACTCTGGTTTGTGACCGCCTGTGGCTTGGTGCTGCTGTCGGAATACCAGTAGTGTGTGTACGAGACCGATCCGTTAAGGATGGAGGAAAGGGTGAATTCGTACCCGCCCGTCAGGCTTTCGTCGTCTGGTCCGGAGGTCGGATGGCTGACCCATCCAACCGACCCCTCTGCATAAAGTCCGGATTTGTGGTGGTATGTCACGGAGGGTCCGAATGCCCCTTCGGAGACTCCATTGTCACGCCCCCGGTAGCTGGAGTGGCCTTCGTAAACCGCTTCGACGTCAAGTCGGGAAGAATGTTCACTCTGATACTCAGCGTAGTCCTCCACGAGCGACTGGATCCGGTCGCTGATGGAGTCTGTAAAGGCGCTCA
>PMDK01000292.1 GCA_003154425.1 Ignavibacteriota bacterium
GCCTTGATCTCGTTGATGCGCTTCTTGATGTCTTCCTTCTTCCCCGCACCCTCGACGATCGTGGTGTTGTCCTTATCGATGGTCACCTTCTTCGCCCTGCCGAGATAGGTCATTGTGGCATTCTCGAGCTTGTAGCCCTGCTCCTCGGATATCACCGTGCCGAGCGTGAGGACCGCAATGTCCTCGAGCATCGCCTTGNNCGACCAGCGTGGCCAGAGCCTCGCCTTCAAGGTCTTCAGCGATGACAAGTATCGGGCTCCCTGTCTGTGCGACTTTCTCCAGGATCGGAAGCAGGTCCTTCATCGAGGAGATCTTCTTGTCGTGTATGAGGATAACAGGATTCTCAAGCACCACTTCCATCGCCTCGGCATCCGTCACGAAATAGGGGGAGAGATACCCGCGGTCGAATTGCATCCCCTCGACCACCTCGATCGTCGTGTCCATTCCCTTCGCTTCTTCGACGGTGATGACGCCGTCAGTGCCGACCTTCATCATCGCATCGGCGATGAGCTCGCCGATGACCGTATCGTTGTTCGCAGAGATGGCACCCACCTGTGCGATCTCTTTCTTGCTGGTCTTGTCGACGGGTTTGCTCATTTCTTTGAGTCCCTCAACGACCTTCGTGACGGCGAGATCGACGCCGCGCTTCAGGTCCATCGGGTTGGCACCGGCTGCGACCATCTTGAGTCCTTCCCGCACGATCGCCTGCGCGAGCACGGTGGCCGTCGTTGTCCCGTCACCCGCCACGTCGGAAGTCTTGGAGGCGACTTCGCGCACCATCTGGGCGCCCATGTTCTCGAGCGGGTTCTCGAGTTCGATCTCCTTCGCCACGGTCACGCCGTCCTTGGTGATTGTCGGCGCACCGAACTTCTTGTCGATGACCACGTTTCGCCCCTTCGGGCCGAGCGTGACCTTCACCGCGTCTGCAAGCTGGTCGACCCCCCTCTTGAGGGCCGCCCGGGCCTCGACGTTATATTGAATTGTTTTCGCTGCCATTGTTGTTCGTCTCCTTCGTTTATATTGTCCTCATTGGCGTTACACGATCGCGAAAACGTCCGCTTCGCGCATGATCAGGTATTCCTCACCTTCGATCGTCACTTCGGTCCCCGAGTACTTGCCGTACAAAACCTTGTCCCCCACTTTCACTTCAGGTTTCACAGTCTTTCCATCGTCAGTGACCTTACCTGGTCCGATCGCCACGACTTCACCCACAACCGGCTTTTCCTTGGCAGTGTCAGGAAGGATAATTCCCCCCCTGGACTTCTCCTCCGCGGGAGACGGCTTAATCACAATTCGATCAGCCAGCGGCTTTATCTTCATACCATATCCTCCTCTATTTATAAGTTGTTGATTTGTAAAGGGTTGCGGCCGGATCTCTGTTTTGTGTTAGCACTCTAAACTTGAGAGTGCTAACAATATAAGAGATTCAGGGAGAATGTCAAGTCACGCCGACACATAGGTGACATCTGGGGGGGGTGTGATCGGAGCCGCTAGGTGGTGGAAGAGACCTCGAATATGTGGATGCCGTACGACTGCAGGTCGAAGTAGATCCCTTTCGATGACAGCCCGTTCCTGTCCCGGACATAGGCCGCATCGCTCATGAGGTCATAGAATTCGATGGAGGTACCCGGGACATCCTCCAGCGGCAGGTCAACGTAACATTGTCCGTTCAGCGGGGCATAATTGATGACGACAAGGCGTGTCCCCGCACTCGGATGGTGCCACCAGAAAATGAGGAAGTTCCCCCATGTGTGGTTATCATGCCACGCCGGACGGGGCATCAGGAGGCGCCAGGCACCTTCTCTGAACGGGGCCGAAGAAACGATATTCAGGATCTGTGCAAAGAAGGCCTGAGTCCGGCGGGCGACATCCTCCCGGGGGCGGCGTGTCAGCTGCACCGGGAGTTTTACCCTGCGCCCCTCGAACTGTCCTTCATGGAACATCACCATGCCGGGGATGGTCGCGATCACGGTGGACGCTGCGTACAGCCACGGCTCCGATGTGAGCGAGGAGGCCGCGCGTTGTTCGTCGTGGTTTTCGATGAACCGGAGCGAGTGCTTCTGATATTCCATTTCAGCGCGCAGGTGGTCGCGCACCGACCCTGCTCCTTCCCGCAGCAGCCGGTCGAAAAGCGTCTTGTCGTACGTATAGTCGAACCCTACCTGCTGCAGCTCCCATTCCATGTTCCAGTATGCTTCGGCGATAAACAGAAAGTCCGGGTGACGGGCGCGCACAGCACCGATCGCTTCCTTCCAGAACTCTCCCGCGGCACGGTCGTCCCCCTCCGGGGTCGCATGCTCCCCCCACGTCCGGGCAAAGACGCTGCTCAGGACGAGCATGGCCATGTCGCACCGTACGCCGTCACACATCCCTGCGATCCGCTCCAGGAGCCCGACCATCGCCCTCCGGGCGCCTTTGTGCATGATGTCGATCTGGGCCGTGTCGGTCCAACCGGCATATGACGGGTCCCGTCCCATAGCGAACGTGACTGGACCTTTCGCGGTCCCGGCGCGGAAGAAAAGGTCCGGCCTCTCCTCCGCGTCCCTCTCCCCTCCATGCACGTAATACTCCGGGTGCGTGTCCACCCATGCGTGGTCGCGTGCCGTGTGGTTGGGGACAAAATCGAGAACCAGCCCTATCCCCCGCCCGGCGAGCCTTTCACGGAGCAGTGCGAGCCCCTTCTCACCTCCCAGTGACTCCGGGATATCGTACGCCTGGATCGCATACGGGGAACCCGCGATGTCTCCCTCCGTGAAATCGGGGAGTGCGTTCCGGTATGCGGTGCGGAGCCCCTCATCCTGCCGGGCGATGGCGATCCCGGCCGGCCCGGAGGACCACACCCCCATGAGCCAGACGGCGTCGATGCAGTACTTCTCCCACTCCTCGACGAGAGATGCGGGGATCGTCCCGAGCGTGACGGCCTTCCCCGCATCACGTGAGAGTTCCCCGAGGAGGACCCTCGTATTGATTTCGTACAGGACCGGATGCGCCTTCGCACGCAGCCTCACCGGAGTGCTCTTGTTATTTGCCATGGCGGAAATGTCAGGATTTGCCTTCGTCGCGCCCAGGGGCGCTGCTGCGGTACGATGCGCCCGCGACCACGAGGACGTATTCGCCGCGCGGTGGACGGCTCCGGAGCGCATCGCTCAGGGCCGAGACGGGTCCCCGGCGAACTTCTTCGAATTTCTTCGTCACCTCCCGCACGAGGGCCACCTGCCTGTCCCCCATGAACTGCAACACCTCTTTCAGTGTCTTCTCGATGCGGTGGGGCGATTCATAGATGACGATCGTCCGCGGTTCCAGTGCGAGGGCCTCGAACCGCGTCTTCCTCCCCTTCTTGACAGGAAGGAACCCCTCGAATACGAACCTGTCCGTGGGGAGCCCGCTGACGATCAGCGCGGCAAGGACCGCACTTGCCCCCGGCGATGGAATCACGCTGAGTCCGGCATCGACGGCCTCCCTGATCACCACGTACGCCGGGTCCGATATCCCCGGAGTGCCTGCATCCGTCACAAGGGCGACCGCGCTCCCGCGGCGGAGGGAGGCGATGAGTTCTCCGGCACGCCGGTGTTCATTGTAGCTGAAATAACTGATGAGAGGTTTCCGGATACCGAGATGATCAAGAAGGACTCTCGTGGTCCGCGTGTCTTCGGCGGCAATGAGATCAACCGACCGGAGAATGTGGACGGCGCGGAGCGTGATGTCGTCAAGGTTGCCTATCGGGGTACTGACGACGTACAGCGCACCTTTCTGTATCTCCTCGCTCATATTCCCCAGTCGCGAGCATACCGGAAATCAACGTTTACAGTTCTGTGGGAAACTTTTGCGACAAGCGGAGGACGGCGCTTGAACTGGCTCTTTTTGACCATCGCCTGCACGGTCCGGACGAACCGCACCTCGAACCCCATGGCAGCAAGCTCTTCGTCGCTGCGCCGTTCGTCGATCATTGCGAAGAGGAGCCTGTCAACCTGCGCGTATGAGAAGCCGAGCTCCCCCTCATCGGTCTGCCCCGACCAGAGATCCGCCGTCGGCTTCTTCCCCACGATCCGCTCAGGGACCCCGAGCGCGGCGGCGAGCTGCCAGACCTGCGTCTTGTAGAGGTCGCCGAGGGGATTGATCGCACTCGCCATGTCGCCGAAGAGCGTCCCGTATCCGAGAAGGAACTCCGTCTTGTTGCTCGTCCCCAGGACAAGCCCCCCCTCGCGCGCGGAGACATCGTACAGGACGATCATCCGCGCTCGCGCCATGATATTCCCCGCGCGCAGGCGGTCATCGACGTGCATCGCCCCGAGGCTGGGGTCCACCATCGGCGTGATGTCCACGGTCTCCGACGGCATCCCGAGCGCATCCAGGACAAGCCGCGCATCCGAGAGGCTTTCCCGGCTGCTCGTTTTGTAGGGCATCAGGACCGCCCTACAGTTTTCCCTGCCGAGGGCACCGACGGCCAGGAACGCGGTGACGGCGGAATCGACCCCCCCGGAGAGTCCGACGACCCCCCTGGCAAATCCCGCGTTTCGTGTTTCGTCGAGAAGGAACTTTTCGAGAAGTGTCCGGACAACTGAGGTGTTGAGCGACAGGTCCGATTGCGGGCCGGAAGTTTCCATGCCGGCAAACTAAACAATTTGCAGATGGGATTCAACAGAGGGAAACCCTCCCGCGCCGCCGTGCGTTATTGACTCAGGGAGCGTCGTTTGTTATACTGAAAAGAGCGTCCGCCCCGGAGGGGCGGGCGGTGCCGAGGCTCATTACCGGGAGTGCAATGAAGATTCCGACGGCCGCCTCATTCATGCTGGCTCTCTGCCTCGCCCAGGCAACCGGAGGAAACAGGACCACCGGCCGCCTGGAGAACGTCCTCCGCTCCTCGGCGCCGGGCGAGCGTATCGCCGTGTGGGTGTTCTTCACCGACAAGGGGGAGACCGGGAGGGCCGTCCCGCCCGATATCGTCTCGCCGCGCGCGCTCGAGCGGCGTGCCCGTGTGCTCCCTGCAGACAGGCTTGTGGACGAGACGGATCTCCCGGTGAGCGGAGAGTACATCGCCCGGGTCACCCCCCTCGTCACACGCATCCGCCAGACCTCACGCTGGCTAAACGGGGTCAGCGCCGAGGCGACCCCCGCGCAGGTCTCCCGCCTGGACGTTCTTCCGTTTGTCAGGGAAATCGAGGTCCTGCAGAGGTACAGACGCGTGCGGGAGACGGCAGCAGACACCCCGGCCGCGCCCCCCCGTACCGTGAGTAAACCGGGGAGCACCGGGGCGGCGCTCGACTACGGTTCGTCGCTCGCTCAGGTCAGCCTGGAGAATATTCCCGCGGTGCATGCGACCGGAAACGCGGCGCAGGGGATCATCATCGGCGTGTTCGACAACGGCTTCCGGCTGCTGAACCACGAAGCGTTTGACCTCCTCCGCCCCAAGATCATTGCGCAGCACGATTTCGTGGACCACAAGGTGAGCGTCATCCCGAATAACCCCGGCATCTCCTTCGGCGGGCACGGCGTGAACACGCTTTCGACGCTCGCCGGGTACAAACCCGGCCGGATCATCGGGCCGGCATACGGCGCATCGTTCATTCTGGCGAGGACCGAGAACGACAGCAGCGAGACCCCCATCGAGGAGGACAACTGGGCTGCAGCGATCGAATGGGCGGAGAGCCTTGGAGTCCAGATCACAAGCACGTCGCTCGACTATTTTGACTTTGACCCGGGATACACAAGCCTGACCTGGCAGGACATGAACGGAAAGACTGCCGTGATCACCCGCGCCGCCGTCATGGCCGCGCGCAAGGGGGTGATCGTCGTGAATTCTGCGGGGAACGACGGCCAGGTCCGGAGTGGAATGCCAAACACACTGACCGCGCCTGGAGACGCGGACAGCATACTCACTGCCGGGGCCGTCACGCCGCTGGGGGTGCGGGCAGGCTTCAGCTCGTACGGACCCACCGCAGACGGCCGCATCAAACCGGACGTTATGGCCGTCGGGACGAATATACAGGCCGCCGATCCCTCTGACAGTGCGGGGTACACATATGCATACGGGGGAGTTCAGGGGACGTCGTTTTCAGGCCCGCTGACCGCGGGGGTGGCGGCGCTGGTCCTCAAGGCCCACCCTGAAGCGACCGCCATGCAAATCATCGACGCGATAAAAAAGACGGCACGCCAGGGCGCAAATCAGGCCAAACGACCGGACAACTTCTACGGCTGGGGAATCATCGACGCGGAGGCCGCGATCAACTATCTCGGCGGCGGCCCTCTTCCGTCCATCCCGCAGGCTTTTGAACTCCTTCAGAACTACCCCAACCCGTTCAACCCGGGAACCACGATCAGTTTCAATCTCCCCGAACCTGCGGCGGTGAAACTGAATGTGTTTGACATCCTCGGGAGACATGTCAAGACGCTGATCAACGGGACGTTGCCGCCGTCGGGCGTCGCGCCCTACCCTGCCCCCTGGGACGGAACCGACGACGGAGGGAAGAAAGTCGCAAGCGGGGTCTACTTCTGCCGGATGGAGGCGGAGGGAATCTCCGGGAAATCGAGCGTGCAGATCAGGAAGATGATGATGCTGAGGTAAAAGACGGTGGGGGGATGCCATCGGCATCCCCTCCACCGGCCCGGAACGATGTTCAGAGCTCTCGTATCGCTTCCGCGACGATCGCGACTCCGGCGTCGATCTCCTCCCGGCGCACTGTGAGCGGCGGGCGGAACCGGATCGAACGCTCGCCGCTGGGGAGTATGATCAGACCCTTCTTCATGCACGCGGTCCGGACTTTCGTTCTCGCATCGGAGTCCGGCATGTCGAAGGCCGCGAAGAGGCCGAGGCCACGCGGGTTGGAGACGGAGGTGAACTCCTCGGCAAGACGGTGAAGCGCCGCGAGCAGGTGTTCCCCCTGGAGGCGCGCATTCTCGATGAGGTTCTCCTCCTCGATGACTTCGAGGAATTTCTGCGCCCGCACCATGTCCACCAGGTTCCCGCCCCACGTCGAATTCAGGCGGCTCGAAACCCGGAATACGTTGTCCGGGATCTCCTCTATCCTCCGTCCGCAGAGGAAGCCGCACACCTGCATCTTCTTCCCGAACGCAATCATGTCGGGCTCCACGAAGTGCTGGTGCGCCCACATTTTCCCTGTCATCCCCACGCCCGTCTGCACCTCGTCGAAAATGAGCATCGCGTCGTTTTCGTCGGCAACCTCCCGCAGCGACCTGAAGAACTCGCCCCTGAAGTGGTTGTCCCCCCCCTCCCCCTGGATCACCTCGATGATGATCGCGGCGATGTCATCTTTGTTGTCGTGGAACGCCTGCCTGATCTGACCGAGGCTCGTTTCCTCGTCGGCAATCACCCGGGCGAGGTTCTCCTCGTTCAGGGGATAGCGGACGACGGGGTTGAGCACGCGGGGCCAGGCGAACTTCGGAAAAAGGTCGGTCTTGACCGGGTCGGTGTTCGTGAGTGAAAGGGTGTACCCGGAGCGGCCGTGAAACGCCTGCCGGAAGTGAATGATCTGTCTCCCCCGCTCTTCCCGGTATCCCCTCGTCCGGTTCTTCCGTATTTTCCAGTCGAACGCCGCCTTCAGCGTGTTCTCAACTGCGAGCGCACCCCCCTCGATGAAAAAAGCGTGGGGGAGCGTGGCGGGCATCGCCAGGCGCGAGAACGTGTCGACGAACTGGGCCTGCTCGGCGGTATAGATGTCCGACAATGAAGGCTTGTTGACCGCGACGTACGCCAGTTTCTTGAGGAAGCCGGGGGCGGTGAGCGCGGGATGGTTCATCCCGAGCGGTGAAGAGGCCACGAATGTGAAGAAGTCCAGGTAGCGCCTCCCGTCCCTCGCGTCGACAAGGCACGTCCCCCTGCTTTTTTTCAGATCGACGACGATGTCAAAGCCGTCGACAAGCATGTGCCTGGACAGCGTCGGGAGTATGAGCGAAGGAGGGATGGCGGCGCTGCGGAGAGGCCGTGACCGCTTCGGCGTCCGGCGTCCGGCGATCTTCCGCCCGGGGACTTTGACGATCTTCGACACTTTGACCGCCCGTGTCTTCGCACGGGCTTTTGCTGTGTGAATCTGCATGACGGGAACTCCTCTGTTGGATGTGGTTGCGGATTGGCCTGCGCGAGGCACAACGGGCATCCTTCAGAAGAACTCCTGGTGTTCAAACATTGAGACAATATACAGTCTGGTCCGGACCACCTGTTTCCCCGCTCGAATTGTGAACCGTCTCCCCTACTTCCCGTAATTGTCGATCTGCGCCCTCTGGAGCCCGCCGCTGTAATCGATGTAGATGGTCTTCCACTCCGAGAAGAAATCGTACACCGTCCAGCCCCCCTCGCGGTGGCCGTTCCCGGTCTGTTTCACGCCGCCGAACGGCATATGTGCTTCGGCTCCGATTGTCGGCGCGTTGATGTAGGTGATCCCCGCCTTGATGTCCCGGA
>PMDK01000251.1:0-30861 GCA_003154425.1 Ignavibacteriota bacterium
CCGAGGACGAAGTTCGTCTGGACGAGCGGTACATGGCGGAGCAGCGTGTTCACGTGGGCCGAAACTTCCCTGACCTTGTCCATTCCCATGATGCGCATTGTCCGCGATTTCTCGCCCAGCGCGAACCAGGACTCGATTCCGGGGAGGAGCATCTTGAAGCTGTTCCGCTTCAGTCTGAGAAGATGCGGTTCCGTAAGAAGGGAGAGGCTGCTCTCGGCGACGAAGTCTATGCTCCCCGGGGGGACCGCCTCTTCGATTGCATCCAGCGTCTCGTTGAACTGTACGCCGAAATTCGGATCGTGCCAGCCCACGAGTGGCCTGCGGAATTTCCCCCGGAGAAATGCGAGGTCGCTCTTCATGAGATCGAAGGACAGCTGCTGGTACGGCACGGTTGAATCGATGCAGAACGAGCAGTGGTAGGGGCACCCGAGACTGCCGATGAACGGGACGATCTTGATAATGGGGGCCTTGCGGAGCGTACTGTCGATGAACTTCCAGCGCTCCTGCACTCCCGGGAGCGTCGGTGGCTGACCGTGTGCGGAGACGCGGATCCCGAGGGGACGGTGTTGAGAGCAATCCTCGAGGACGTCGTTCACAGCCGCCTTGTCGGTGAAGCCGAACACATAATCGAAATACTTCTGTGAATCCTGCGGGAAACAACGGGCATGCGGCCCTCCGAGTGCGGTGACCGCTCCCCGCGAACGGAGGTAGGCGCTGAGTGCGTAGGCGAGGTGTGACGCCTCGGTGAATGCGCCGATGAACGCGAGGTCGATATCGCTGGGAAGGCAGGTGGTCAGATCTTCCGAGCCCGTGTAGCAGAGATAGGTGACGCGGTGTCCCTGTTGTTCGCACCAGACGGAGATTGCCTGCGGCATGACGCTGGCGAAACTCGCGTTCATCAGCCGTGACCAGAGGGAGCCGCCGGGACGGGGAGAGACAAGGTCGATGACACCGATGCGGAGCTTTTTCATTAGTAAGGGACCTCTCCGAATAGCGCTTCGCACGGTCAGATTGGTAAAGAACCACGTCGCCGGGGGGCAAAGCTCTCCCCGGCGAGACCAAGCTACCCTTACTACATAGCGATTAATTCCGTACCATACAACAGAAATCTCCCACTATTTGTTGCCTAATCCTTTGGATGTAGATAATCTCAGCAGGATGATCGCGCTTGCGGAGGAGTTCTTCGACATGAAGAACGACCCGCAGCAGCTCTCGGTGGACGAACGATCGATGGCACGGCTCAGAGCGATCCATCCCGGGACGATGTCGGAGGAAAGAGATGAAAACGGGCCGATTGCGTGGATTCTCGTCATTCCGACGACGCAGGCTCTGATGGAAGCGTTCACGCACGGAGAGGTCAACGAACGGGAATTGCTGGAAAGGACTCTCCCCGGGGGAGTGTATGACGCACTGTACCTCTGTTCGGCGCTCGTCCTTCCAGAACACAGGGGAAAGGGGCTCGCCCGGAGCCTCACCTCCCGCGCAATCAGGTCAATCCGCAAGGATCATCCTGTACGATCACTCTTTTACTGGAGTTTTAGCGGGGAGGGAGACGCACTCGCTGCCTCTGTCGCCGGGGAGTTTGATCTCCCGCTGTACGCGAGGAAAACGTGAGCTCTATCCACGGTTCGCCGCGTTCCGCTTCAGATGCTGATGCAGATTGACAATCGCCGGATATGGCGGTACTATTGAACCTGATCGAAAGGAGAAATGCTCATGGAAAAGCACATACAGCTCGTCGGGATTCTGAACATCGCGTATCGTTCGATGCTCATACTTGTTTCACTCTTGCTCCTTGTCATCGCTGCAGGGTTCAGGCGTTTCTTCGACATGATCCTCCGCCTGGGCTCCATTGACATACGTGACGTCCCGTACGAGCTCCTTGATATCGTACCGGTTGTGCTGCTCGTTATCGCGCTCCTGATGTTCGTCGTTTCCGCCATCGGGATCGTCGCCGGGGCAGGGGTGCTCGCAAGGAAGCGGTGGGGAAGAGTGCTGATGCTCGTGATTTCGTTTTTCAATCTCCTCAGGATTCCCGTGGGGACCGTCCTCGGCGGCTACAGCATCTGGGTGCTCCTGAACGACGAGACCATCAGGCTTTTTGACGCGCCCCGATCAAACGTCTGACCCTGCAATGATGCGCCGCATTGCTGTCGTGAAATGTGTCGTCACTCTCACCTCCCTTCTGTCGGTTGCATCAGCAGGACCCGGCCCTTCCGTCCGGGACATTTCGGGAGTGTGGCGCTTCCGCATGGATCCCCGGGACGCCGGTGTCGGAGAGCGATGGTTCCTCGGGCGGCTTGACGACACGGTGACCCTTCCCGGGTCGATGGCTGAAAACAAGAGAGGGGAACCGGTCACCGTCGACACGAAATGGGTCGGAGGGATCGTCGACCGGTCCTGGTTCACGGAAGAAAGGTTTTCGCCTTACAGGAAGCCCGGCAATATCAAGCTCCCCTTCTGGTTGACTCCCGCATACGTCTACCAGGGCGTCGCGTGGTACCAGCGGGACGTCGATGTCCCCCCCGGGTGGTCCGGCCGCCGGATCGTCCTGTCGCTGGAGCGCGCTCACTGGGAGACCCGGGTGTGGATTGACAGCACGGCCGCCGGCATGAGGAACAGCCTCGCTGCTCCCCACGAGTACGATGTCACGGACTTCACGCACCCGGGCCGTCACACGATCACGATCCGTGTCGACAACCGCATCGGGGAGATCGATGTCGGCAGCAATGCCCACAGCATCACCGATCACACACAGACGGACTGGAACGGCATCATAGGGAGGATCGAACTGCGATCGGGATCCCGTGTGTACATTGAGGACGTGAGCGTGTTTCCCGACGCCCGGGCCCGTGTCTTCACGATCGTTGCGCGACTGCGGAATACCACGGGACGCCCGCAGCGGGGGGAGATGACGTTCCGTGCCGGAGCGGCCGGATCGGGGGAAGGGCGTCTTGTCGCTTCGCGACAGTCCATCCCCGGGGACACGCTTACAGTCATGAACTGGTATCCCATGGGCGAGCATTCTCATCTCTGGGACGAATTTCACCCGGACCTGTATGAGCTGTCTGTGGGATGGCGCGGGGAAGACACCTCACTCACGGATGACCGCCGCGTGATATCAGGTCTCCGGGAATTCCGTGTTTCGCCGGCCGGTTTCACGGTCAACGGCCGCCCTCTCTTCCTCCGGGGAACGCTCAACTGCGTCCTCTTCCCTCTGACCGGTTACCCATCGATGCAGGAGAAAGACTGGGACCATTTTTTTGACGCTGTCCGGGCTCACGGCTTGAACCATGTGCGCTTTCACTCGTGGTGTCCCCCGGAAGCTGCATTCGCCTCCGCGGACCGGCACGGACTCTACCTCCAGGTTGAATGCGGTGCGTGGTGCGCTGTGGGGGACGGCGGGGCCTTCGACCGGTGGCTCTATGAGGAGAGCGAACGGATCGTCCTTGCGTTCGGCAACCACCCTTCATTTTGTATGATGGCCTACGGCAACGAACCTTCCGGCGGGAATATGGACCGGTATCTCGGGAGCTTCGTCAGTTACTGGAAGCACCGGGACACCAGGCGCGTGTACACCGCCGCTGCGGGATGGCCGGTGATCCCGGAAAGCGAGTATCTGAGCATCGACAAGACCCGGATACAGGTCTGGGGGATGGGACTGACGAGCATCATCAACAGGGATCCCCCCTCGACCCGGTTTGATTTCCGGGACACCGTGAGCAGGTATGACCGTCCGATCCTCGCGCACGAGACGGGACAGTGGTGTGTGTATCCTGATTTCCGGGAAATCCCCCGGTACACGGGGGTCCTGCGTGCCGGAAACTACGAGATCGTCAGGGACGATCTGGAATCGAAGGGCATGGGGACCCTTGATTCCCTCTTCGTGCAGGCGTCGGGGAAACTCCAGGCCCTCTGTTACAAGGCGGACATCGAGGCGGCGCTCAGGACTCCCGGCCTTGCGGGGTTCCAGCTTCTGGGACTCCACGATTTCCCCGGGCAGGGGACCGCGCCGGTCGGCGTCCTCAGCGTCTTTTCCGAGGGGAAGGGGTACATACGTCCGGAGGAATTCAGGGAATTCTGCTCCCCGACGGTGCCCCTGGCGCGGATGGATCGGCTGATATTTCTGAACACGGAGAGATTCACCGCTGACCTTGAGGTGGCGCATTTCGGCGGTGCGCCGATGCGGGGATGCGTCCCCGCATGGACCGTCACCGGACCGGACAGGGCCCCGGTGGCACGAGGGGAGTGTCTGAGGCGTGACATTCCTTGCGGCGGCGGAATCCCGCTCGGCCATGTCTCCCTGAGTCTGAAGAAATTCCATGTTCCCGGGGAGTACCTGTTCACGCTGAATGTCGGCTCATGGAAAAACAGCTGGAGGTTCTGGGTATATCCCGCGCACGTACCGGCCCTCCGCGATTCCGGGCTTCTCGTCACGCGGACGCTGGACGGGCGCGCGGCTTCGTTCCTGGAAAAAGGGGGCCGTGTACTCCTGACGCTCGCAAAGGGATCCGTGCGGGCAGGTAAGGGAGGGGAGATCGCTCTCGGCTTCTCTAGTATTTTCTGGAACACCTCATGGACGAGCGGCCAGGCGCCGCATACGCTCGGGATACTCTGTGATCCTGCCCATCCTGCCTTCGCGTCATTTCCGACATCCTTCCACACCGATTACCAGTGGTGGGACCCTCTTACGCACGCGCAGGCCATGATCATCGACAGCCTCCCGGCCGTCGTGCCGCTCATCCGGGTCATCGACGACTGGAACCGGAACCGTCCGCTCGCACTGGCGTTTGAAGCGCGGGTGGGGAGGGGATCACTCATCGTGTGCAGCATCGACCTTCTTACGGACATGGAGAAGCGGCCGGAGGCGCGACAGCTCCTGTACAGCCTCTTGTCGTACGCGTGCAGCCCCCTGTTCCGCCCCGGAGGGGTGACGGACGTTGCTGCGATCAGGGCCATCCTCCAATGAACCGTCTGGTCCCGGTGCTGGCTCTGTCATGTCTTACGCTGACTTGTTCGGTCCCTCCCCTCAGTCCGGCCCAGACGGATTCCACGTGGCTCGTCCGCCGGTACCGGGAGGGCGAAAAGCTCCTGTACCGCATCACTGCCACGGACCAGGGGAGGGACAGGGTGACGCACTACGAAGCCCAGGCCGCCGGAGAGGTGAGGAGGGACTCTGCCGGCACCTTCTTCGAAGAGTATGCCTGGTCGAACCTGAGGGTCAACGATGAGCGCGTCACTCTTCCTCCGGCCAGTCTGAAGTTCCGGGAGCGTCTTTCGCTTGCCCCTTCCTACAGGCCTCTAGTTCCGGATCTGACGGGCATCCATCCCGGGCTTGTCGGTCCTGTTGTCGACCTGCTGACATTCTATGCTGACCTCCAGCTTGCAATGAGGGAAGGGTCACTCGCACAGAGCGGGGATCATGCCTACGTGAACGACGGCATCCCCACTTCGTGGGCCGATGGCAACCGCATACTGACCGGGGAGGATGTCATCGATTTCGATATCACGCTTGCCGATGTGAATCTCACCGACTCGGTCGTCACGCTCATCGTCAGGCACGTCCCCCCCGCCCGCCCGGCGATCACGCTCACCGCTCCCTGGATGCGTGTGAGTGGGGGGGGGTCGCCGAACAACTGGGTGCAGGTTTCGAGGCGCGAGGGGGGCGGATTTGTCGCATCCGTGGGCAAGGAGACATTTGCTGCTTCGATCCGGTTGAGAGTTGCGGACGGGAAAGTCCTTACCGCCACGCTCGATAACCAGGTGGATGTGGTGGAGCGCGGGTGCCGGGACTCTTCACTGACGCTCTGCGGCGATCCGGTCCGTTACCGGATCACGCGGCGCGTCGAGATACGCTGACTCACATTGACCTGCTGAAAGGAGAAGCACACTGATGAACAGGAACGGGCTGATCACGCTCTGTGCGCTGCTGGTGTTCCATCCCCTGCCGGAGAGGGCATCAGGTCAGGAATCTCATCCTCTCCTGGGAACGTGGGATCTCATAAGCGGTGGGAGCACCGACATCGATCACTTCGGGGCACTGACCGTGGAGTTGAGGCAATCCGGAGACGTCCTGACGATATGCCGGACATGGGGGCGCGGAAGGACGTTCCGGGATTCGCTCGCGCTTGTCCCCGGGGCGCCTCCCCTGGAACTCGCTGTCCGAAGCTGGGTCTTTCCCTCCAACATATTCATGGGGCTCAGGATGCCCCCGGGGGAAAAGCGCCGTGTCTCTGCGTCATGGGAGGGGGGGAAACGGCTCAGGGTTGATGAGCGTTTTCCTGTACGCGGCTCCCAGGGAATGGCCTCCGTCACCGCCGTCCACCGGTATGAGGTTTCGGATGAGGACGACATACTCACCTACAGGATGGAGCGCTCCAGCAGGAAGTCCGGACCGGAAACAAAGTACGTGCTGAAAAGGAGAGGAGCCCGGCGGGCTTTTGTCCTCCGGCTTGAAGACGACTGGTCTGTCTCCGGCAGGCTCTCCGTGAACGCGATGATGATAAGTCTTCAGGGGCTTGCGAACAGGACAGGTCCCCTGTTCTATCTGCTTTACCCGGATGATTGGCCGTTCACGTATGTCAATTCCGTCCTTGATTTCTACAAGGACAGGCGTTACTACACATTCACGGAGTTGAAGACGCCCGGGGAAGCTCTTTCTGCGCTCGGGAAGGATGTAAAAGGCTACGTCGTCTGGGACACCGCAGTGAGGACTTCGCTGATCGTGGCATTCACCGCGGCGGGACTCGAGGACGCGCTGGTGGTCAGCGACAGGGAGATCCCGCTGGCGGAGAAAGCGGGATTGAAACCGCTGGAGGATTTCCGCGGGAAGTTCGCGGGGATGAATGATGCGCAGATCTACACATGGGCGTTCGACAGGTACTGGAACCGGTGCAGCAGGGAGTTCATCATCTGGCTGGGGGGGGAACACGGGAAAATAATGAAGCCGGCGGTGGCCGACTGGGGGATGAACAAAAAAGCGTTCTTCAGTGATCTCTCATGCCGCCCCGCCGACACAGCGGAGTACTCGCTGTCGCGGAGGCTGCTGTCGGAAATGAAGCCCATGTCGATGGTCATGGGCTGGCACTCGTATGCGAAGGACCTTGAGGAGGAGTTCGTGACGCTGACCTCGACGTTCGGCCATAGGGTCGAGGGACTGAATACGCTCCCGAACCTGAGTTTCAGCGCCCGGATCCCCGTGTCCCCGGGATTCGTGTTCAGGAATCATCACCACGTTGAGGTGGGATCCCGTCCCCCCGTCCGCAAAAAAGTGTACATCGCCTGCATACAGACGGACGGGATCGGGCTCGGGGCATGGCTGAAACCAGGAAGGGGAGAGATCCCGTACGCATGGGAGGTGCTGATGAACTACACATGGATGGCCCCCGGGATGGCGGAGTACTTCTATTCTATGGCGACGCCGAACGACTATTTCATCGGCTGCCTGTCCGGGCCGGGATATCTCTATCCGAAAGCCGTGCCCGGGGAGATGCTCCCGTCCCTGATTGCGACGGCACGCGCTCAGATGAAGGCGCTCGACCTGCGGGTGTTCGAGACCATGGACTGGTCCGGGGGCTCGGAATTCGAAGGGAACACGGATCTGCCGGAGGAGGTGATCGACAGGTATTTCGGCGGGATGCCGGAGGCGATCGGGTTCGTGAACGGCTACGGTCCGGGATACACATTCACGTCGAAGAACGGCCGGGCGTTCCTCTCGTACGACTACTACCTCTCACCTGTGCGCCCGGAAGCCGACGCCGTCGCCGACCTGCAGGAGCTTGCCGCCATCAACGCGAAGAGACCGTACTTCCTTCTCGTGCACGTGAGAGAATGGAGCGATGTCAAACGGGTGAAAGGTATTCTCGACCGGTTGGGGGGGGAGTTCGAGGTCGTTCCCCTGGACGTGTTTCTCGCGATGGCCGGAGAGGCGCCCACATTCGAGGAACGGTTCCTCGGGCGCTGAGTGAGGTTTTCAGTTCACAACCCAGACACTGTCACGGTTAGGGAACACGCGGACGCGGGCCGAAACCGGTGCCCCTCCGAATTGCTCGTTTCCGACGCCGAGGATCTCGACATTCGCGGCGGATCCGACTCCGGTTCCGCCGGAAGCAATCGTGTACGTCCCGTTGCTGTTCGTGGGGGTATTTGTCAGCTTGCTGAGCCCGGCGGCATCCGCCGTCAGCCCCGCGAACGTATTCCCACCTCCACCGAGATAGGAAGGACGGCGGTAGTATTGATGTGCACGTGATGCAAGGGCCACCAGATCGTTCGTGAGCCCGTCCCGGTTGGCGTTTATCGAGCTGTCCGAGAACATCGTGATCCCCACGGCGACCGCAATCCCGAGCACGATGACGCTGAGGATGATGAGCAACAACTGCTGTTGTCCCAAGGAGCCGTTCCTCCTGTTCGGTGTGATGTATTCAATGTGGTAGGTTCAATGTGCATGCCAGCAACGAAGAGTGTAAAATGATTGATATTCTCACATACGAGAGCTGCGTGCGGGTATTTTCGACCGCCCCCGTGTAGTTCCTTCAATTGCACAGAGGGGATATATGTCACCCATCTTCACACCCGCTTCCAGGCAATTTCTGAGGCTGTATTCGAGGGCGGCGGGACTCTTCCTGGCTATGTGCCCTACCACAATGCGTACAATTAGTCCCGGCTCTTCTTCCATTCACGGGGAATTCACTACAGGGAGGATGACGATCATGAAGAAGAACGGCGGGTGGAGCTCGTGAAACGGTGACATCCGTCCAGCGCGGATGGTCACGTTTTTCCCCCCCTCGCGCGGATATCCGCGGCGTTGTCCTGGATCTGCTGCCGGGTCACGCCGGCCGCCTCGTACACCGCGAATATGTTCTCGAGGGGGGTTTCAGGAGGGACGGAGTGCGAAGCGGCGAGTATGTACCCTCCCCCTCCTCCGGTCATCACCTCGATAAGCTTTTTCGTGGCGCGGAACACTTCATCCGGCGTCCCCTCCGGGAGGAGATGCTGTGTGTCCAGGCCCCCCATGAAGGAAAGCTCCTTTCCGAATTCCCGTTTCAGCTCCGCGGGGTCCATCCCCGGGCAGTTGCACTGTATGGGATTGAGAACGTCCAGCCCCATGGCGATCAGGTCGGGGATGATCGGGCGGATCGATCCGCAGGAGTGGTATGCGACCCGCACGCCGCGGGATTTCCCGACAGAGACTATGCGGGCAAGCTGCGGGCCGATCATCTCGCGCCAGCGCTGCGGGCTGATGATCATCGCGCGCTGGCTCCCCACGTCGTCTCCCGTCCAGAGCCAGTCGAGGGGGAACCTCTCACACGCCTCCTCTGCCAGGTGGATCGAAAAATCCGCGGCCCTGCTCAGGAAATTCCGGGATACCTCCGCCGAGGCGGCGAGGTCAAGGAGCGCGGGCTCCATCCCTCTGATACGGAACATGAGCTCGAGCAGGCAGGGGGAGATGTCGCATCCGATGAATCGTCGCCCCGGCGAGCGGAGGACCGTCTCCATGCCGGCGAGCAGCTCGTCGGTATGTCCGTACGGAAATTCGTATCCCCGTATCTCCTCCTCGCCGGCATCCGCAAGGGGGGACCTCTCCACCTGGTTGAACGGTCCTTGACGGACCCATGTGACACCCCAGGGATCGGTGTGCCTCTCCCCTTCGCGATCGTGGACGATCCCTTCCATGGCGTGGTTGTTTCCAACCCACGTCTGGCGGATGTCATCCCCGAGGGCGTCGGCGAGGGACGAGGGGGGGACTGCAAGCGCCGCGGCAAGCCTCCGGGAAGTCTCCGGATGAAACCAGATCCAGACAGGGACACGGTCCGTCTCCTGGCGGTTCAGCGCTGCATAAACACGTTCCCGCGAATCCAAACGCTCACCTCCTCACTCTGTACGTGGACCCGGCACTGTGCAACATACCCCGTAGAGTGCAGAGAGTCAAGATCCTGAACCGTCGGCCTTGAAATTCCCCCGGGTGATATCTACATTAGACTGACCACTGTGCTATGAAATGACATCATGACCTCACATTTCCCTTCGTCCCGCCCCCTGCGCATCATCAACAGCATCGCCCCCATCAGGATTGCCGACAACGGCGGTTGGACCGACACCTGGTTTGCCCGGCACGGGAAGATATTCAACATCGGAGTCTACCCGTACGCGGAGGTGCAAATCGAGATCTTCCCCTTCGACGGGGAGCCGAACAGAGTCACCGTGCGGGCGGAGAACTACGGAGAGCAGTTCGTTGTGGAGCCGGAGAAGATGCAGTTCGACAGGCACCCGCTCCTTGAGGCGGCGATCCAGCACATGGGCGTCCCGAAGGACATGAAACTCCAGGTGACGATATTCTCCGAAGCTCCCGGCGGGGCGTCGACAGGGACCTCCGCGGCCGTGTCCGTTGCCCTGATCGGTGCGCTGGACAGGCTGACTCCGGGGAGGATGACGCCTCATGAAGTGGCGTACGCAGCGCATCACGTGGAGATGAACATGCTGGGACTCCAGTGCGGAATTCAGGACCAGATCTGCTCGGCGTACGGCGGCATCAATTATATCGAGATGCACGAGTTCCCCCACGCGACCGTGTCGCAGATCGTGATCCCCAATGCGATCTGGTGGGAGCTGGAGCGGCGGCTGGTGCTTGTCTATTTCGGCAGGTCCCACAGTTCCTCGGAGGTCCACAAGAAAGTGATACGGGAACTGGAGACCGAGGGTTCTGAGTGCAAGAAGATCAACGACCTCCGTCTCACCGCCGGGCGCTCGCGCGATGCACTTTACACGGGGGATTTTGTCGCGCTCGGGCGTGCCATGATCGACAACACCGAGGCGCAGGGGAGGCTCCACGGCGACCTGATTTCCCCCGACGCACATCGCGTGATCTCGATCGCGAAGGCGCACGGGGCGATCGGTTGGAAGGTGAACGGAGCGGGGGGGGAAGGGGGGTCGCTGACAATTCTCTGCGGATCATCCTCGTTCGAAAAGCGCCGGATGATTGTTGATATTGAGTCCGGGGACAGGCTCTACAGGCACATCCCGACCTACCTGAGCAGGTACGGACTCAGGACCTGGGAGGAGTTCGAACCGGCCGGGTCGTGACAGGGGCGCCCCCCGGTCTCCGGCACCATGTCTCTTCGCGTTTGTTTCGAGAATCATCCGCAGATCATACTCCTTCCAGTGTTCGGCGACCGCATGCGGGTGAGCCCGCCCATGCGCCGTTGAACGAATCCGGGTAGAACACCTGAAGCGCAGGTGACACCCGCCCGGTGGGCAACAACGACCGGGCACCGGACGCACGCCACTTGTCTTTCCCGCTCCTGTGACGTACATTCCATGCACTTAAATTTCATCCGCCTGCCATGAACACTCCGCCTGTCAGTAAGAATCAATCGGCACGGAATCGAATCCCGGGCCGCCGAGGATTCCGACCGTCTGCTGGACGAGCTGAAGCGCATGGTGCCCGAGAGATGAGCACCCCCGGGAGAATGGCATGATGAAAGCGATGTCCGGAGTGAAGGCCTTGGTGGCGGTGGCCGGCCTCCTGGTGATGACGGGCCGTGCGGAGGGGCAGGAGGCGACGAAAGAGGAAATGAACCACGATTTCATCTTCGACCTTCCCGGCCTCCCAAGGCAGGAGATCTACGACAGGACGATGAAGTGGATCGCCAATAATCTCCGTTCTCCGAAGGCGGTGATACAGAGCGAAGATCCGGAAACAGGATCGATCATCGCCAACGGCGCCACGACGATCACCGCCGATGGGGACTCTGTGCCGGCGGGCCTCGCGTTCCGGATGAGCGTCGATGTCAGGGAGGGGAAGGAACGTGTCCGCTTTCTCGACCTCCAGATTTCCCGCGATCCGAACGAGGGCTGGGACGAGATTCCCGGCGATGGCGCCTGGCACCGGGGAGCTCAGAAGCGGTTCCTGCTGATTGCACGGAATCTGAAAGAGTATATCAAGATGAAGGGTGAACTTTGAGAAGGAGCAATGCCATGCCGAGAAAATTCTTTTGGGCCGTCCTCTGCCTGTCCGTCGCGCCTGCGCTCCTCCCTGCACAGGGCGTGTACGGGGACAGGGCGGTCTTCGACAGCACGAAAAATGAATTCCTGGAGAAGATCAGGACGGAATCCCGGGCGTTCGGGAAGAGGGAGGAGGCACCCGTCAGGGCGCTCAAGATGGACTTCACCGTCGTCGGCGCTCCGGCCTCACCCGGGGAGTTCACACAGTACTGGCACAATCCGCCGGTGTCCCAGGGACTCTCGGGCATGTGCTGGTGTTTCTCGGCCACCTCCTATTTCGAATCGGAGATCTACCGGCTGACGAAACGGGCGATCAAGCTGTCGGAGCTCTACACCGTGTACTGGGAGTACGTCGAGAAGGCAAGGCGTTTCGTCCGGGAACGGGGCAATTCGGAGTTCGGGGAGGGCTCTGAATCGAATGCCGTCCCGAGGATCTGGAGGAAGTACGGAATCGTGCCCGCAGAGGCCTACACGGGGCTCAAACCGGGTCAGAAGTTTCATGACCACGGTCCGTTGTTCGCCGAGATGAGGGACTATCTCCGATCGGTGAAAAACCAGAATGCGTGGAACGAGGAGCAGGTGACGGGGACAATCCGGGAGATACTCAACCACTACCTGGGTGTGCCCCCGACCACCGTCGAGGCGGGAGGGAAGAAGCTGACGCCGGAGGAATACCTGGAAAAGGTCGTCCACTTGAACCTCGACGACTACGTGGAGTTCATGTCGTTGATGGAGAAGCCCTACTATGCGAAGGCGGAATTTCCCGTTCCTGACAACTGGTGGCACAGCAGCGAGTATCATAACGTCCCGCTCGACGACTTCATGGCGATCATCAGGAAAGCGATACGGACGGGGCACACGGTCTGCATCGGGGGCGATACGTCGGAGCCGGGGATCGACGGTCACGCGGGGGTGGCGGTCATCCCGACGTTTGACATCCCCGCGGCCTCAATCGATGAAAACGCCCGGCAGTTCCGGTTCACGAACGGAACGACGGGCGACGACCACGGCATCCACATGGTCGGGTATGCGGAGAAAGACGGAAAAGACTGGTACCTCATAAAGGACTCGGGGGCAGGCTCCCGGAACAACAGCCACCCGGGGTACTATTTCTACAGGGAAGACTTCGTAAAGCTGAAGATGCTCGGCATCACCGTCCGCCGGGAAGTCGCTGCGGACATACTCGCCAGGTTCCGTGAGTGAGATGCCGGCCGTCCGCCTCGGAAGGGTCGATCACCTCATAGCGATCTCGCTCCGCAGGCCCCCTGCGGGGGGGGAGAGTGATCATCCCCGTTTGGGTCCGGGCCGGATCTTCCGGAACGCGCGGGCGGTGTACGAGGTGTCGGTGAGATCTCCGTAAAGCTCCGGACGGCGGGATGCTGTCACCGCCAGAGTCCTGTCGAGTGCCCGATCGAAATAAAACTGCGTCACTCTTCCCTGCGAGAGGTCCACGTCGGCGGTGAGCACGCCGATTGACCGCCCCAGATCCCCGATCACGAGCCCGTCACGGCCGATCACGCTGGACCTTCCTATCATTTTCCCCGGCAGCCATTCCCCGTTCTCATACCCGTAGCACGCGGAGACCACATAGAGCCCTGTGTCGATTGCGCGCGCACGGTAACGGATCTCCCAGTCCACCTCCCCCCACGATCCCTGCACGTGGGGGAAGAGGAGTACCTCGGCCCCCCGGAGCATCAGCACCTGTGCCACCTCCGGGTACTCGATGTCCATGCACGTCATAAAGCCGACGCGCGCGCAATCGAGGTCGAATACGGGGAGGTCCGTGCCGGCCCTGATCCCGGCCTTCCGCTCGGGTTCCGTCGGGTGGGTCTTCTGGTAACAGCCAGTGATCTCCCCGTCGCGGTTAAAGAGCACGACATGGCTGGAGAGTTCCTTTTTCCATATTCCAAAGAGCGGGAATGCGACGTTCATCCTGTACCGTTTCGCGGCCCTGCCGATCAATCTGGTCAGGGGTCCTGGCACATGATCGGGCACGTATTCACGTCGGTTACCCGACCAGGTGCGGTGGGAGAGATTGGCGTATTCGCCGAAAAGGACAAGATCCGAGCGGCGTTCCCCCGCGGTCCTGAGCATCTCCATGATCGCCCGCCGGTTCCGGCGCTGCCTCTGAGGGAATGTCTTCCCTTTCGGGAACGCGGGAAGCTGCACTGCGCTGATACGAACGATTCTTCTCATTGCTCTCCCTCCGTGTGTCAACGCATGGTACGGTCAGTCCCCCTTCAGGAGAGAGAGCGTGTGCTCTCCCTCAAGGGGGAGCTGCATGTATCCTGTGCCGGCGTCGGACCGGAACGGCACCGCTCGCCCGTCGACGCGCGCCTCCGTGACGTGTCCCGCCGGGAACGCGATGTCCACCGTCCCCATGGCCCGGATGCTCACGCGCGCATGCGCATCGTCCCCTTCCGTTTCGAGGACCTCCGCATTGATGATCTCCGTGAAACAGGGGGGGGCCTCGTCTGCGGCATAGATGATCTCGAGGCGGTGCGGGCGCCCGTCATGGTATCGGGCCGGGACCTTCGTGCATCCGCGAAGGGGTGTTCCGTCAAGGCGGATTTCCGCCCCCCTCCCCCCACGGCTCTCGGCGCTGATCTCCCAGTGTGAGCCCCGGTGGACCAGGCGGCGGAGCGACATGGCGGGAATCTCGAGATCGAGCGGGACGACGCTCATCCCCCCCGTGTCGAACTCGATGCCGAAAACCCCTTCAATGAGCGCGCGGTACCATCCCGACGCACAGTTCAGGTTCGAGACCGCTCCGTGCCGCCGCCATGAATCAGCCTCACCGTGCTCCAGGGCGTCGAGTGCGATGAACTCCGGTGCGTATCCAAGCTTCTCCAGCACGCTCTCCATCGACTGCAGCCAGCAGAGGATCCCGTCCCGTTCTCCGGCCCGGCGGAGGAGCTTGAGGAGGTAGATATCCCAGTGCGGGTACCAGGACGAAAGGGCGTCCTCGCCGGCCCTGCGCGGATCCCACGCCGGCAGCAGTCGCGTGCCGTGCCGCGTCTGGAAATGTTGCCTGGCGAAGCGCGCCATTGTGCCTATGTGCGGCCGGATGAGGGGAAGTCCGAGGGGCGTTTGGAGGAACATGAGGGAGAAAAGGGGGTACGCCTCGTTGCGCGTCCCGGTGTGAACGTCAACGGAGTCTATCAGAAACCCCTTCTTCTCGTCCCAGAAAGCTCTCTCGAATGCGGCGTGGATCCGCCCCGCTGTTTCAGTCGCCTCGAGCGCGGTCCGCCTGTCTCCCCGCTCCAGGGCGACGGTCTCGAGCAGCCGGCAGAATGCATACAGCGTCCCCGATTCCATTGCAACAGCGCTCGACTCAGACCGGCCGAACCTGACCGGGAGATCAGGGTAGAACCCGATGTTCGCTTCCAGTCCGCGCTCCTGCAAGCGCTCGGCGGCTTCTCCGAGGCGCGCGACAGCAAAGGGATAGATGTCAAGCAGCTCCTGCTCTCCGGCCCCCTCTCTGGCGTACTGCCACGCGCCGAGCAGGAGGAGGAACTCGAATGTGCCGGGGGGGGGAGTATCGAGCGGCTGATATGTGCGTGTCCACCGTGCGGGGATCGCTCCTCCTGCATCCCTGTGGGCATTGATGAACCGGATGATCCGCCCCGCCTCATGTGCATCCCCCCACCGGAGCATTTCAAGTGCGGTGACCATATTGTCCCAGGCCCATATCCAGTAATACGCGCCCGGTGTTCCCCGCGTCATCCCTGTCTCGCGTACCGTGCATGAGCGGACGATGCCCGGTACGCTCGCAAAGAACCTGCCGGCATGTGTGTGGCCCCGAATCTCAATCTCCGGGATATCGTGAAGGGGCCTGGGCCCGAGCGCCCCCCCCGGCGCGTCGAAGGGCGCCCCATCCTCCGCGCACTCAACCCTCAGCTCGGCGCACCAGTTGTTCGCCCGGGAGAGCTGTGCCGTGAACGAGCATGAGTCGTGATCCCGCACGGGGATGAAGCCCTCGCCCCAGATCCGGACGCGGGTGAGTGCATCGTACAATACGAAATCGACGTCACGGAACTCCGGCCGGAGATCGTCGCTTGTCGCCAGCCCCGATCTGCACCGCCGTTTGAATAAGATCCTGCGCCACGGTTCCGGTATCAGGAAGTCCCCCGCATAGGCCCCTTTCCGGCTCATCCAATCCCGGAGCAGTATCCGGTCGCGGCACGACAACTCCAGCTTTCCCCCCAGCACCAGCGGAGCGTTCCACGTGCGTTCCCCGTGCACATTGGTGAAGAGGGATCTGAAAGAGAACCGGACCACGGCCTCCGCCCCCTCCTCCGGGGGGGCCGAGATGCTCAGTATCACTGATCGCCTGCATGCGGCGAACCGGAGCCGGTATTCGACTTCTCCGCTCCGTGCGAATGTCACGATGCTGCCTGGAGCCCAATCCACTGTCGTGCACGGGAATGGGATTTCGCTCCCGTTGCGCATGCTCACGGTCAGGACTCCCTCGGGGCAGGCCAGGAGACGGGAGTTCCTGCTCACCGGTTGGAGGCCGTGGAAACCCACTTCCCCCACGCCTGCGGGACGGGCGGATATGAACGCGTTCACCCTGTCATCGGAGATCCAGCATCCGGCGTCGGGATGCTCATCGAGACTGATATTCATCCTCTTCCCCTGGCGTGAAAAATCCATCTCTGAAGAGAAGCGCGGGCTCCCCGCTGAATCTGAGTGAAAACCTTCCCGTCTCCCTTGTCAGGAGCGGCGCCTCCAGTGAACGATCGAAGAGCAGGCACCAGAGGAAACTGGTCTCTCTCTTTTTCACCGAGACCCTCACGTGGGCAATCCGCGTTCCGTCGTGTGGATAGGCGGGAACCATCTCTGTCAGGCCTGTCACCATCTCCGCGTCGGTGGGATCGAGCAGGATCAGCCTGCAGAAGTCGCCCGCTCCGGCCAGATCAACGGCGATCATTCCCCCGGATTTTCCGCTCCATGTGATTTCGCCGGCATGCAGGTTCCATTCGATGGAACGTGCTTCCGCGCAACGGACTCTGTCCGCTCCGATGATGCAGCGCCCCGGATCGACCCAGAGTGCTCTGCGGCACTCCTCGACACGGAGGTGGGGGAGGTATGCCGGCGCGATCTCGGCTCTGATTGAGAGGCGTCCCCCCTTGACCCTGAATTCCGCGTCGGGGCAAAGGACTTCCGGGGGGATGAAATCGGGAAGCCAGACGGTCGAATCCCCGATCTGCCCCTGCCCGTCAATGGTGATCGTGTTGTGGAGAGACGTGTCCCTCCTGTATGTCGGCCCGGGTCCGCAGATCGCAGGTCCGCTGCCGAGGAAGACGAGGAACGACCCGTTTGCCGGGTCGGCGTGACCGTAGCCCCCCGTCTCCCCCGCGCTGTAACGCTGTCGTCCCAACGGGGCTCCGGCCCGAAACGTGAAGAGGGAGGGGTTCTTCCCCCTCGTGCGGGCGAACACCTGTCCTCCGTCCTGGAATGCCCTGACAAGGTCACCCGGGCATTCCGCACCGATCGAGCCGTCGTGAAAGAGGAACTCGTACACCCGTCTCCGGGGAGGGATGCTGCGGAAATCGACCCCTCCCGGTGGGGCATCCCGCAGCGTGTCCCCCAGCCATTGTGCCTCCCGTGAGCCGGTCCTTGCCGCGATCAGGTAGTGACACCAGCTGTCCCCCCCCACCCGGTACTGCGGGTCTCCGAACGTCGCCCCGTACAGACCGTCAGGTGAGGTACATGCGCCCCGGAACGCGGAGGAGTTTTGCCAGGTCTCGACCGGGTGCCAGAGGTCGGTCCCCGTGCACACACGGAAGAGTTCCAGAGACCGGAGGATGAACCCGAACTCGTATATCCAGAGGTTGACTCCGTGGGGATAGAACCCGTCCCGGGGCGACATCGATACCACTCTGTCCAGCACTCCCCTGAAGTGGCAGGCCCATTCCCTCGCGCGCGGGTGTTCATCCCAGAACAGGAATGAAAACGCCAGCAGCCCCACTGCACAGCCCAGGTAGTGCGCCTGACCGTAGTCGCGTCGCTCATAGCCGAGGTGCGACCAGCAGATGTCCGCGACGTCCCGGATCCAGGCGCGTATCCCGGCTCTCTCTCCGTCCGTCCACTCGTCGTGCGTCCAATCATAGCAAAGTGAAAGAACGAAGAGAGTCTCTCCGGCCTGCGTATCGATCGTCAGAGGCTGATACCCCCTCTGCTGTGTCTCCTGGATGTACGCGAGGACGGATTCTCTCGCCGCGGACCGCCGGAATGGAGAAGGGTCAATAAGCGCGGCGAAGGCGGCCATGAGTCCCCTGTCCCCGCTGCTGAGCCGCTCGGGTCCGGCGGGGACCTTCGACTCCGGCGTGATTTCCCATGGGAGGTGACTCCCTTCCAGGAGGTTCAGTATCCGCTCCCAGTAGTCCCGGTGCGAGCCGCGCGCCTTTTCCCTCAACGACGGGATCTCGTGCTCCGTGAAAAGAAGCCTCGGATGAGCCCCTTCGATCTCCGGGCGCAGTGACACGGGAATGGGTTCGGCGTGCGGGAGCCGGCCTGCATACAGGTCTGCGTACACGGCCCGGAGCCGCGCGTCCCCGACCTCACAGATCAACTCTCTCCCCGCGGACAGATCAAGTGAGGCCACTCCCCGTATCGCACGTCGTGTGATCTCGTCTCCCCAGGGCGTCAGTGTCACAGGGACAGCGCTCTCACCGGTGCTCACAGTTACTCGCGGGAAGGGAGGGATTCCCCGCCAGAGTGGCCATGGTCCGACCCGGATACCCGGCCCTTCCCCCGCAAATTCCATATGGGAGAATGTATAGGGCGTCCCCGCGCCCCGGTGCCGCGCATAGCGGTAGTGCTGCTCGAACGGGTAGTCCGCTCCGTCAAAGAGGATCAGGATCCTGACGTCACCGTTCACCGGTTTTGCCGGTGGAAGACGAAACCGGCCCGGTTCATTGGTACGCTCGAAATTCAGCCTGCTGAGATGTCGAACAGCTGCGCCGGAGGAATCCGCCATGATCTCTTTGTGGGTCATCGGAATCTCAGACTGCGTGAGGCATGCCCCCCCCGTGGGGGAACAGTATTCTCGTGAGTCCTGCGGATCGCGGGAGCGTGATCAGGGATTCACCGCACTCCAGCGTCCCTCCGGTGGTAGACCCGTGCCGCGACGGAACGGCCGTTACGATGGTCCCCCTGTGTGTCGGCGTTGCGGTGACCCAGCTTCCGGCAGGGCCCCGAACGGGGCGCCTGATTCCGAGGAGTTCGAGCCTCTGCACAAGCTCGCCNNGAACCTGTTCCCCTTCCACGCCCCGCCGGATGCCCCGGTTGTCGCACGAACGTCCACCTGGTAGTGCGCATCCACGAGTCCGAGTATCAGTGCAAACACCGCTCGGGCGGCATCATCCGCCCGTCTGTCCGCCAGCGCGTAGAGCGACTCGACGGGGAAGAGGAGGAGCACATTTGCAGAGGGGAGGGCTCCGCCGGTTGCTGCAAAGTGCGTCCGGAGCCTGTCGTTCCACTCCGGGAACCCTCCCCATGTGGAGTGCGCCGGGTACCCTGGAAGGGGGGGGGAGCCGAGGAACGTGTTTTCTTCGCCGATCGTCCCCACGGGCCCGTAGGCGTGTGCGAGCCACCTGAGTCCGAACAGTGCCATGACATTGACGCAGTGGTCCATCACCTCCCGCTGCCATCCCTCTCCTCCGTCGTCTCCGACTGTCCAGAGGTTATTGAACGCAAAGCCCTCCCGGCTGTGCCTGCCGAGCGAGGCTGCGATGACGCTCAGCGCCGCCAGGTTGGCATAATACGGGCTCCGCGGGTCTCTCAGCGCGTCTACGCCGCCGAGGTCGACGAACCCACCGCTCTTGACGTGCGACGCCGCCCAGAGGTCCATGCTTCCGTGGTTCATGTCGCACATGTCCGCAGATTCAAAATGCCAGGTGTCGTGGACCGAGGCGATCGTTCCGGGTCCCCAGAGCCGCCTCATGACACGGTTGGTGAATCGCTGCGCATCATTGACGCTCTTCTGCACAGCCCGGAAGTAGCGGACCCGCACGGGAACATGGCTCCCGTCTGCTGCGTCGAACGCCATCTTCCAGAGCTGCCTTTCGAGCCCGAAACCCGAGGAGCGCCGGAACGCTCTTCGTATGACCGGGGTGAAGGGGAGGCTCCCGTACGTGCAGGTGTACCCCGCCTCGTCCCACATCAGGCTCCCGGTCCGTATCCCCTCGTCCTTCAGTCCCTCAAGCCGTCCGGCGTACTCACGCATCTGCGCGCGGTTGGAATAGTCCACGTGTGATGAGGCCGCGTGAAAGAACGCAACGACTCTCCATCCTGACCCGTCCGGCGGCCTGAAGGTCCCGAACGCCTCGACGTACCGGTCCCGCGCGTTGTAAAAGATCCTGCAGGCGTGCGTGATGTCCAGGATGTCCCCTTTCCCGAGCGGGGGAGCGACGTCGCGGAACGCGTAACATCTGGCTATGCCGAGAGGGGAGTATTCAAGCGCCACCTCGTTCAGCATGTGTCCGTGCCGGGGGGGAAGCATGCACCTGACCGAGAAACGGCCCCCTGAGACGGGGGCGCTGTTCGGAATTCTCCCGGCGCGTGTCGAGTCGCCGAACAGCAGTATCTCCGCCCCGCCTCCGCGGCCTATCAGCGGCCGGGAGATGAAGCGGGGATCCGGTCCGATCCAGAGCTGGAACCCTGTCCTGCGGCAGAGGTCGCTGATATGGGCGAGCGCTTTCATCGCCGGCGGATCGCACCAGGAGTAGCGGCTGCACCGCACGTAGGCTGCGGCCCCGTCGAATCCTGCCTGCCGCAGGTCATTGAACTGTGATTCGAGGAGGGGGAGGTCCTCGATGACAGGGTCATTGACCGTCCAGACCATCATCGAAACCGGCGGCGGTTGCCTGAGCATGCTCTTATTCATGAGTCTCGAAGAGTACATTGTCGAACCAGGATGTCCCCTCTCCGTCCTGATCGAGCAACAGGTGCACACGGTCCGGCGCCGGGGATATGGGGGGTGTGATCACCTCAAGCGCCGTCCATGGGGCGTTGCCGGAGCATCCCGTTCCGGTCCAGTAGAGTTCGTAGCCCTGCGCGTCCCCCAGTCCGGGGGCTCCTTCCCTGTGGAGACGCAGGCCTGCGCGGGCGACCCCCTTCAGCGACGAGGAACAGGCGACGGCTGAAAGACGGTACCGTTTCCCGTCGGCGAACGGGGGCGCTCCGAATGCGGGCCCGAGTGTCGTTGCGATCCAGCGTCCCCCTCCGGGTCCCTCGGAGCTGATCCGGAGGGAACGCGTGTCGTCAAATCCCCTCGTCCTGTCCATCGTCCCCAGCGTGCGGGCGTGATCGCCGCGCGTGACCTCGAATGTCCATGGCCAGGCAGTGTGTTCCCTCCCCGGAAGAGAAAGGAGCGTCTCCCGGAATGTGTTGATTCCCTCCATGTACACAGGTGTCTGCGCGGTCTCCTCGGCCTCCGCACGCACGCCTCGCGCCACGAGTGCTGCCCCCTCGGCCCTTCCTATGCGTGTGAGCCGTAAGGATGCTTCGTGGCGGGATCCCGCTCCGAGCGTCATTTCCCCCGGCACCTGGCACGTCCTGCAGCCGAAATGCGCATCCCACATGTACGCACAGAGCCCTGCGTTCACCCCGGAGTCCGAAAGCAGTTCGATGACGGGGTTCTCGTCCTCCAGCAGCCAGCCGAACCGGTCCCCGCGATGCATCAGGATGTTCCGCTTGTCGGAGGACTCAAGATGCGTATGCGGGATCAGCGTGACGGTCTCCCCTCTCTGGATGAAGCACTGAGTGTAGGATTTCCTCCCCTGCGGCCTGAATGTTCCTTCCGGCCAGATGTTGCAGAACTCGAGTTCCCCGTGGCTGGGATTGTGCGTCACGTTCCATGTCTTTCCGGGAGCGACTTCGAAGGCGGCGTGTATGTCGACAGCGTACCCCCCGGAGGGTCCATCCGCCGAGACGCCGACTGTGAATATCGAGAGGATCTCGCTTCCGGCGTTCGTTCCCGCGCACCTCAGGAGGAGCTTCCCTCTATCTCCGGCGATCTCCTCCACGCGGGCCTGGCTGCCGCCGTTTCTCCGGGGGTCTTCATGGTGGGCGTACTGACGCCAGAATAGCGGCAGCGGGACATCGCCTCCGATGATGATCGCGCCGCCCGGGCCGAGCCGGAGGTTGCAGAGGCACATCGCGGCGATCTCGGCGATGCACTCGCCGCCGATGAATATCTTCCCGTCCGCTCTCCCCGTCTTCTCAAAGCGCGGAGTTGTCATGCATCTCCTTGAGCGCCTGTTCGATCTTCTCCCTGAACTCCGGCTTCAGCGTCGTGGTCCCTGCCATGACCGCGAGCTCCCGGCGGACCTCGCTGTTGATCGCCGGTACGGCCGCCAGGAGCGAATCCACCGGCTTCTTCCGCGCCCAGACCTGGTCCAGGAGAGGCTGGAGGCGTTCGAGTATGGGGCCCGATGTCCAGCTCGAGAACCTGACGAAGAACCTGGGGTCGCCTCCGTTGTGTTTCAGGCTCAGATCCCAGACCTGGCGGAACCCGTTCCCCCGGAGTTGCGGATACCTCTTCTCCCAGCCCCCGGCGAAGTCAATGTCCCTGAGGACCGGGGTCGGCTGATATGTGCTTGCCTGGGTCACGATCCACTTCAGCGCTTTCCACGCTGCAGCGGGGTCCCGGGTGGAGGCGGAGATCGAGAGCCCCCCGCTTGCGGAGCGGAAATATGCCGGCTCCTTTCCGGGAAAACGGGGGAGCGGGGCCACCCCCCAGGGTTCCGTCATTGCCTCGATGAGTGACTGGTTCGGAACAGCTTCGACGAGCATCGCCACCTTCCCGTTCTCGAGCAGCTGTGCGGGCTGCATCCCCAGGGCCTGCATCCTGAGGAGGTCGGGCATTATCCCTTCGTCCATCAGCGCGATGTACCGCCGGTAGAGGTCGGCCGACTCCGCGGGGATCTTCAGGAGAAGCATTTCCCTCGGGAGCC
This sequence comes from Ignavibacteriota bacterium, assembly GCA_003154425.1. Lineage (GTDB taxonomy): Bacteria > Bacteroidota > Ignavibacteria > UBA10030 > UBA6906 > Fen-1273. Next base: position 22,965 of record PMDK01000251.1, read on the forward strand.
TTGCGCCGTTCATCAGCTCGAGCGCCTCCACGAAGTGGCTGCCGATGAAAATGCCGTACCGTCCTCCCCTCCCGTCCGGGTTCGGGGGCCGCGTGAGTTTGCGTGCGAGGCTCACCATGTCGTCCCATGTCCATGAAGAGTCGGGGGGACTGAGCCCCGCTTCACTGAACAGGTCCTTCCGGTAGTAGACCCCGCACGTGAATTCCCAGTTCCCGAGGCTGTACCATCCCCCGTCGACCGACGTCCCGTTCTCTATGACATGGGGCCAGAGCCTCCCGGGCAGCGAGTCCCCCCTGCTCACGCTGCGGAGGTCGAGTATGCGGTCTTCGGCCGCCAGCCGGTCGCGCATCGTGCTGCTCGTATAGAATATGTCCGGTGCCTTCCCCGCCGCCATCATCGCGTAGAGTTTGTCCTGGCCCGAGAACGGATTCAGTTTTATTCTGATCCCGGAATCCGCCTCAAAGCGGCTGATCTCCCGCTGGAGCACCGCGATCTCCACCGCATTCGCCGGGCAGTTGTATTCCACCTCTTGCAGTTCCTTCCTGTCGCCGGAGCTGCAGCCCGAGAGCACCAGCGCCCCGGCGGCCAGCCATCGGGCCCGGCGGGTCATCCCCTGAGACCTCCGATCTGGATGCCGCGGATGAACTGTTTCTGTGCGATGAAGAAGACCAGAATGTTCGGCAGCATGACGAGCACGGACGCCGCCATCAATATGTGCCACTGCACGCTCCCGCTTCCGATGACCTGTGATTTCAGCATATTCAGCCCCAGCGTGAGCGTCGCCTTTTCAGGGGAATTCAGATAGATGAGCGGTCCGAAGAAATCATTCCACGTGCCGATGAAGCAGAACAGGGTCACCGTCGCAAGGGCCGGGCGCGCCAGGGGGAGGACGATGCTCCAGTAGATGCGCAGCCGTCCTGCGCCGTCGAGGAGCGCTGCTTCGTCGTATTCCCTTGGGATGGTCAGGAAGAACTGCCGCAGCAGGAATATGTAGAACGGGGAGCCGAAAAGCGAGGGGACGATGAGCGGCAGGTAGGTGTCCACCCAGCCGAGCCTTGCGTACGCCACATAGAGCGGGATCATAGTCACCTGACCCGGGAGCATCATTGTCGCAATGCACACCGCGAAGAGTATGTCCCTCCCCGGGAACCGGAGGCGGGAGAATCCGTACGCGACCAGCGTGCACGAGAAGAGCGTCAGGCCGAGCACGGAGGCGGTGATCACCGTCGTGTTGAACAGGTAACGTCCGAACGGGACAGCGGAAAGCGCCGCGGCGTAGTTTTCCCACCGGGGCCGGTCGGGGATCCAGCGGAACGGCTGTGCGAACATGCTCTGTGCGTCCTGCAGCGAGACGGAGAGCATCCAGAGGAACGGAATCAAAAAGAGGCTCCCCAGGAGCATGAGCGCGGCGTACGTGCCGACATAGCGCAGGGAGATCCCTGCGAGAAGGGGGAACTGTGAGCGTCCGTCAGGCCTCATTGTTCCCCCGCCTCGTAATAGACCCATCGCCTGGCAAGCTTCATCTGCAGTATGGTCGCCACGAGTATGAGGAAGAAAAGTACCCACGCGATCGATGCGGCGTATCCCATGGAGAACTCCTGGAATGCCTTCTTGTACAGATACAGGATAACGAACAGCGTCGCATTATTCGGTCCCCCCTCGCTGCCGGGCTCGGCCGAGCCCGTCATGACAAAGGCCTGTGTGAACACCTGCGAGCCGCCGATGATCCCCACGATCAGGTTAAACAGGAATGCGGGGGAGATCATGGGGAGCGTGATGTGAACGAATTTACTGAACGCCCCCGCGCCGTCGAGATCGGCCGCCTCGTAGAGCTCCCCCGGGATCCCCTGCAGTGCAGCGAGAAAAACAATCATCGTTCCTCCCGTCCCCCAGAGCGACATGACCACGAGCGCCGGCTTCGCCCACTGCTCGCTCTGGAACCAGAGGGGGCCGTCGATTCCCGCCATGCGGAGGGCGCCGTTCAGCAGCCCGTACTCGGGGTTCAGTATCCACATCCAGAGGAGCGACACCGCGACGAGATTTGTGATCGAGGGGAGGAAAAACAGCGTGCGGAAAAGCCCCCGTCCCGGGACCCGGCGGTTGAGGAGGAGGGCGAGGAGGAGTGATACGACGAGTCCCAGAGGGACGGCAAGAGCCACGTAGTAGAGCGTGTTCAGAAGGCTGACGCCGAACCTGTGGTCGTCCCCCAGGAGCCGTGTGTAGTTCTGCGCACCGACCCAGACGGGGGAGGAGAGCATCGACCATGAGGTCCCGCTCAAATAGAGCGAGGCGATCATGGGCCCTGCGGTCAGGAGGATGAACCCGGCAAGCCAGGGGGAGATGAACAGGTACCCTTCGAATGTCCGCCGTATGTGTCCGGTTCCGGACATTGTCATGAGCGCACTTGCATCGCTTCACTCCCGAAAAGCGTGAGCGGTGTTATGAGCGGCCGGCCGGGGGCACCCCCGTCGATGCGCAGGTGCTCGACGGTCTGTTCGCTTCCGTTCCATGTCCGCGAAAGAAAGCGTTCCGCGGAAGCGTCGTACACCGCTGCAAGGGTCCCCTCCGGGCCCGAAAAGGTAAAGTTTCGCACGCCGGAAGTGTCGCTCGATTCGCCGGCGCGCAGGAGCGCCGCGTACGCAATGAATGAGGCGAACGAGGGGAATTCGCTTGCGCACGCCAGCTTGAGGGCGAACCCGGTCCGCCATCCGGCGATCTCCTGCCGCGTGAAATCCCTCGAGGGTCCCTCATAGCTTGAGAGCGAATACATCAGGTGGTCGTTGCCGGCGTGGAGTGACACGGGAGCGTCCCCCGACGCCGGTACCGGCCCCACGGGGATCACGACGCCGTATGTCAGGTGGTCGCGGAAACAGATGCGCGCCCCCGCCTTCGCGCGTGCGGGAAGTGTCCCGACCGGCACACCGTCCAGGAAGAGCTCATCAAACGGGGCATGGTAGCCGAAAATAAGGTCGAGCCTGAAACTCTTCACGCCGGTGTGCCCGGCGCGTTTCGGGGCATACATGACAATTGCGCGGTCGCGGTGCTGGACGGCGGCGCATCGCCCCTCCTCGTAGAGGTAGCTTTCGTCGATTGCCGTTCCGGTCGTGTGGCAGTGGTTCCTCTGTCCGACGATTGCCCCGTTGTACACACCCCGTGTGTATGCGGAGCGGAAATCCCCCAACCCCCGCACGCGGGGGGACCTCCGGATCCTGATCGTGACGCCGTCGGCGTGCCCGCCGTTGACATAGGGGAGTGAGGAGGTCCCGAGGGCGAATTCCTCCGTCATGTATGTGGTGAGCTCCCGCAGTCCTCCCGGGTAGACTTCGTCGTCGAACGCGAAAACCGACCTCCCCGTTTCCTCCGTCCGCCGGCTGTTTTCATGGTACTGCTCGCAATACGTGGTCTTCTGCATCAGGAACGGAAAGGGCTTCTCCCAGGCAAGCCGCACCGCCTCGTCGGTGCAGTGCGTCGGCACCATGGCGGTGAGAGCGGACTGGAGCAGTGACGAAGGGTGGTTGAACCGGACGCAGAGCTCCGGTGCAAGGAACAGCTCCCGGTCTGAAGCGGCAAAAAGGGCCGCGTGGAGCGCGGAGAACCCTCCGGTCGAATCGTCCTGGTACGCGCGTGAATGGGGACCGGCGAACTGTCCGCTCGGGGCGTGGAAATGCAGCGCCGCGTCGAGCCAGAGCCGTTGTTCCAGGAAAAGCCCGAGCGCGCGCGCCTCGCTCCCCCGGGCGTAGTGGGCGATGAGTGCGAGGAACAGGACACTCAGTGCAGTGTACGTCGGGCTGTTATATTCCGACATTTCCGCCTGCCGGTGGAACCTGAACCGGCGGTCCCCGGTCAGGCGCTGGAATTCACTCAGTCTCCGCAGTCCGAGATCCGCCGCCCACGGAGCATCAATGAGCTCACCCCCGAGTATCAGCGTGCAATACGCGCCGAGCGGATGGTTGACGTTCCCGTCCCGCCACTGGACCTCGGCCGCGTGGACGAGCTCACGCCCGGTCTCGGCAATGAGATGCTCCCGTGTGTGGGGGGAAAGAACTTCCGGCAACCCGAGGATCATTGCGAGCATTGTCGCGGGTGTGTGTGTCCCGTCCTCGCTCCGGACCCTGCCGGCCAGGCTCTGCCCCAGTTCCCTGCGCCCGGGAGAATCGTCGAAGAGCAGGCTCGCGGCGTACCAGAGCGTGTCGCGACTGATCAGGCAGATCCCTGTTGCCGGATCGAATGCCCGGTCGCCCGCTTCCCGCGCGAGCGCCATCAACTTCAGTCGTTTTTGAGAAAGGGGAGCCATCGGTCAGAAGGTAGGGCTCTTTCGGGCAATATTCAACGCGCATGCACGCACGGGGTCCTTTGTTTCCGTATCGTTCGTTACATATATTCGGGCATATATTCCGGCATCCATTCAGGCATATATTCCGGCCTTGCACTCCATCAGAGGACATTCCACCCATGAAACCCTCACTCCCCGATTTCAGGATCCTCGAGCGACAGTACCGTACAGCCCTTCTCGATGACGTGCTTCCGTTCTGGGAAAAGAACTCCCTCGATTTGAGGGACGGCGGATTCTTCAGCTGCCTCTCGCGGGACGGGTCCGTGTACGATACGGACAAATTCGTCTGGCCTCAGTGCCGCCAGGTCTGGCTTTACTCGATGCTCTGCAACAGGCTGGAGCGGCGGGAGAAGTGGCTCGAAATCGCGGCTCACGGGGTCAGGTTCCTCCGGGCCCACGGGATGGACAGGGAAGGGAACTGGTACTTTGCCCTGGCGCGTGACGGCACGCCGACGGTTCAGCCCTGTAACATCTTCTCGGACTGCTTCGCGGCGATGGCGTTCAGCCAGTATGCCCGTGCCTCCGGCGACGAAGAAGCTGCGGAGATTGCGCTGAGGACCTATCGGAACATACTTGCGAGAAAGGAGAACCCGAAGGGGAAATACTCGAAGGCGGTTCCCGGCTCGCGGCCGCTCCGGGCGTTCGCCATCCCGATGATACTTCTGAATCTCACGCCGGAGATGGAGTGGCTTCTCACGCCGGAAGAGGTACGTACCGCCATCGACCGGTGCATCCGTGACATGACGGGTCTCTTCCTCGACAGGGCGAGGGGTGTGTTCCTCGAATTCGTCGCACCCGACGGGCTGCATGTCGATTGTTTCGAGGGGCGCGTCACGAACCCGGGTCACGGGATAGAAGGGACGTGGTTCCTGATGGATGCGGCACAGCGGACGGGGGACCGGGAGCTCATCGGGACTGCTGTCGATGCGCTTCTCGGCACGCTCCGGTTCGGCTGGGATGAAGAGTTCGGTGGGATTTTCGCATTCCGCGATGCGGGGGGAAAACCCCCTCAGCAACTGGAATGGGACCAGAAATTCTGGTGGGTTCACATGGAGGCGCTCGTCGCTCTTGCGATGGGATACAGACTGACGGGCCGAGAAGACTGCCTGGAGTGGCTGGGGAGAGTCCACGAGTACACCTGGGCGCATTTCCCCGACCCCGAATACGGGGAATGGTTCGGGTACCTGGACCGCCGGGGTGAGGTCCTCACGCCGTTGAAAGGGGGGAAATGGAAAGGATGCTTCCACATCCCGCGCGGACTGTTCCTGTGCGCGGATCACTTCAGCAAGATTGCCGGCGGCGGGGGAACATGACGCACGACCCGGACGGACTTCACGCCGGCGATAGACCCGGATCGTGTGTGGAGGGTGGGTCCGGAATCACCGGTGAAGGCGGGTGAATACCTGCGGTACTGGTTGTGCCATTACTGCTCCCCTTCGCCTGAGAAGCTTCTCATGGCCTCGTCCTTCGTGTCGTACACGGAGAATATCTTCATGAGATTCGTGATGGCGAAGATGACATGAACATGCTTGTTCATGGAGCAGAGCTTGAGTTGCCACTGCCGCTTGGCATAGCTGGTGTGCGCCCCGACGAGGACGCCGATTGCCGAGCTGTTCATGTACCTCGTCTGGCTGAAGTCGATGAGCAGCCTCCGCGAGCGGCCGTCCATGAACCCGGTGATCGCCCCGCGCAGCCCCGCGACCTCCTCCTCCGAAAGGAGTGATCCGCTGACTTCGATCAGCCCGACCCCGCCGGGCAACGTTTCGGTCCTGACTGCCATGTCTCCGGTCCGGCCCTTTCCTGCGACGGAATGACTGCTGGATCAATTTAGGCAACTCTCTGTCCAGTTACAACACCGGGCGGGATCCCTCCGGACCGGCTTCAGCGCGAGAAAACGAGGAAGGCGCAGCCCCGCTCCAGAGGCACGTTCAGGTTCAGCTCGTCTCCCTGCACGTTGACCCTGCTCTTCACCGGTTGTTCCCCGCCGGGATACCATGTCTCCACCTGAAGGGAGGAGACGAGTCCCAGTTCGCCGCAGTGCCCGAGGCGCACACCGACGGTGTCGGCGGTTCCCATGACCACGGGAACGAGGACCTGTGCCCCCCTCCGGAACACGTTGCAGAGCGCCTTTTGGCGGGCGACTTCTGCGACATGCGTCAGAAGGACCCACGACCGCCCGTGCATCAGGTTGAACATGGAGCCGTAGTCCAGGTAGAAGCGCTCAACCTCCGGATCCGGCTGTATCGTGTGGTCGTTCCCGGGGTACGGGGCGGTCGGGAACGCCCCCATCAGCAGATGTCTCTGAAAGAACGCGTCGGGGGATTTCATCACCGTCTCCCTGTCCGGCGTCCAGCAGATAAGCGGTTTGTACAATGTGAGGAAGGAGGACAGGTTGAGGTCGTGTCCTATCTGGCCGAATTCGTTATACACGCCGTCTATCCACTCCATGAGGTCCAGCCGGTTCATGTGGGGGTTGCAGAATATCACCTTCCCGCCGTCATGCATTATCCTGGCCAGCCGCGGGATGAATTCCCTGTAAGAGTTCAGCAGCGCGCGGACGGGTCTCCCCCCGACCCAGGTCTTCCCGTCGTCGGCATGCCAGTTGTATTCATTCAGCCAGTCGAAACGGTCGATCGCGATCCCCTGGGCATCGGGGAATTTCTCCACGTGGAGGCGTGCCTGGTCGAGGAGAAAACGGGCGTACGCCGGATCTCCCACGTCGGTGATTATCGCTCCTCCCCATGTCCAGAACGGCCGGTCGAGAAACGTCGGCTTCATCTGCATGAGCTGCCCGGCGCTTCTCTTGTGCCAGCCGATGTCGTCGACGACGCCGAAGACGATCGCGCCGGGGAAATTGTCGTACAGGAATGCGGTGGGATTGCTCCAGACGTCTTCGGCTCCGGTGAAGCGGGGGTCGGGATATGCGACGGTCCTGCCGAATTCGGAAAAACCGCCGAACTCCGTCACGTTGAAATAGTTCAGCGTCGAGAACCCGAGCGCTTTCATCCGTGCGGCGTAGCGCGCCATCCGGGCGATCGAGGTGTACGTTTTCTGTCCAGGGACGGGTTCGCCCCCCGACGTCGCATCGAAACGTTTCCACGGGGTCGTGTCGCTCGGGACCGGGGGGACGAACATCCCCATGTAGCTGAAATCAAACGACGCTTTCCAGTTGACGATCCCCCCCATCTTCCGGTATTTTTCCGCGTCAATGTCCCCTTCGTAGGAAGAGTACGCCCCGAGCCCGCACAGGTCGAGGGCGTTTCCCGCCGCGGGGTGGAAATATGCGGGGAATTTTCCGGCCATGAACGAGATTACGGCGCGCCAGTCGGGTTCATGGAGGAAAATGTGCATTGTGAATTTCACGGCCCTCCCTCCCCCGAGCCTGTTGAAATTCCGGCGCTGCATCACCCCTCCTCCGGAGGTCGTCAGCATGCGGACGTCGAGCAGGGGATCGCCCGGGGACATGGCCAGGCCGATGCCCGTCCCTTCTCCCGGATACATGACGCTGAAGACGGGGACCGAATATCCCGCCCCCTTGCCGAAGTGTCCGCCGTAGATCAGGTG
>PMDK01000251.1:30891-31517 GCA_003154425.1 Ignavibacteriota bacterium
CGCAGTGCAGATCCCCGTCGAGAACGGTCTTCCCCCCCCGTCGATCTCCATGTCCCAGCGGATCGATGAAGTCTCAGGCGTGAAACGATCGACGACCGAAAGGCGGATTCCTCCTCCTTCCGACACGAACTCCCTTCTGATCTGAATCCCGCGGTCGTGTGTCTCCTGCACGCGGGCTTCCCCGACCTGGATGCAGCNNCGGATCCCGGTGATCTCGCCGTTCGGAGAGATCGAGATCTCAGCGTCTCCGCCTCGCACCGTGAAGGATTTCTGCGCTGAGGCGTCCGGCGAAAGACACAGGAGCCGGATGAATGCAATAAGGACGATCGTTCTCATCGTTGTGGCCCTTCGTGGAGAGTACGGCATGAAATGAAATCTATGCATATTCGGAACAAGGTCAAGTCATGAGATCATGCAATTGACTCTCCGGTGGAAAAGTGTTTCATTGCCGGAGCCGGCGATACTCACCATGCTCTCAATCGACAGAATAACAGCGATCGAAGACGAGTACCACTCCTCATCGCACGCCCCATCCCTGGGGAGGGCATATGACGCCCTTGTCGAACGCTGGAAGGGAGGAGCGCGGGATCGGGAGACTGCCCTGCGCCTCCTGTTCCTCATCTGGT
>PMDK01000140.1 GCA_003154425.1 Ignavibacteriota bacterium
TCGCCGTGGCACTGCGTGAGGATCTCTTCGAGGCTGGTTTTGACCAGCGGAAAGAGCCGCACCACGGTCGCCGTGTCGCTCGTATGGTGGAGATACCGCGCGACGATCTCGATAAACCAGAGGTGGTTCCAGTTGTCAGGCGTGCAGAGCTCCGTTTTGAAACCATCGTCCCTCCAGTAACGGGCATGAGGGATGATACCCTTCTCCGCCCACCCTGCGACCGTCCCAAGGTCCCGTTTGACGCGCGCAGCATCGAACCAGACCGCGCTCAGGTCGGTCAGGAGGAGATCATGCGTGAAGAAGAAATTATACTCCGCGGGGCAGGGCATCGGAACGACACGCCCTTCAAGCGAATGGGCGTTGACCGCAAGGAGCGCGCAAGCCCAGTCCGCCGTCCGGTCCACCGGAGTGTCACCCGTCCGGGGAGCGAGGAGAAGCTGCCGCCTGACCAGAGCATCGTACCCGGCGACGTCTTTCTCCCAGCCGGTCCGGAGCGCGGCCGCGGTTTGTTTCCACCGGGAAACCGGCGTGCTGAATATCGCGAGGCGCACTGTGCACCGGCCGGACGGCGCCAGCTGCTTTCTGTATACGAATGCAGCGACAGGGCTCCCCTGCTTTTCCCGAGCGAGCGTGTGCCCGCCGGGGTTTCCGCCGGCCGCGAACCAGCGGGGGTTGAGTGAGTCGGGCCCGAGATCTGCCGCATCGGACGTCCATCCTTCCGGAACGGCCCCCAGGTTCTCGAGGACAACGGTCGCCAGGCGCGAAGCGGGCTGGTCAAAGTGTACCGCGATCGCGCCACATCCGTCGTCGTACTCCGTCCACGCACTGTCGAGCCACGCAAACGTCTGGCACGTCCGGATCACCGCGCGGCACTGCAGGTACAACTCGAGCGCGACCGGATCTCCGGTCATATTTTCACACGAGAGCGTCCAGACGAGCCCGGGGGACTTTTGCATGAATTCGTACGTGGAAGTCCACCGGAGCGGGGAATCGTCCCTGTGGAACCGGACCCGGTGGGGAGAGAGTGCGTACGCCCATGGCTCCAGGCCGACATGGCGGGGCGGGCCGCCGTTGATGCGGACGCCGATCAGGAACGGAGCCGACTCCCCCCTCTTCCAATAGTCCCTGCTCATGTCGATAGAGTTTGCGGCCGGCTCGTAGAGGCTGATACGCGAGGGAAGGGGACGGCTCGAGTGGAACTCCGCCCCGGCGTACGGTCCTCCCACCTCGACCTGGCCGTACAGGCCGCTGAACTCGCGCGTGATCCGGTCCTGCCCCGCGGCCGGAAGGACGGAAAAGAGGACGATACCCGATGCAAGAAGTCTGTTCATCCTTTCAACCCGCTCGAAGCCATGCTCTCGATAAAATAGCGCTGGAAGAACGCGTATGCGATGATGACCGGAAGAGAGAGGAGCGTGGCTGCAGCCAGGAGGTACCCGAGCTGCGTCTCAGCCTGTCCGCCGGTCGTGAATATCGTCACGATCTGCGGCATCGTCATCAGCGATTGCTCGCGGACCACCATCAAAGGCCAGAGGACCTCGTTCCAGTTCGACATGAACGTCAGGAGAGCCACGGTGATCATGACAGGACGCGACAGAGGCCAGATGATCCGGAAGAGGATCATGATCTCCGAGCAACCGTCTATGCGTGCCGCATCGATAAGGGCCTGCGGGATGGCCATGAAGAACTGGCGGAACAATATGATGCCGAACGCGCTCATCATTGTGGGGGCGATCAGGGCGAGATACGTATCCGTCCACCCGAGCTTCACCATGAGTATGTACTGCGGTATCAGGACGATCTGGAAGGGTATGGTCATGGTAAAGAGGATGATCGTGTACAGCGTTTTGTTCCCCAGGAAGCGGAGCCTGGCCAGGGCATAGCCGACCATCGACCCGAAGAAAACCACCGAGGCCGTAGTCGCCGCCGACACGACGATGCTGTTCAGGAACGCCCTGCCGATCGGGATCTTCAGGATCACCTGCACGTAGCTCTGCAGGGAGAAGCTCCCCGACAGGAGATTCAGGCTGGCGATTTCGAGCTCGCCTTTCAGCGACCCCGCCAGCATCCAGAGGAACGGATACGCGAAGACGACTGCGCCGCCAAGGAGTGCCGCGTATTTCAGCGCAGTCTTCACGATGACATCTCCGATTCTATCACCCGGCGCTGGAGAACTACGACCCCCAGGATGACGAGCGCGTAGACGAATCCGAGCGTCGCAGCGTACCCCATATGCCCGAACGAAAACGCCTGGTTGTAGATGTAGAGCATTCCCGACAGCGTGCTCTGCATCGGTCCCCCCCCGGTGAGGACATACGGCTCGATGAAGAGCGAGAATCCTCCGATAGTGGAGAGCACCACGATGACGACGATCGTGGGATTCAGCATGGGGAGCGTCACATAGCGGAACTGCTTGAACGCGCTCGCTCCGTCGAGGTTCGCGGCCTCGTAGAGCTCGGAGGGGATGTTCTGGAGTCCGACGAGGAAGAGTACGATGTAGATCCCCACGTTCTTCCATGTGGCCATGATCGCGATCGAGGGCATCGCCACGCGCGGATCGACAAGCCAGGGGACGGGGGGGAGGCCCGCCGCGTGAAGGATGTTGTTCAGTACGCCGTAGTCGAACGAGTAGATCTGCTGCCAGAGGATCGTGACCGCCACCCCGGAGACGACGACGGGGAGAAAATAGAGCGCACGGAACAAACCTCTCCCCCTGACACCCGTATTGAGGAGGAGGGCAAGCGCGAGTGCCGCTACCACCTGAAGAGGGATGTGTATGACGAGAAACGTCAGCGTGTTCAGGAGGGACCTGTAGAAAAGCACGTCACCGATCAGCCGGTCGAAGTTTTTCAGCCCGATCCACTCCATCGGCGTGACGATGTTCCAGCGGTGGAAGACGAGTATGAAGGAAAATATCAGCGGATAGGCGACAAACGCGCAAAAGAAGACGACGTACGGGAGGATGAACCAGTACGCTCCCCTGTCGCCCGACCTTCCCCTGTGCAGCATTTGCTTCAGTCCGGTCACCTGTTCCACTCCACGATGAGGTTTGTTCGCCCGACGGCGTCACGGATCGCCTCGGCGGCGCCGACTCGCCCGTAGACGGCGCATGATTCGTATTCCTGCGCTATCGCGTCGAATATCTCTTTGAGATCCGGGGCGTCATCCATCCCCCGCGTATAGACCGCCTGGCGGGCGAATTCGGTCATCGCGGGGTTCTCCCGGAAGTACTCCGCGAAAAGCGGGTTCTCCAGGAGGTCGCCCCTGACAGGAATCTGATCGCAGATCCTGAGCAGGAGGAGGTCATGCTCCGCGGTGACAAGGAATTTCACAAACTCCCACGCCTCCTTCGGATGCGTCGTCGTGCTGAATATCGAGATGTCCTTGTAGTCCCCGTATGTGTAGACGGGTCCCCGGTGATCGTCGGGGACCGGAACGGGGGCAACGGCGAAGTCCATCTGCGGCGCGAATTTGCGGATCGCCGCCACTTCCCAGGGCCCCGAGAAGTGCGTCGCCTTCTTTTCGAGCAGGAATGGGTCTCCCCCCTGGAAATACGTCCGCGGGAAGTACTTTCTCCCATAGCACGCCCGGAAGAACGCAAACACCCCGGCGGCGGAGCTGTCGCCGAATGACGGCCGTCCGCCGCTCATGAGCGTCCGGCCGCCTGATGCCGCAATGTAGAAGGGGTAGAAATCGAACAGACGCTGCCACCAGATCGGCCGGACATCCCTGTCCCCCATCCACACCTCCGGTGTCCCTCCCTGATATCTGTGCGTAACGACTTTCTCCGCTGCCGCGAGGTACCCGCCGTACGTCGATGGAACCCCTTCGACCCCCGCCTCTTGGAAGAGGCGGCGGTTATAGAACATCATGAGCGGGTTGGTTTTCCACGGCACCTCGTAGAAATGGCCGTCGGCGACGCGGAACCGCTCGAGAAGCTCCCGCGGGGTACGGAGGCTCATAACAGAATCGAAATCCGGGAACGCGTCGAGCCGCACGAGTCCGCCTGCCTGCGTGTAATCATGCAGCGCCCCCGGCCAGATGTTGGAACAGACGTCAGGCGTCGTCTTCCCCGCGATCGCCGCCAGGAGGACTTCCTCGGTGGATATACTCACCGGTATCGGCTGCATCTCCACCAGGATCTCCGGGTGAAGGCGGTTCCAGAGCCGGACGAGCGTATCCGCCAGGAGAATCTCCTGGGGGTTCGGCGCGGGCCAGTATGTGAGCACCACGCCGGTTGAGCCCCGGGGTCCGGTTCCCTGCCGTTCATTGCACCCCGACAGAAGCGCAGCCGCACAGAGCGCGATTGGAAGCAGCGGACGGACACATGAACTCACATCCATGTCGCCCACTCGAAGTCTATCACCGGGAACGCCGGGTGGGGGAACGTCCCCCCCTTCTTCGCCATATAGACGTCGATTGCCTTCGGATTATCCTCGATGTCCACGGGGAGGCTCATCAGCACGTCGTCCTTCACGATGACGGGATATTTCCTTTTCAGCGCGATAATCCTGTGGAGCATGTTCTTCTTCAACTCGAACATGTAGTAGTCCTTCCGCACCTGGTCCTTCACCTGTTCGAAGGGCTGCGCGGCCCCGCTGTCAGTCCGGTACTCCCTCGCGTTTGCGTCATAAAAGGCGCGGCACGCGGAATCGCCCGGCACAACGGAGCTTCCGAGCACAATCTTCTCTTCGCCGAACAGGATCTTGTCTTCCCACCACCGGAGCTGCTTCTTCACCGGGTCCCTTTCCTGCAAATTTCTTCGTATTGCCCGGTCCACAAGGAGCCTGTCGCGTACCATGCGCCAGACGAGGTCCTCAACGGAGATGAAGAACGCCTGTTCGGCTGCCGTGTTCAGGCGAAAATACGTGTCGCGCGCCCTGTACCATGACAGGAACTGGCTCAGCAGTATCCTTCCCCCTGAAATCGAGACAAGCGAGTCACTCCCGTACCTGTCGATGCGGCGCACACCGGCGGAATCGCGCAGGCGGCCGGACTCCCCTGCAATCCCCCAACCGGCTAAGCGTTCGGGCCTGACCCAGATCCCCCCGAGCCAGGCGTGAAGCCTGTTGAACGTCCGCCGAATGATCACGGGATTGTGTTCCAGCATCATTTGCCGGACGTACCGGTCGGAGAGGCTGTCCGACTTCTCCTGCGTGAGCGCGCGCCGGGCGTCTTCTTCAGATTTTTGAGACTCCGAGGCGCTTAACGTCACGTCCCGCCAGCCGTCAGCAATCCTGATGATATAGTACCCGTCGGTCCCCCGCACGGGTTCCGAACAGCTGCCGGCCCGGAGCGTTTCGGCCACAGAGGCGATCGCGGGATTCGCCCGCCTGAGCTTGAAAAGGGTAGATTCCATCGAGCGGTCATCCCGCTTGACACCCGAAAGGAGCTGCCGCGCAAAAAGGGTATCAAAGGGGGTACCCCGGTTTATTTCGGCACGCTGCGCCGCCGCGTCTGCGGGGCCGGAGGCAAAGAGCCACTGGAGCGAATAGTGGATCCTCTCCTCACGCACCCCTTCGGCGACTTCCGCGCCGGTCACCGTGACATGCGACAGGACATCGTCTTTGAACAATTCCTCGGTCGCCATGTCCCCTTCCAGCTCCCCGAGCGATTTCGTAACGCGGACCGAATTCCGAAGTCCGTGAGCCCTGGCGTCCAGAGCCAGGAGTTTCTCATTGACCATGAATTCGAGGTAGCGCTGCCGAGACTCCTTCCGGCGTTTTGTGAATGCCGGCCCGAATTCGTAACTCAGAAGAAACTCCTGGGCAGTGATCGCGATGTTTCCCACCGTCGCCACGACGCGGGTAAAGTTTTTCGGATCGGTGACGGGGAAGTGGCGGTGGGATCCGGCCTTCTCCTGGGGAAGCGCGCAATGCGCGAACAGCGTGACCACGAAAAGCAGGACCAGAAAACGGACGCCGCACGTTTTCCGGCCGGCGGGAGATGCTCGTTTCGACACGGATCAGAACCTCACCGAGAGCGAAAAGACGTTGATGTTCGAGAGTCTTCCCATGTCGCGGAACGCATAGTCGAACTTTATCGTGGTGGCGCTGCTCAGAAAGCCCGCCGAGGAAACACCGAACCCGAACGAAAGCCCCCCCTCCTGCTCAGGGTCCCGGCCGAAGGGCTTCTGTCCCCCCTTGAAGAGCGACTGGTACCCGCCCCGGAGAAAGAGCATTTCCTGAAATACGAATTCACCCCCCAGGTTCACGCTCTCGTAGTCGTCGTTCGGGTGCAGCGCGTCGGCGGATATTGTGAGGCGGTAATTGTCCGTCTTGATGGGAGCCGTCGACACGCCGATCTGGAAGAGGAGGGGCAGATCCCATGAGTCCAGCTCGATGTCCTGCGGGATCTGGCTGTTGGTCCCCGGCTTGGTGGGGTCGAGCATGCCGAACTGCCTCGCATCGCGCCCCGACATCCTCATGGGAGTGCCGAAATTGGAAAGCGATGCCCCGATGGTAAGGCCGCCGGCAAGGTCGGTACGGAATATCGTGCCGACATCGATCGCAAAGGCGGTCGCACTCTCGTGCCAGATGGTCTGCTGAATGAACTTCGCGTTGAACCCGATCGTGAACCTGTCGGTCAGCCTGTGCGCATAAGAGACGCCGACGGCGAGGTCCCCCGCGCTGAAGTACTCTCCGGTTCCCTCCGGTTTCTCCACGGTCGTCACTTTCATGTCGTCCATGTTGAGCGAAGTGAAGTTCACGCCCACCGTTCCGAAATCCTCAAGTGGAAGGACGAATGAGGCGTAGTCGAACCTGGTGTCGGCGATCCAGCTCGTGTGCATTGCAAGGACCTCGCTCTGGACGAGCCATGCGCTCCCGGCCGGGTTCCAGTAGAGCGCAGTCGCGTCATTTGCCAGGCTCACGAAGGCGCTCCCCATCCCCACCGCAGAGGCACCGACGGGAATCTCCAGGAAGGTCGCGGCGACAGTTCCGGTCTTGGAGACTCCCTGTCCGAGAAGGAGGCCCGGAGTCAGAAGCCCGGTCACCACGATAGACAACAGGAATGTTTTCATAGGGAAAGCATCCGGGAAATTCTGTGCATTATTTCAAAACCGCGAATTTGCTGACGTACGTCCCCGTCCCGGGAGCATCCACGTGGTAGACGTACACCCCGTAGGCGATGTTCATCCCGTCCCTGGAGACCAGATTCCAGGGCTCCTGTCCGTCGTCGATGCCCGATTGATGCTGGAGCGTCTGCACGAGGTGGCCGCTGATCGTATATATCCTGATCGTGCATTCGTGGGGAAGGTGGGTGAAATAGATGAGACGGTCTCCGCGACCGACAGTCGTCGGCTGGGGTTCCCATGAGGCGGCACCCACGTAAGGATTGGGAACGACGAGTATCCTGCTGAGATCAGAGCGGGCCTTCGCCTGGTCGAGCACTGGAGACTGCGTCTGGAACCTGACGGTTTCACCCGTGCGATACGGCTTCGTGGTTGCGATATGAAAGACATCCCCCGGCTTCGGGAGTATCTGCTTTGAGGGGAGTATCGTTGTATCCTGGTAGAGCGAGAGGGACCATGACTTGTTGGCGGTGAAATCCACTGCCTGCTTTCCTGCGGAATCGCCGCACACGATGAATATGGCGTCCCCCGCGTTGAAGAGCCCGTCCCCGTTGTTGTCATAGAATATGAACTGCACGTGGTTCACCCCCTCCGTCAGGTCCCGGATCGTGATATTCGACTGGATCCCCGAGTCGAACGAGCCCGCCGGGAACGAAACGTCTCCCTGCCCGGGTTGCGTAAACGTGATGTTGAAATCCGCGGGGAGGTTCACCCGGCGCGACTGAAATGCGTTAGCGTACCTCGAATCGAATCCAACCGAATCCACGAGGTTGGATTTTCCCACCCACCACCGTGTGCTGTCATTGTTGATGCCGACCGTCTGCGCGTTGTTGATCTGCACGGAGAACCCCTGCATGACGGTGGTGACATACTGCGGGGTCTTGAGCCTGACCATACTGGCAAGCGTGTCGTGGGCGGTCAGGTCAACGAGCGTGTACCAGGGATTCGGGTTGGTGTGAAATGCCGTGGAATCAACGAAGGACAGGACATAGTTGTGGTTGTTGGCAATCGAGTCGGGATCGACGAGCTGAACCTGGACGCTGCCGGTGGCCGGGCCGCTCGCTGCCGTCGTGACTTTTCCGGGCACGTACCCGGCCGAGGCGGCGTGGGGGACCACGACCGCGGTGTTCACGTCGGTCTTAACCTGCCCGTTGACGTCGATCTTGATGATGCTCGTGCATTCCGTGGGTGGGATTCCGATGAACTCCCCGGTCACTGTCGTTGTCGTGAATCCCTGATCGTACGAGCAGACCGCGTAGTAGTACTTCTGGCCGTTCTGAACTGTCGTATCGATGAACGAATGCTGGAGCCCGTTGTCAACGCCGAGGTTGAACTTGGCGCCGTTGACGTCGATCGGGTGAAGCCCCGTGATTCCGTCCACGAGGTCAAACTGCGCGATCGGCTTTCTGTAGGTGGGCTTGCCGTAGGCATCGGTGATGATCTGCTCGGAGAGGAAGTTCGATTCCGTGCTCCTGTAGATCCTGTACCCTTCGAAGTTATACTTCTGATAGAACGCATCGAACGTCTGCTCCGCCCGGCTGTCCCAGTAGAGCGTGACCCTCCCGTCACCGATGACGGCCTTCACCATCGGCTTGTCCGGAGGCTTCGCGAACCGGTACGACGCGTTGTAAATCTGCTGGACCGTCCGCTTCCGCCGGAAGAGATCGTCCGTATCAATCCCGAATATCAAGGCCATGGAGAACCGCTCGGTCTCGCCCGTAAGCTGGGTCTGGCCCGTCGTGGCGCTGTATTTCGTGCGGCCGTTGAGGTGGAATATGAAGCTCGAAAACCAGTTTCCCAGGTTGACGTCGCTGAGCGCCCCGTATTTGTCGGGGGGTTGAGGCAGGGAGGTGAACGCCGCCCAGTTCCTCTCGTCGTTGTTCAGATCGTACGTGTGGACTGCGGCAATCAGGAACCCGGTCAGACCGAGCTGATCCGACTCGTCCTTGTCCAGGATCCCGAAATTGGGCTCCCCCTGTTCCGGCTTTCCGTCCCCCTCCGTCCCGTCCGGATCAGCACCGGGATAACCGGCGTCCAGCGGACCGATTCCATCGCTCCCGACGTCATCGTTGAGGGGCTCACCCGTGTCCCATTTGCCGTTGTGGTTCAGATCGGTGAACGTGCGCCAGTTGCAGTTCTCGTCCGCATCCCAGTGAGGTTTCCAGGAGACGTTGTAAAACTGCCTGAACTTCGCCGTGTCCGACTGAACATTGCGCAGGAACGGGTCCTTGAGCGGATCGGTGATGAAAACGCTCGCATTGTTATCCCGCCGTTCGTCGGTGAGGCCGTCCTGGTCGTTGTCGATGTTGTCATCCGAGATCCCGGGGCTCTCCAGGAAGGCGTACCCGGCGTAACCGACAGGACTCCAGTGCCCGGGGCTTCCGTAGGGGAGAGTCGACCACGCATACGAAATATTGAGCTGCTTGTCGTAGCTCCCGGCGTTGAACGACGAGTTGTCGTGTCCTCCGATCCCCCAGTCCACGTACTGCGCGAAGAGTGTTCTGGCATAGTCCGTCGTCCCCATGTTCGTAATCTCGTAGTACCAGAATATCACGTCCTCGGCAAGCACCTGCGACCACTGGAAGCCGCGGGCGTGGACCTGCATGCCGAGCCCCCCCCTTGTCGTGTCGGCGGCGTCAGGGTGGAAGAAGTGGGGGGCACGGATGTACTCCCTGTCCGCATCGTCGTCAAACACGAAATAGGTCTCGAGATCCGCGTTCTGGATTCCCTTTCCGAAAAATCCGTTCCATGATCCGTCCCATGACGAGGGGCGGTCGGGCCAGTGATGAGGCCACGTCTCCGGACTTGAACTCTGAGCGGGGCTGGACTGAGAAGTGTTGGCGTATCCCGGCAGCGGCGTCCAGCCCCAGGGATTGCCGGTGGAAACATCGTACCGGATGTATTCATAGTAGTTCGTCTCAAGCGGATGAATCTTCGCGCCGGCCGCATCCTGAGCCTCCGCCTGAACGATGACCGCGACGCCGTCCAGGTACGTGTGGTTCGTTAATTTCGGCCATACACCGCTGATGTCCGGCCAGTGTTGCCAGTCGGCGATCTCGCCGAAATTGTAGTAGACTGTTGCGACGAGATTTCCATCCATGATCCCGCGCTTGTTCTCGTTGACGTTCCCCTTGTTCTTGTCGACAACCGTCTGCGAGGCCGCCGTGCACAGTGCCAGGAGGACGGCAACGAGAGTGAGGAGAGTACGGATCCTGCTCATGAGAATACCTGAAGATGAATCATTATAGGGGCTTCTAGAACGAAAACGCGGCGCCGAGGAGGATCTGACGGGGCGCCGAGTAGAAATCCGGCCGGGTGTAGTACTCCGCAAGCGTATTGACCCCCCGCACTGCGGCTTGCTGCTGGGTAAGCGCAAGCGTGTAGCCCGCACGACCCGTGTCGCTGAACACATTCAATTCGTTTGCCGTATCAAAGAGATTGTAGATTTTCAGGAACACCGAGATGCGGTAATCTCCGAAGAGCTTCAGGTACTTCGTGACATACACGTCGAAATTGTAGAACCCCGGCATATTGTCGCTGTTCTCCAGCCCCGTCCTCTGGTTCTGGAGCGCCGGCGTATACGGCAGGCCGGATCCTGCGCGGGCGATNNCTCGCGATGAAATCGTCGGGCGTGCCGAATGTCAGCGTCACGTTGAGCGAATGTCTTCTGTCCCAGGAGAGCGGGACGAGCTCCTTGTTCGGAGGAATCGGCGGACTCGCCTGCGCCTTGTTGTACGCGTCATTGGGATCTGAAGCATCGCCTTTCGCGGTCTGGAATGTGTAGTCCAGATTTGCCCCGAACCCGTTCGTCAGCCTCTTTTCGAGGGAAAACGTGAACCCCTGCACGGCGCCGTAGTCCTGATTGACGTATTCTCCGAATGTCTTGGTATTCGATTTGACAAAAATCTGCAATGCGAGCAGGTTCCGGATGTCCTTGTAATACCCCGTAACGGTGACCCCCAGGTTCGGCGCGAGCTCCTGCTGAAGTCCGATCTCGTACATCGTCGTCCGCTGCGGCTGAAGGTCGGTGTTGCCGATCGTACCCCCGATAAAATCGGGGTACACTCCGTTGAGCGGAATCCGCTCGTTCGGGTTCTTGTACAGGAAATCGAACGCCGGGATCTGGAAGAAATGCCCGTAGGAGAGGTGCACCGCTCCCCTGTCGGATATCGGGTACGAGATGCCGATGCGGGGAGATACCTGCTGTTTCGAGCTCGCCTTCCTGAAATACTTTGCCGGGAAGGGTGGGCCGAATGCGTCGAGCGCGGCAATGCTGTCCGGATCGAGAAGCACCTGCCCATCAGGCTGAAAGTAGTCGTACCGCACTCCCACGTTGACGACAAGATACTCCAGCTCGATCTTGTCCTGTGCGTACAGGGCCAGCTGGTACGGTTTGTTTTCGTAGATGTTGAAATCGAAACTTCCGGGGACGGGCATCCGGGGAATGAAATTCGTCGAGGCATCGACGTGTATCTGATAGTCGTTGGACTGGAGATGGTTCAGCCTCACTTCCGCACCGGCCTTGATCTGGTGCACAGACGTCACCTGTGCTGTGAGATCGATCTTTCCCGTCCACGTCGTGCTCATATGGTTAAAATGCCAGTTCTGCGTCCCCCCCGTCAGGAAGGCGTTGGGGCCCACATTCTGCATGCTGGTCGGATCGACATAGCGCGGATCGACGACCGGATCTCCGGGGCCCGTCGGGTTCGGGAACACGTACTGTTTGTATTCGGTCCTGAAATAGGATCCGCTCAGGTCAAGAAATGCCGCGTCGCTGAACACCGTCGTGTAGCTCGCGCTGCCGAGGTAACCCTTCTGGTGGTACGTGTAATCCCCGTCCGGATCGAGCTGGAACTGATGGTCATAGTTCCTGTAGTCGTGATTCTGGTACATCCCGTTCAACACGAGGTCCTTCGCTCCACCCAGATCGACGGCGATTTTTCCCTGCAGCGTGTACCTCTTGGAATCGTTCATTGGTACATATTTGCCGTCTCCCGTCGCGCCGACGTACCACCCGGACGGGTCGTTCGCGGAGAAATTCGACGAGTCTCTCGGGTTGAAGACCCTCCTGCCGTAGATATAACCGGCGTCGTACAGATATTTTCCGGAAGCGAAAAACTTCAGCACGTTACTCACGATCGGCCCGCTCACACTCCCCTGAAAATTCTCCAGGCTCGACGGGGCAACGCGATCGATGTTCGGGAAGAGCGAGCGACGGCCGCTGAAATACCCGCCGGTATAGGCGGAGACCTCGCCCGTGTAATGGTCGGCCGCCACCTTGGTGATTTGATTGACGACTCCGGAGAGGGCCTCCCCGTATTCGGCATTGAACGTCCCGCTCAGTACCTGGATCTCCGCGAGGCTGTTGATCTCCGCCTCCATCGACGATTCACCGGAGAAGACGTCGTTCACCGAAACGCCGTCAACGAGATACTTCACCTCGCCGCTCCGGCCGCCCCGGAAATGCCCTTCGACGACGCCGGCCTGGAGGTTCACCACGGCTCCGACGTCCTCGAGGGGAAGCTTCGACAGCTGGTCGCTCCCGACACTCGCGACCGTCGATGTAAGGTCTTTCTGGACGATCGGGCGTGTCGCGGCGACGACAACCTCGCCAAGCTCGACGGACTGGGGTTGAAGGGTGAACTGTATGCGGGTCGTCTGATCCGCGGTAACGCTGACAGAGCCGATGACTGCGGGAGTATAGCCGACCGCGGACGCCTTCAGCTGGTAGGTCCCCGGAGCAATGTTGAGTATGAAGTACTCGCCGTCAATATCGGAAGCGCCGCCCAGCGTCGTACCGACAATGACCACATTCACGCTCGGGAGCGGCTCTTTCGTCTGAGCGTCGGTGACTTTGCCGGCGATCTTTCCCGTGGTACCGGAGTGTGCTGCAATGAAAGGAACGGACAGGAATATCGCAAGGAACGCAAGACGCCTCATCGTTGGCATGCCTGTTTGCCCTGAGGTTGATCGAGTGGAACATACCGAAGGGGTGCCGGCAAACCCGGCACCCCTTCAGGGAACTCTTACTTCAGCATAAGCATCTTCTTCACAATTGCACCCTGTCCCGACTCCAGGCGATAGAAGTACATCCCGGAACCGACAGAATTGCCACCCTCATCCCTGCCGTCCCAGCTCACTTCGTAGAGGCCCGCGGAGCGGACATTGTCGATGAGCGTGCGGACTTTCTGGCCGAGGACGTTGTAGATGATCAGTGTGACAAACGATTCGCGCGGGAGCGCAAACCGGATGTTCGTGGTCGGGTTGAACGGGTTCGGATAGTTCTGCAGGAGCTCATACTGCTTCGGCACGTTATCCTTGTTCACGGCGACACCGGTCGTCACCGTGCCCAGATCGGTAACCGTTATGTCATCGAAGTACACCGTCCCGATGAACCGGTTGAAAACGTGCAGCCCGATCTGCATTGCCTTGGCACCCAGACCCGACGGCACCCTGGCACCCAGATTGAATTGTGTCCAGTCAAATTGCGTTGCACTGGGGAGAGTGAACGTATAGTCGGTGTTCCCGCTCGAAATCGCGTTGTAACCCGAGTGATTGTCGTTCGACGCATAGAAGGTGCGCGACATGCCTACCGCCCAATCTCCGTACTTGGCGGCCGAATCCGGCCAAAGACCGGTTCCCTTGACCCAGACGCTGAGCTGAAGCGAGTCGCCCCCCTTTATCAACGAGCCGACCGGGGTCAGATCTGCGAACATCATCGGTCTGATTGCCACCCACCCG
>PMDK01000213.1 GCA_003154425.1 Ignavibacteriota bacterium
AGAGGAAGATGCTCAACCCCAGGGCGGTCAACGTGTACGGGTTCATCGCTATCGGCGCGATGACGCTCATGCTTGTTCTGGTCGTGGCGAAGGCGGTCCCTCCCCGTATGTACTCTGCCCTGTTCTATGCTGCGGCTGCCTTGTTCGCGGTCCGTATCATACTGCGGATTGCCCTCGCGCGTCAGCAGAGGAAGAAGGCGGAACTCTCCGGAGAGGACAAAGGGGAAGAGGCGGAGGGCTGAGGCTATTTGGCCGCGGAAAGGTACCGCACGTCTCCCTTTCCGAGGACTTCCGCACGGTGGTGCGTGTTCGCCGGAATATCGAGTCTGTCTCCCGGCCGGAGCGTCCATTCGTGCTCGTCCGTCNNGTCCGTACTTCACGCCGGGACGGTCAGCATAAAGCTCTGATTCCAGTCCCTCGCTCATGAGCATCCGCTTCAGCTCATCAAGGCTCGGTTTCTTCGGCCGGGGCCAGCGTACGACGTCCATCATTGTGCTCACCTCTCCCGTTGTCTCTTACACCCCTGCGGCAGGGACCGGGCCTGCCGCGAGGCATTCCGTATAGTACTCCTCGTACATCGAAACGATCTTCGTGACGTCGAAGTTTCCCACTGCCCGGGTGCGCCCCGCCTGTCCAAACTGCCGGCGTTTCACGTCGTTGGTCAGGAGGTCGACCGCGTATTTCGNNCGATGTCCCCGATTTCCGCGATGTACCCCGTTTCGCCGTGGACCTGCAGTTCAGGGAGGCCGCCGACGCTGGAGGAGATGACCGGGACGCCGCACGCCATCGCCTCGAGCGCGGAGAGTCCGAAACTTTCCGACTGGCTCGGCATGAGCATCAAATCGGCCGACGAGAGTATCGGGACGAGCTCGAGCTGCTTCCCGAGGAAACGGACATGTTGCTGGAGGTCCATTTCGCGGGTCAGGATCTCGCAGGCGGAGCGTTCCGGGCCGTCCCCCACAAGCAGGAGGCGCGAGGGGACTTTCTTCCTGACTTCCCCGAAAATCCTGATCACGTCCTGGACCCTCTTGACCAGACGGAAGTTCGAGACGTGTATGAGGATACGCTCCTCGGGCGGTGCGAATTTCGCCCGGATATCCGGGTGTTCCACCCGCCGGTACTTCGCCGTGTCCACGAAGTTCGGGATGACGCGTATGTCCTTTGTGATGCTGTAATTGGTCATGGTCTTCTCGCGGAGGAACCGTGAGACCGCCGTCACTCCGTCGCTCTGCTCGATGCTGAACCGCATCACGGGGAGGAAACTCGGTTCGAGTCCGACGAGCGTGATATCGGTTCCGTGCAGCGTGGTGATGACCTTCAGGCGGGTCCGGAGGATCTCCCGGGCGAGGAAGGCGCTTATTGCATGCGGGATCGCATAATGGGCGTGGACCAGGTCGAGCTTCTCGAAGCGTGCCACCTCGACGATCTTGCTTGCAAGCGCCGGGGTGTAGAGGGGGAACTCGAACAACGGGTAACTCGCCATTTCGACTTCATGGTAGGACACGTTGTCCAGGTATTCGTCCAGCCTCATCGGCTGCGCATAGCTGATGAAATGGATCTGATGCCCGCGTGCGGCGAGTGCTTTCCCCAGTTCCGTCGCGATGACGCCGCTGCCGCCGTACGTGGGATAACACACAATTCCGATCTTCATGGTGCCCGGTGTCTGTCAGGGGAGGAAGATACAGAAGGGGGAAGTGACACGCAAGCGAATTGCATAATAGACTCAAAATGTCTATGGTACTCCCATGGATACCCGGGACTTCAATGGATGCTCGCGTGCGTGCGCCCGTGGAAACACGCGGCGATGAATTCACGACGCTCCGCGACCGGGCGCGCGCCGCATTGACGGTCCGCGGCTCCAGGTTTCTCGCGGAAGCGGTCCCCGTTCGGGGGAAGGACGAATGTGATGAAGTCCTCCGCGCCCTCAGGAAGGAGTACTTCGACGCCACGCACCATTGCTTCGCCTACCGTCTGGGGCCGGAGGGGATGCAGTTCCGGACGACCGATGACGGCGAGCCGGGAGGAACCGCCGGGAAGCCGATACTGGCCGCGATTGACGGGGCGGGGCTGAGGGACGTGATGGTTGTGGTGACCAGGTATTTCGGCGGGACCAAACTCGGCGCCGGGGGACTCGCCCGCGCGTACCGGCGGGCGGCGGAACTGGCGCTCGGAGCCGGGGAGCGCGTGACGAGGTACCTCTGTGACGTGCTCCGTGTCTCTCTTCCACACGCCTGTGTCGGCCCGGTCATGCGCGCGGTGGCCGCCGCGGGGGGCCGCATAGCCTCCTCACGGTACGAACAGGAGGTGCATATGGAGATCGAGATCCGCCGCACGCGCACGGAAGGACTCCGCGCGGCGCTCCTCGAGGGAACCAGCGGGGCGGTCCGCTTCAGCGATCGCTGACGGGGCCTTTCTCCGTGACGATCCGCATCGTATCGATCGCGATCACCAGTTCCTCATTTGTCGGGATGACGAGGACCGGCGTCCGGGCTCCCGCGGGAGAAATGAATTTCTCTTTCTCCGCGGAGGAGTTCAGCGACTCGTCGACCGATATCCCGAAGAACTCCATCCCGACGCAGCAGGCGGTGCGAATGTCCACGCTGTTCTCCCCGATCCCCCCGGTGAACACGACCGCGTCGAGCCCTCCCATCGCCGCGGCGTAGGCGCCGATGTATTTCTTGATCCGGTACGTGAAAACCTCGAAGGCGTACGTCGCCTTCTTGTCCCCGTTCTTCATCTCCGAGACGATTTCGCGCATGTCGCTCGAGATGCCTGAGATGCCCTGGAGCCCGCTGTGCTTGTTCAGGAGCGTCGTGGCTTCACCCAGCGTCAGCCCTTCCTTCCCCATCACGAAGAGGATGACCGAGGAATCGATGTCGCCGCATCGTGTTCCCATCAGGAGCCCCTCCAGCGGCGTAAATCCCATCGAAGTGTCCACGGATATTCCACGGTCGACCGCCGCCATGCTGCATCCGTTCCCCAGGTGGCAGGTGATCAGCCTGAGCGCCTCCGGCTCCCTGGAAAGCATCGCTGCGGCGCGTTCGGCGACGTACCTGTGGGAGGATCCGTGAAATCCGTATCTGCGGATCTTATACTGCGTGTAGAGCGAATACGGGAGGCCGTAGAGGTAGGCTTTCTTCGGCATCTTCAGGTGGAACGACGTGTCGAAGACGGCGACCTGGGGGATGCCCGGGAGGCTCACCTCGCACGCCGAAATCCCCCTCAGGTTGTGGGGGTTGTGGAGAGGTGCGAGCTCGATGTTATCGCGGAGGATCTTGATGACCTCGTCTGTGATCAGGACGGAGCCCGAGAACGTCTCCCCCCCGTGCACAACGCGGTGTCCGACGGCACGGATCTGCCCCTTATCGGTGATGACGCCGTGGTTCTTGCTGAGGAGGATCGCCAGGATGTATTCGATGGCCTGCGTGTGATCGACGATCTCCCCCGCAATGCGGATCTCGTCCCCGTCGTGCCGCAGGTTGGTGAGTGTCGCACCGCTCATTCCGATCCTCTCCACGCTCCCCCGGGTGAGTGTCTTCCGCTCCCCGGCCTCGATCATCTGGTACTTGACAGACGAGCTGCCGCAATTCAACACGAGGATGTTCATAGCCGTTTGCCGTCCGCATCGTATTTGAAGAATCCCTCGCCCACCTTCTTCCCGAGTTTTCTCTCCCTCACCATGCGGCGGAGGAGGGGGCACGGCCGGAAGCGTGACTCTCCCAGTTCATGGTACATAGTTTCCATCCACATCAGGACTTCGTCCAGTCCCATGGTGTCCGCCATCTCCAGGGGGCCCGTCTGCATCCCGTACCCGAGTTTCATGGCGATGTCGATGTCCTCCGCCCGGGCGATCCCTTCCATCAGGGCGTGCATGGCTTCGTTAAGCATCGGGAGTATCGTACGCGTGGTGATGAATCCGGGGTATTCGAACACCTCCACAGGAGTCTTGCCGATCCTGCGTGCGAAGGCCTTCACGAGCTGGAATGTCTCGTCGGAGGTGTTCATCCCCCGGACGATTTCCACAAGCGGAGTCTGCGGGACGGGATTCAGGAAATGCATCCCGATGATCCGGTCGGCGCGCCTGCTCGACTGCGAGAGCTTGCTCAGAGAGA
>PMDK01000206.1 GCA_003154425.1 Ignavibacteriota bacterium
GTTCATGCTGCTCCCCGACACGGATGTCTATCTCAAGATCAACAAGGGGATCGATGTCTTCGGACGCGTCTACCGGGAGATCACGGTCAATTATGTCGACGAGATCGATCCGGAAAAATTCATGCAGGCGGGGATCGACGGCATGCTTGGCACACTCGATCCCTACACGGTGTATATCGACAAGGAAGAGGGGGACGAAGTGGACCTGCTGACCACCGGTAAATACGGCGGTATCGGGGTCACGATCGGCGCGCGGGACGGCGCGCTCAAGGTCATCACCGTCATGGACGGCTACTCGGCCCAGCGTGCCGGCATCATCCCCGGCGACAGGCTGATAGAGGTGGGAGGCGTGACGGTCGGCACGAAGAAGCCGGACGAGGTGCGGAGTCTCACGCGTGGTGAACCCGGAACCGAAGTCAAGGTCATCATCGAGAGGGACGGAGTCAAAAAGCCGATTGAATTCGCCCTGATCAGGGAAGAGATACAGGTAAAGAACGTCACGTATGCGGGCTTCCTCGGCGACGGGATAGGATACATCAGACTCGAGCGGTTCTCCCGGAAGGCGGGGGAGGAGGTACGTCAGGCGATCAAGGAAATGAAAATCCAGGGGGACATCAAGGGGCTCGTCCTTGACCTTCGGGGAAACCCCGGCGGACTTCTCGACGCGGCGGTGGATGTCGTCAGCAAGTTCGTTCCGCGCGGGAGCCCGATTGTCACCACGAAAGGACGGAAACCCGAGGCGGACAAGGCATACCAGTCTACGGAGGAACCCCTCCTTCCCTCGACGCCGCTTGTCGTCCTGACGGACCGCGGGAGCGCCAGTGCCAGCGAGATCGTCGCCGGTGCCCTGCAGGACCTCGACCGTGCTCTGATCGTCGGTACCAGGACGTTCGGCAAGGGACTCGTCCAGACAATACTTCCCCTCAACTTCGGTGCACAGCTGAAGATCACCACCGCCCGGTACTACATCCCCAGCGGGCGAAGCATTCAGGAGATCGATTACCAGCACAGGGATAAGAACGGGGTTTTTGCCACAGTGCCGGACAGCCTGAGAAGGGAGTTCAAAACCTTGCGTGGGCGGAAAGAGTTCGAGTTCGGCGGGATAGCCCCCGACTCCGTTGTCAGGGATGAAGACGTCGGGCCGATGGTGCGTGAGCTCTTGAAGAGGGCACTCCTCTTTAAATTTGCGAACAGCTACATCACGGCGCACAAAGGGGAGAAGATCACCGGGATCGACGAATCGATACTCTCTGCGTTCCGGACCTTCCTCGACCGGGAGAAGTTCGACTACCAGGAAGAGATGGAAGGGAAGATCACCGATCTGCGCCAGGTCGCCGAGCGGTCGCACTATACGCCGGAGGTTTCCGAAACGCTCGACCGGCTGGAACTCACACTCCAGAAGGAAAAGACGC
Organism: Ignavibacteriota bacterium; assembly: GCA_003154425.1. GTDB lineage: Bacteria > Bacteroidota > Ignavibacteria > UBA10030 > UBA6906 > Fen-1273. The sequence continues at coordinate 1,413 of PMDK01000206.1, forward strand.
ACGGGTTCGAGCGGTACAAGGATCACATCACGAACGAGCTCAACATCGAGATCATGGCGCGATTAGAGGGAGATCGCGGGAGGATCGAGGCCTCGCTGAAGGGGGACCTCCCGCTCCTTGCCGCCGAAGGGCTGTTGAAGGACCGGAAGACGTACACGAAGAAACTCGGGCTCTGATGGACATACTTGCCGCCGTTCTCCTGGCACTCGGGGGGCTCATCGCAGGGTTCCTGGCCGGAGTGTTCGGCATAGGGGGCGGGATCGTGCTCGTTCCCGTCCTCCTCTATTACGACTACTGCCGTTCGGCCGGAATGCTCTCCCTCGTCTCGATGCACGTGGCGATGGGCACAAGCCTCCTCGTGGTGATGTTTGCCTCCGGTGCCCAGGCATGGGGATACCTGCGGGCCAACCAGGTGATCTGGCGGGGCGTGATATTCGTTGCTCTGGCGGGCGTCCTGGGGGCGCTCCTCGGAAGCAGGATTGCAGCGGGGCTCGAGGGGCCCTCGCTCAGGAAGATATTCGGGCTCATCCTTCTCGTCGCCGCCGCCAGGCTCTTCTCGGGGAGAAGGAAACAGGGGAAAGAATCCGAGCCCGACCTTGCCCCGTTGCCGCTGCTTGCCATCGGCCTGCTCGTCGGATTTGTCTCTTCGCTCTCCGGGGTGGAGGGGGCTCTCATTGCGATCCCCCTGATGTACACATACCTTCACTTCCCTCTCAGGAAGGCGTTCGGGACAACGAGCGCGGCGATCGTCATCACGGCCGCTGCAGGAGCGGCCGGGTACATGATCTGGGGATGGGGGAACACAACCCTTCCCGCGGGGATGCCCGGATTCATCGACTGGCAGGCGGCGATCCCCCTGATCCTGGGGGCGGTCCCGGGCGGGATAATCGGAACCCGGCTCGCCGGGAGAGCGGACACCCCCGCGGTCCGGACAATCTTTGCGGTCGTCCTCCTCGTCGTCATGCTCCGCATGTTCTTCCTCTAGAGCGCCGAAGAACTCCCCCCCGCCTCCGTTTATTTCCCGCTCTTCATCCCCAGCTGCTTCCCGATCAAGCCGACCACCTTCTCGAGATCCTCCTTCCTGTTCACGAAGTCGACGGTGTCGGACTCTATCACAAGGAGGGGGCCCCTCGTGTAGCGCTCGATCCACGACTCGTAGTGGCGGTTGAGCTGTTCGAGGTACTCCCTCCGGATCGTCTGCTCGAAGTCCCTCCCACGCAGTGCGATCTGCCTGACGAGCGTCTCCACATTCGCTCTGAGATAGATCAGGAGATCGGGAGGCCTCAGATACGCGGTCATCACCTCGTAGAGCGCCACGTAGTTCTGGTAGTCACGCCTCTCCATATTGCCGATGTCGTAAAGATTGCGTGCGAATATCTCGGCGTCCTCGTAAATGGCCCGGTCCAGAATAACCGATTCTGGTCCTTCTGTGATCGCCTTGTGGCTTCTGAACCGGTTGGAGAGGAAATAGACCTGAAGGTTGAACGACCACCGCTTCATGTCGGCGTAAAAATCCGTCAGGTAGGGGTTGTCCTCCACCGACTCGAAATATGGCCTCCAGCCGAACCGTTCGCTGAGGATCCCGGTGAGCGACGACTTCCCGGACCCGATGTTGCCGGCCACGGCGATGAAGAACTTCTTCGCTTTTTCCTTTCGTGCCTGCTTTCGTTGTGCGGAAGGGGTGCGCCTTCGGCGCGGGTGCTGTGAACGCGTGGAGTTTGTCATTGTGAGGAGTGGAGTATATGAAAGAGTTTTTCCAGCGCATCAAGAGCCCGGGGGCCCGGGCGGGAAAGGATGTCCGCGTCGAGCCGGAACACCCGCCCCTTCCGGACCGCGTCGACCGATCCCCACTCCGGAAACATTGCCGCAAGCGTGGCGCCCTGAGAGAGGATGTCGGACATCACGATGATCACCTCCGGGTCGTCCGCGATCACGTTCTCCCGGCTGTACGAGGGGTATGTGCCGTGGGCGCGCGCGGCGAGATTCGTGCCTCCCGCCGCACGGAGAAGCTCATCGATGAATGTGTTACTGCCGGCGCACATCAGGGGCTGCAGGGAGACGATGAGAAGAACGCGCACGGGTGGCTTTCCGTCGGCGGCGCTCCGTATCGCGTGTTCGCGTGACTCGAGTCCCGCAACGAGTTGACGGGTGGTCTCCTCCTTCCCGGTCAGCGTCCCCAGAGCGCGCAGGGAACGGTATATTCCCTCCAGAGTGCGGGGATTGCTCACGAACACCGGCGTGCCGAAGGACGTCAGACGCCTGAAATCGTCCCGTATGTTCCCCTCCATGCTCAGCACGATCAGGTCCGGCTCGAGCCCGACCACCGCCTCGATGCTGGGGTTGATCATCCCACCGACGTGCGGTTTGAGCCTGGCTTCCGGAGGATAACTGCAGAAATCTGTCACGCCCTTCACCTGGTCCCCGGCCCCGAGAGCGAACAGGCACTCCGTGATGCTCGGTGCGAGGGAAACAATCCGCTCCGCCGGCCGGGCGAGAATCACGGTGCGCTGGAGATCATCCACGACGTCGATCTGGGCGCGGAGTCCGGGATGAAAGAACAGAATCGGGGCGATCGCGGCAGTGAAGGGGAACCTGCAGAAAAGCATGGATCAATATAGTGCCGGCGTCCTCCAGAATCAAGATTGACTTTCCTGCGATTTTTGCGGTAATTCCTCTTCCGAACACTACGCGTCAAAAGGGAAGTGGACAAGTTCGTCATACAGGGGGGCAGGCGTCTCAGCGGAACAATCTCCGTGAGCGGTGCGAAGAACGCGACGCTTGCCCTGATGCCTGCCGCCATGCTCAGTTCCGGAACATCCCTCCTGCACAACACCCCCGCCCTGCGCGATGTAACGACAATGACCAGCCTGCTGCGGACGATGGGTATGCGGATCGACTTCAGGGATAATCTTCTCACGCTCGACAGCGCGGCCGTCAACGGGTACGAGGCTCCCTATGAGCATGTAAAGAAGATGCGCGCATCGATCTACGTGCTCGGACCGCTCATTGGCCGGTACGGCCGGGCGAAGGTTTCTCTCCCCGGAGGATGCGCATGGGGTCCCCGTCCCGTCAATCTCCACATAGAGGGGATCCGCAAACTCGGCGCCGACATCAGGCTGGAAGGGGGATACATCATTGCGAAAGCCGGCCGTCTGCATGGGGCGCGCATTCATTTCGATGTGTCGAGCGTGGGGGCGACCGGGAACGTCATGATGGCGGCGGCCCTTGCAAAGGGGACGACGGTGATAGAAAACGCGGCGATGGAGCCGGAGATCACCGCCCTTGCCGGATTTCTGATCGCCATGGGGGCCCGGATCGACGGCTCGGGAACGAACCGGCTCGAGATACAGGGTGTGGACGCACTCCACCCGGCCGATTTCATCACGATACCGGACCGCATCGAAGCGGGAACATTCCTCATCGCGGGAGCGATCACGGGGGGGAACGTGAGGCTCGAGCACGTGGTCCCGGAACATCTCTCCGCAATCACTTCGAAACTCGAGGCCGCCGGATGCGCAATTCGGGTCGGTCCCGGCTCCCTTTCGCTCACGGCACCCCCCACCCTGCGGCCTGTCGACGTTACCGCGGCCGTCTACCCGGGTTTCCCCACCGACATGCAGGCACAGTGGACGTCCCTGATGTCGGTCGCGTCGGGGACAGCCGTTGTCACCGATTCGATCTATTTCGACCGGTTCAAGCATGTCCCCGAACTGACGCGGCTCGGCGCGGACATCGAATTGAAGGAGAACTCGGCGGTCATCAGAGGAGTGGCACGTCTCGCGGGTGCCAAGGTGATGTCCACGGATCTCCGCGCTTCCGCGTCCCTTATACTCGCCGGGCTCGTCGCCTCCGGGACGACCGAAGTGCTCCGCGTCTATCATATCGACCGGGGATACGAAGCCATAGAAAAGAAACTGCAATCCCTGGGTGCGGAGATCAGCCGCGAAGCCGGGGAAGAATTCTGAACGCCCGGGGGAACACCCCCCGGGGGGCGGGGCACACTTCCCCGGCAGAGGGCAGATGCAAACGGTAACGATCCGCACGCTCATCACCTCACCCGGAGCCGGGTTCGCCGCCCTCCTGTACGGAAGCGTTGCGCTTCTCTGCACCCGGATTCCCCTTCTTAATTATCTTGGCTACGAATTCTCCGCGCTGTTTGCGCTCCTTGCAGGGTGCGTCGCGGGAATCCTCACCATCCGGCCGGTGAAGGAGGCCTGCCGGACAGAGGGGGACACTCAGCCGTCCCGGCCGACGGCCGGGGCCGTGGGAGCTTCCGCCGCGGCGAACGTCCTCCTGCTTGCGATCCCCCTCCTCATCATATCCGGGAATGCCCTGTTTGTGCGGAACTGTTCCATGGCGGAGGGTATGGCGTTCTTCATGCTCCTGGCGCCGGTGAGCGTCCTGTTCGGCGTCTCGCTCGGATTCTTCTGCGCAGTCCACTCCGCCCATCCGCGCACACTCTTTCTCCTCCTGTGCCTTGTCCTCCTCGCCTACAGCGCCGGGCTGGGCTACTTCACGCCGGCGGTCTTTTCATACAACTTCCTCTACGGATTCTTCCCCGGGCTGACATACGATGAAGTGATCCTCGTAACACGGACGCTCGTCCTCTTTCGAGTGCTGACCCTCTTCGTCGCCGCGGTCCTTCTCTGGGCGGGAATGATCACCGTAACGGACAGCCGGAGCGCCGGGATCAGCTGGAGACGACTGGGCACGCTCGGTGCGGGCCTCATCTCGGGGAAGCGGAGGATCCGTGCCGCGGCCATCGCGTGCGTGCTCGCAGGATTCTATCTGTTCCGGTGCGATCTGGGGTTTGAATCGACATCCGCGTTTATCAAGCGCACTCTCGGTGCCGAACTCAGGACGGCGCATTTCGTGCTCTACTACTCTCCCTCGTCGTTCACCGCGGAAGAGATCCATCTGGCCGCGCGGGAACACGAATTCAGACTCAGCCAGGTCCTCGCTTCGTTCTCGCTCCCGGACCATGTCTTCTTTGAATCGTATATCTATCCCTCGCCGGAGGCCAAGCAGCGCCTCATCGGGGCCGGCAATACCGACATCGCGAAACCATGGAGCGGGCAGATCCACATTTCACGGCAATCCCTGGAGGGCTCCCTCAAGCACGAGCTCGTCCACGCCGCTGCCGCTCCCTTCGGTTTCCCCGTCGTCCGGGCAAGCCTCAGCACCGGGCTTGTGGAAGGGCTTGCCATGGCGGTGGACGGCGAGTGGGGGAACAGGACGCTGCATGAATACGCCGCGGCAATCCGCGAAGCGGGGATCGCTCCCCCCATCGACGCCATCATGAGTTTCTGGGGATTTGCCTCCCACCAATCCTCCGTGAGCTACATACTGGCCGGTTCCTTCTGCCGCTACCTCATAGACCGGTACGGGATGAGAAATCTCATGCTGCTGTACCGGTCGCTCGACTACCGCGCGGTTTACGGCCGCTCGCTCAGAGAACTCGCCCTCGAGTGGGAGGGATACCTCGACAGGGTTCCCCTCGACGACGAAGACCAGGACGGGGTGGACGCGATCTTCCGCCGCCCGCCGATATTCCGCAAGGTTTGCGCCCGGGTACTCGCGCGGCGATCCCTCGAGGCACGCGGATCGTTCGGGCGGAAGGAATTCGCGGTCGCGGAATCACTGTACGCGGGGGCGTACGCCGACGGCGGGGGCTACGAGGCGTTCGCAGGGTACCTCACGAGTGCACTGAAGAACGGGCGCATGTCCGTCCTCACCTCGTCGCTTGATACCGTCATACTCACGGACGAACACCCCGCGAGGTATCTCCCGCTTTTCGTTCATATCGGGGATGCATTCTGGGCCTCCGGCGAACCGGAGAAGGCGTACGCCCTGTACAGCCGCGTCTACCGGGCCGACTTCTCGGAAGGATACACGGAGGCGGCCGCGCTCCGGCTCATTGCGATGGACACCGAAGCCGGGGAGAAGATACTGCTCCCCCTGTTTCTGGCCGATTACACGGACTCTCTCCGTGTGGCGGTCATTGACTCGCTCCTCTGGCGTGTCCCCGGGGACAGGGTGCTCGAATACATGAAAGCCCGGTCGCTGCTCCGCGCGGGGGAGTTTACGGATGCCGTATCGGCGCTCCAGGCCATGGACCTGACATCGGCGGACCTTGCACTGGAGGCCCTCCGCCTCCGGTATCTCGGCCAGGCGCTCTTCCGCCTTGGCAGGTTCAGGGAAGCCCGCACCGCCTTCTGGGTCTCGCTGAACGCGGCAGACACCGATATCGCTGAAGAAAAAGTCGACGCCTGGCTCGATCGATGCGAATGGGCGGAAGAACATGAACGCTGAATCACGCACGGACTACCGGCGCATCCTGATCACCAGGATGAGGTTCATCGGGGACATCGTCCTGACCACACCCCTCATCAGGAGCGTGCGCGAGGCATGTCCGGATGCCTACATCGCATACATGGGGGAAGGGAAGGCCGTATCGCTTCTGGAGGGGAACCCGTTTCTTGACGAGATCATCCCCTACGATTATGCGCGTCCCGGCGTCCTGGAGCAGGCTCGTGTCGCCTTCCTGCTCCGTCGGATGCGGTTCGACCTCGTCCTGGACCTGTTCGGCAACCCCCGGAGCGCGCTCCTCGCGCGCCTCAGCGGGGCGCGCGTCCGTGTCGGGCCGGACAGGCGGCAGCGGGGGCGGCTCTACACGATACGCGTCGCCGATGACGGCAGGCCGAAAACAGCCGTCGAGTTCCATAACCAGTCTATCGCGGCTGCCGGGATCCCCCCCGTGGCATCGAAGACGGAGTTGTTCCTGACGACGGAAGAGAAGCGCGATGCCGCCTCGTACCTCCGCTGGGTATGCAATCAGGGGAAGCCCCTGGACCCGGGCCGCCCCGTCGTCGGCATGCATCCGGGTGCAACGTGGCCCGCGAAGAAATGGCTGCCGGAGCGTTTCGCAGAACTCGCGGACACCCTCCGCTCGAAGCTCGGCGCGTATGTCATCATCACCGCCGGCCCCGGCGACGCCGAAACAGTCTCCGCCGTCAGCGCTCAGGCGGTCTCCGCTCCCTCCGTACTGAACGTCCTGCCGCTCCGCCAGCTCGCCGCCGTGATCTCGTGCTGCAGCGTCTATGTCTCCAACGATGCGGGACCGATGCACATTGCCGCGGCACTGGGTGTCCCGACCCTCGGGCTCTTCGGGCCGGGGGAGGACTCAATCTGGTTCCCGTACGACCCGTCGGCCGGGCACGAGGCGCTTCGCAAAGACGTTCCCTGTCACCCCTGTCATCTCGATTTCTGCAACAGGGAAGGGGAAGGGTACATGGAATGCATGAAACTCCTCGCCGTCGCCGATGTTTTCGCCGCCGTTCAGCGCGCCCTCTCACGTTGATTTTCTCTTCATTTTTGACGAAGTTAATCAGCTGGAACACACTACAACGAATAAGGAGCACTCCATGAGTACGCTTATTGCTGATATCGTTGCCCGCGAGATCCTGGATTCGCGCGGGAATCCCACAATTGAAGTCGACGTCACGCTCGAGAACGGCTCGATGGGCCGCGCCGCGGTGCCGAGCGGCGCTTCCACGGGCGAACACGAAGCGGTGGAACTCCGCGATGGGGACAAGTCGCGGTACAACGGGAAGGGAGTCCTCAACGCGGTCGAGCACGTCAACAACACGATCGCCGAAGAGCTCACCGGGTACGATGCGCTCGCTCAGACGGAGATCGACGCGCTGATGATCCGGCTCGACGGGACACCGACCAAGTCAAAGCTCGGGGCCAACGCCATCCTCGGCGTTTCACTCGCCGCCGCCAAGGCGTCCGCCCTGTCGTTAAAGCTCCCGCTGTACCGGTACATCGGGGGGATCAACGCGAAAACGCTCCCCGTCCCGATGATGAACATCCTCAACGGGGGGAAACACGCCGACAACAACGTGGACATCCAGGAATTCATGATCGTCCCGGTCGCCGCGCCCAGCTTTGCCGAGGCGCTCCGGACCGGAGCCGAAGTGTTCCACTCGCTCAAGTCTGTCCTGAGCAAGAAGGGATACAACACCGCTGTCGGCGACGAAGGAGGGTTTGCCCCCAACCTCAAGTCGAACGAAGAAGCCGTGGAGGTCATTCTGGAAGCCGTCACGAAAGCGTCCTACACGCCGGGGAAGGACGTCTATCTGGCACTCGACCCCGCCTCGAGCGAGTTCTTCGACAACGGGAAATACGTCTTCAGCAAATCAGACAAATCGGCCAAGACCCCCGACCAGATGGTGCGGTTCTACGAACACTGGGTCACACAATACCCCATCATCTCCATTGAGGACGGGATGGCGGAAAACGACTGGACCGGCTGGAAGCTGATGACCGACGTGCTCGGGAAGAAGATCCAGCTCGTGGGGGACGACGTGTTCGTCACCAACACCGAATTCCTGAAGAAGGGGATCGACATGGGGGTCGCCAATTCGATCCTGATCAAGGTGAACCAGATCGGGACGCTCACCGAAACCTTCGACGCGATCGAGATGGCGAAGCGTGCGGGGTACACCTGCGTGATCAGCCATCGCTCCGGGGAGACCGAAGACGCGACAATCGCCGACATCGCGGTGGCGGCCAACACGGGGCAGATTAAGACCGGCTCGGCCAGCAGGACGGACCGGATTGCCAAGTACAACCAGCTCCTGCGCATCGAAGAGGAACTCGGCGAATCGGGACACTACCCCGGCCTTGCGGCGTTCGGCAGGAAGTGACGACAATCATCTCAAAAGCAACCCGGGGCGTTTCCATGGCGCAGACAATCAAATTCGGCACGGACGGATGGCGGGGGGTGATCGCTGACGACTATACGTTCGCCAACCTCGAGAGGGTGGCCCTTGCGACGGCGAGGTTTTTCGCGGGTCAGAAGAAGCGGAAGAACGGCGTCGTCATCGGGTATGATGCCCGGTTCATGTCAAGGGAATTCGCGGAGGTCTCCGCCGCCGTCATGGCGAACGCAGGCATTGCCGTGAAACTCGCCGACAGCATTGTCAGCACTCCCATGGTCTCCCTCCTGACCCTGAGGGAGAACGCGGCGGGGGGGATCGTGATCACCGCGAGCCACAATCCGGCGCGGTACAACGGATTCAAGATCAAGGGTGACTTCGGCGGTCCGGCGCACCCCGAGATGATCGCGCGTGTCGAAAAGGAACTCGGGAAGGTGATGAAGCTGAAGAAGCTCCCTCCGGCGAAGCATACGCTGGGGGAACTTGTCGCGAAGGGGAAGATCACGCCGATCGCGATGAAGCAGCGTTACCTGGATGACATCGCGAAAAAGATCGACATGGACCTCATCCGGCGCTCGGGCATCCGCATACTCTACGATGTCATGTACGGCGCGGGACAGGGGGTCCTCGACGAGGTCCTCCCGGGGATCCGGCAGATACATGAGATCTATAACCCCTCATTCGGTGGGACAAACCCGGAACCCCTCGCGCAGAATCTCACGGACCTGATGCGGACCGTGAAGGCCGAACGCTACGACATCGGCATCGCCACCGACGGGGATGCGGACAGGATCGGTGCCGTGGACGAGCGGGGGAACTTCATCGACTCGCACAGGATATTCTCTCTCCTGCTGAAGTACCTGGTGGAGCAGAAGAAGATGACGGGAGAAGTGGTGAAGTCTCTCTCCGTCACGCAGATGGTCGACAAGCAGTGCGCCAAATACGGGTTAAAGCTTGTCGAGACACCCGTCGGATTCAAGTACATATGCCGCTACATGACGGAACACGACGTGCTTATCGGGGGAGAGGAAAGCGGCGGGCTCGGCGTCAAGGGACACCTCCCGGAGAGAGACGGTATTTTCCTCGGTCTCCTGCTGTGCGAAATGATGGCGGTGAGGGGCAAGCCGATCGGGGCGCTCGTCCAGGAG